>CAJCIA010000189.1 GCA_903970275.1 Betaproteobacteria bacterium
CGGTCAGTTGCGGACGCGTGATCTTAAAACCGTCCGTGAAAACGGATGCCGATCGCCGGCCCGTAAAAGCCGGGGCCATAGTACCCGCCGTAATAGCCATACGGCCCCGGCCCATACGCATAGGGCGGCGGGTAATAAGCAACCGGAGGAGGCGGCGCGTAATAGACAGGTGGAGGTGGCGGAGCCCACACCGTGCCTTCGTCCGGCGGAGGCGGCGGCTGCCAGGCCCGGGTGGGCAGATCGTAGTCATGGCTGGAGACCATGTCCGTTCCCGCGCTTGCGGCCAAACTTGAACCGAGCAGCGCGGCCAGCCCGATCAGCCAGAATCCGTTTCTCATACGATACAGATGCACCCGTGGCGCCCAATTTCAAGTGGCCGCGGCGCCATTCAGCCGCTGGCTTAATGCGCCTCGAGCCAGTGCGCGCCGAGCCCTGTCTCGACCAAAATCGGCACCTTCAGCTCGGGCAGCGCGTGCTTCATCGCGTCGCGCACGGCTTCCACCACGCGACCCTCTTCCTCACGATGCAGGTCGAAGACCAATTCGTCGTGCACGGTGAGCAGCAGTTGCGTGCGCCATTTTTCCTCGCGCGCGACCTTTGCGATCCGAACCATCGCGATCTTAAGGAGGTCGGCGGATGAACCCTGGATCGGCATGTTGATGGCGTTGCGTTCCGCGCCGGCGCGCACGGCGGCGTTGGCGGAGCGCAGGTCGGGCAAATAGCGCCGGCGGCCCGTGATCGTCTCGACATAGCCAGTTACGCGCGCGCGTTCGACCGTCTCCGTCATGTAGTGGCGAATGCCCGGGTACTGCGCAAAATAACCGTCGATCAGCAGTTTGGCGTCGCCGCGCGGAATGCCGAGCCGCTGCGAAAGCCCGAAGGCAGAGATGCCGTAGCTGATCCCGTAATTCACCATCTTGGCCTGGTTGCGCTGGTCCTTGGTCACCTGGTCGAGCGGCAGGCCGAAGACCTTGGCCGCGGTGGCGCGATGGATATCCTCGCCGCTGTTGAGCGCCTCGAGCAGCCCGGCGTCCTGCGTCAGAGCGGCGAGGATGCGCAGCTCGATCTGCGAGTAATCGGCGGAGAGCAGCCGGTGCTCCTCGCTGCGCGGAACGAAAGCGCGCCGGATCTCGCGGCCGGTTGCCGTACGGATCGGGATGTTCTGCAGGTTCGGGTCCTGCGAGTTGAGCCGGCCCGTGGTGGTGGCAAGCTGGTTGAAGGTGGTGTGAATGCGCCCGGTTTCCGGCGAAACCGAAGCCGGCAGCGCGCTGATGTAGGTGGAGAGCAGCTTGCTCGCCTCGCGATGCGTGAGGATTTCGCCGACGATCGGGTGCAGCGGCGCGAGCGCGGAAAGCGTCGCCTCGTCGGTGGCGTACTGGCCGGTCTTGGTCTTCTTCGCGTCCTTCATCAGCGCGAGCTTGCCGAAGAGCACCTCACCCAATTGTCGCGGCGAGCCGATGTTGAACGGCGCGCCCGCGTGCTGGTAAATGGATGCTTCCAGCCGCGCCTGCTCGCTGCGCAGCTTCAGGCCGACCTCCTCCAACGCGACGGGGTCGAGCCGGATGCCCGCGTTTTCCATCTCCGCCAGCACGGGCAGGAGCGGCGACTCGATCTCGTAGAAGACGCGTTCCTGCGCTGATTCCACCAGCTTCGGCACGAGCGCGGCGTGCAACTGCAGCGCGAGGTCGGCGCGTTCCATGGCGCGGCGCGCGGCCTGTTCATCCGCGTTGGAGGACTCGAGCGTGGCAAGGAAATCCTGCTGGCCGGTCGGCGCCTGCACGGCCATCGGCGTGTAGCCGAGCATTGATTCCGCGACATACTCCAGCGTGTGCTTGAGCTCAGGGTAGACGAGCGAGTGGGCCAGCGCGGTATCGAAGATGGGCGGCGCTTCCGCGCCGGGACCGCTCAGCCAGGCGCGCAGGCCGCGCTTGAGATCGTGGCCGACGACAAGTTTGGTCTTCGCAAGCGCCTCCGCACCCGGCCCGGCTACGTAGCGCGCCTCGCCTGCCTTGCGCGCGAATGCCATGCCGCGCAACTGCTGCTTGGCGTCCAAATCGAAAGCAACGGCCATCGTCGCTTCCGGCGAAAAGTCGTCCGGCAGTCTGGCGACGACTTGGTAATCCGGCTTCGCATCTTCAATCGTCCGCAGCGGCCCGGTCGGCGAGGGCGGCAGCGGCAGCGCCGTGGGAGTCGGCGGCGGTGCGAAGGCGGGGCGCTTCGTGGCGAGTTGCTCCTGCGTCGAGGCGCCGGGTGCGGCAAATCCCCTCCCCGCCTTGAAGTCCTCGCCAAAAAGCCGCCGCCCGAGCGAGTTGAACTCGAACTCGGTGAAAAGCGCCTTGAGCGCCTCGTCGTCGCGCGGGCCGATCAACAGTTTGTCCGGCTCGAACGCGATGGGCGCGTCCGTGTCGATGGTGACCAGCCGCTTGGAGAGCAGCGCCTGGTCGCGGAATTTCACCAGTGACTCGCCCAGCTTGCCCTTCTGCTCCGCCGCGTGGTCGAGCGCGTTTTCCAGCGAGCCGTATTGCGCCACGAGCTTGAGCGCGGTCTTCGGCCCCACGCCGGGAATGCCGGGAATGTTGTCCGACGAGTCGCCGGAAAAGCCGAGGATATCGCGCACCTGGTCAACGCGCTCGATGCCCCATTTCGCGAGCACTTCCTTCACGCCCAGCGTCTCGGGATTGTCGCCCATGCGCGAGGGCCGGTATTGCAGGATGTGCTCGCTCACCAGCTGGCCGAAATCCTTGTCGGGCGTGACCATGTAGGTGGTGAACCCAGCCGGCTCGGCCTTTTTCGCAAGCGTGCCGATGAGGTCGTCGGCCTCATAGCCGTCGAGCTCCAGCACGGGAAAATTGAAGGCGCGGATGATGCGCTTGATGTCCGGCAGCGCCTGGCTGAGCTCCTCCGGCATGGCGTTGCGTTGTGCCTTGTAGGCCTCGAATTCCTGGTGCCGCGCGGTCGGCGCGTCGGTGTCGAAGACGACAGCGAGATGCGTCGGGTTGAAGCGGTTGAGCAGGTCGAGCAGCGTGTTGGTGAAGCCGTAGATGCCGGAGGTCACGCGGCCGGCCGAAGTGCGGATTGGGTTCGTCGCCAGCGCGAAATGCGCGCGGTAGGCCAGCGCCATGCCGTCGAGAAGGAAGAGCGTGTGATCGCGGTCGCTCATGGAAGTCGTTTCAAGGTGCCACAATCTCCGTCATGTGCCGCACCAACTGCGAGGCAATGGCGCGCGGCGAAAGCTGGTTGCGCAGTTGCGGCGCGTACCGGCGCGCATTTTCCGCATAGCGCGGTGCCTCACGCAAGGCCTCGCCGATGCCGCGGGCCAGCGCCGCCGGATCGGCCGCCGGGACGATAACCCCCGCCTGCGCGGCGCGCACGAACACGGAAGAGCCGACCGTTTCCGTCGTCACCACCGCGCGGCCAAGCGCCAGCATCTCGAGCACGGCGCGCGGAAACTCGTCGAAGAGCGAAGGCAGCACCACCACGCTCGCGCGGCGAATCTGGGCGATGATCTCCGTGCTGGAAATCTTGCCCAGCAGCTCCGGCGAAACGCCGGCGGCGTGCGTGGCGGCCAGCTCCCGCTCCCACGCGCGGTCGAACTCCGCGTCGCGCTCCGTCACGCCGCCCGCCATGGCGAAGGTGGCGCCCAGCCACGCCTCCACCCGCCGCGTGGCGTCGAGGAAAACCAGCGCGCCCCTCTTCACGTTCAGCGCGCCGATGAAAAGCACCCGGCCCGGCTCCGGCCCGGCCGCCTCCGCCGGCGTGGCGAAGAATTCCTCTTGCACGTTGTGGTGCATCAGCCGCGTCTTCGCGCGCAGTTGCTCTGCGGAAAGCCCGCGCCCGGTGTACGGTTCGAGGTGCGCCGCCACCAGCTCGGAGTCGGCCAGGACGCGGGTCGCTTGGGTGAACGCCGCCCGCAAAGCGTCGCGCCCGGTGAAGATGGGCCGCCCGGCCGCGTCGAAGCGAAACCGCAGCGCAAAGATCTGCGTCACGGTCGGCGGCAGCGCGATGCCTTTTTGCGCCGCGACGGCCGCGACGAGCCCGTCCGGTTCCTCGCACTGGGCCCAGAGCACATCAAAGGGACCCCGCGCGGCGAGGAAATCGCGCAGGTCGAGCGCATCGGAATGGACCTTGCGGTGGCCATAGCGCCCCTTGGCCAGTTTGTCGCGCAGGCCGGTCCAGCCTCCGCGGCGCTGGTCGCGCGGGCTCAGCCAGGTTTCCAGCCGCCCGAGGCGCGAAGAGGTCAGCGCCGCGACCTCCTTGCTCTGGCTGAGGACCACCACCTCATGACCCAGGTCGGCCACTGCCTCGGCCAGTTGCTGGACGGGCCCGCGCCCGGCCATGCGCCGGTTTTCCTCCGCGTACCAGCGGGAAAGCAGGGCGATCTTGAGCGGCCGCATGGGATATCAGGCTAGCGGATTCGGCGCGGGAGGCGAGAAGAGGCGCGTGCCCGCGCCGGACGGGGGTGACACTTGCCACCGGCCATGCGCTGGATACAATGGCGGCTTGGCCTTCCTGCCGCTTTTTCCGCGCGAAGACGCGCCAGCGCCATCCTGCCCATGACGCCAAACGACCCGCTGCGCCGGCTGCTGGACAGCTCGAGCGACGTCTGCCTGATCCTGGCCAACCAGCGCATCATCGACTGCAACCCCGCCGCGGTCACCGTGCTGGGCCACCCGCAGGAGGCGCTGCTGGCGGCGAAGCCGAGCCCACTGGGCCTGGAGGAAATCCTCGCCGCCAGCCCGGCCGAGCTGCGGCACGACTGGACTTATGAGCATCCGGACGGTTCCACCATCCACTTTGACGTGGTGCTGAGCGACCTGGAGCTCGACGGCAAGCCTGTCGTGCTGCTCATGGGGCGCGACCTCACGCAGCTGCGCCGCACGCAGGAGCACCTGATCCAGCGCCACCAGGTGCTGCATGAAGCGCTGGAAAATTGCGCCGACGGCCTGAGCGCCTACGAGGCAATCCGCGATCGCGCGGGCCGTATCATCGATTTCCAGTGCATCCTGGCCAACCCGGCCGCGCGCAAGCTCGCCCAGGCGCGGGAGGGCTGGCATCTCGGCACCCTGCTGGAGTACTTCCCCGACGCAAAGGACGACGGCCTTTTCACGCGCATGGTCCACGCCACGGAAACGGGCGAGACCGTCGGCCACGAGCGCCGGCGGCAGGGCCCCAGCGGCGACCAGTGGCTGCAGGTCACCTTCGCCCAGCTGGAGGACGGTGTGCTGCTGACCTCCACGGACATCACCGCGCGCAAGCGGATGGAAGGCGAGTTGGAGAAGACCCGCGGCCAGCAGGCGAGCATTTTCCATAACACGATCGATGGCGTGATCGCCTTCGGCGCGGTGCGGAACGAGAAGGGCGAGCTCAAGGACCTGCGCTTCGACCACATCAACCCGGCGGCGGAAAAGCTGCTGCAGGAGGACGCCAACGAGCTGGTCGGCCGCTACCTTGTCGCCACCTACCCGCAGATGGGCGAGGACGGGCTGCTGGAGAAGCTCAAGCCGGTGATCGAGACGGGCGTCCCGACGGAGTTCGAGTTTCTTTCTACCCGCTGGGAACCGGCGCGCTGGTACCGCGTGGCCGCCTCCAAGCTGGGCGAGGGCGTGGCGATCAACTACGCCGACATTTCCTCGCGCAAGCAGGCCGAGCTCGACATGCAGAAGGCCAAGGAGGCGGCAGAGCAGGCCGACCGCTCCAAGAGCGCCTTCCTCGCCATGATCAGCCACGAGCTGCGTACGCCCATGAACGGCGTCATCGGCTTCACCAACCTGCTGCTCGACACGGAGCTGACCGCGACGCAAAAGGACTACACGCAGACCATCCAGCAAAGCAGCAACGCGCTGCTGGTGCTCATCGACGACATTCTCGACTTCTCCAAGATCGAGGCCGGCAAGCTGGAGCTGGAGATCCATCCCTTCGACGTACGGCACTGCCTGCACGACGCCACCGTGCTGCTCAGCCCCCAGGCGGCGGCCAAGGGTCTTTCGCTCGTCGAGACAATCGACGAGAACGTGCCGAAGATGATCTTCAGCGACGCGACGCGGCTGCGGCAGGTGGTCGTCAACCTCATCGGCAATGCGATCAAGTTCACCGCGCAGGGGCAGATCGAGCTGCGGGTGAAGGCGATGGGGCCGCTCCTCCGCTTCGAGGTGATCGACACCGGCATCGGCATGACGCCGGAGGTGGTCGCGCGGCTCTTCCAGCCGTTTGCGCAGGGCGATTCCTCGACCACGCGCAAGTTCGGGGGCACGGGCCTGGGCCTGGCCATCTGCAAGCGCCTGATCGAACTCATGGGCGGGCAGATCACGGTCGATTCGAATCCGGGCAAGGGCAGCATCTTCTGCTTTACCGTGCCGCTGGCCGAGCTGCCACCGGCGCGCTACGTCCCGCGCAACGACATGCAGACCATGACGCTGCCGTCCAATCTCATCAAGAACGAGAAGCGGCCTGAATCGTTTGCCGAGGAATACCCGCTGCGCATCCTGGTGGCAGAGGACAACTCCACCAACATGAAGGTCGCGCTCCTCATGCTGCAGCGGCTCGGCTATCGCGGCGACCCCGTGCGCAACGGCGTGGAGTGCCTCGACGCGGTGCACCGCATCAAGTACGACGTCATTCTCATGGACATGCAGATGCCGGAAATGGACGGCATCGAGTGCACGCGCAAGCTGCGCGAGGAGGGCAACAACATCCGCGTCATCGCGCTCACGGCCGACGCGCTGATCGATGCGCAGGGCCGCTGCCTGGAGGCCGGCATGAACGATTACGTCACCAAGCCGATCGCGCGCGACAAGCTTGAGCGCGCCCTGCGCCGCGCTCATCGCGCGCTGCCCCGGCCCAAGACCGGCACGACCCAGCCGCTGGTCAATCCCAGCGCGGAATCGCTGGCTGCCGCCGCCTCGATCGGCATCAAGCCCCCGCCCGGCATGCGTCAGCCCGGCGCAAAGAAGCTCGGCATCATCGGCACCACCAGCGAGCTCAACGCCGTCAAGGCGCAGGAGATCAAGGCCGAAGTGGCCAAGCGCGACGGCACGGTCAAAATCCCAGGCGAAACCCCCGACGGCGCGGGTGCGGAAGAGGGATCGCTCTTGTAGCAAAGACGAACGGGCGCACCGTCGCGGCCATTCTTGGTAGCCGGCGTCGGCCCGACGCCGGTCGCGCCCGCACGAGGCCCAAGGTCAGCGGCTCCCAACGCTCGGCACCAGCTTTACCAAGATCACATCGTCCTCGCGCATTGGGAAATCCGCCTGCCACGTGCCTGCGTCAGCGATGGTGATGTCCCGCTCTTTATCGGGCGCACCCGTCGCCTGCGCCTTGAGTGCCGCCACCTGCGCGGGTGTGATCTGGGAGGGGTGCCCCATTTTCAGGTAGGCGGTGTAGGGATCGTTCTTCTCATAACCGATGCGCGAAATGGAGAGATGATAGGAGCCCGGTTTCAGCCCGCGCAGCTTGAGTGTCACCGATTCCTTTGCTTTCGGCACCAGCACGCGCCGAAAGAAATCCCAGTCATCCGCGGGATCGTTGCCGCGCTGGTCGGTCAGATCCCAGAAGAGCGCCTGCACGCCGCCTGACTTGTCCCGCGCGGCCCACGAATGATCGTCCGGATCGACCAGTTCCTCCGCGCCCAGTTGGTTGAGAAAGGAATAGGCGAAGAAGGCCGGCTTTTTGATGCCCTCCAAATTGATGAGGCCGAAGCCGCCTTCAAACGGCGTGGCCGCCGGTCCGGTTTCCTCAAAGATGTCGGTGAAGGTCCAGTACGACATGGACGCCACTGTCTCGGTCTGCTTGAGCTGGTCCAAGATATAGGGTGCCTCGAAATAGGTATCGTGAACCGGATCATGATTGGAGTAGGACGCGCTCCATTCCGTGATGTGTACCGGCAGGTTTGGCATGCTCGACTTCGCGATCAGTGGCCGGGAGGCGAGAACATGTTTCGCCGTATTATGCAGGTCTCGATTCAGCCAGAGGCGCTTGTTTCCCGATTCATCGAGGCCGCCGCCAGCCAGGTTAGCAGCTGCATTGTCGTGGGTATGCTGGGCCGCCATCCCGTAGCAATGGTAGCTGATGAAATCGAGCGGAACCTGGTTGGTGGAGCAATAGGAGATCAGTTCGGGTATCCACAACATTCCCGCCGCGGCCGGCCCGCCCACCCGATAGCTCGCGTTGACCGATTTGACCGCCTTGGCGGTATGGGCGTAGAGCTCGAAGTATTCGTCCCGCCGCGTCGCCTCCTGCACCGGCGAAAAAAAGGAGGGATGGTTCGGCTCGTTCCAAATCTCGAAGTACCACTGCGCCACCTCCTCCGCGCCGTAACGCTCCGTCCAGTGCGTGACCAGCGCCTTGATCAACGCATCCCATTTGTCGTACGACTGCGGCGGTGTGACGTTGCCCTTCCACCAAAAGACGGAAACATTGCGCCCCTCCGGCGGATTCGGGTCGCTGAGTTTGATGCTGGCCAGCGCCTCCGGCATGAATCCGATCTCGACGAAGGGCCGCACATGGATCGAGAGCAGGTAATCGTAAACCATGTCGATGTACTGCCAGTTGTAAATCGGGTTGCCCTGCTTGTCCTCCCGGTAGACCCCCAGTTCATCGTGCAGGAGCGCGTGGCAACGGAGGTACTGGAAGCCGATGGCGTCCTTGCATGTCTTGAGTTGCGCCTGCCAGTCGGCGCGCAAACCTTCGGCCACGCGCCCCGCACCGACGCAGTGTTGGTAGACCATGGAGCGCGGCCCTTTCACCGCGGAACAATCGATGTCAATGATCCGCGCCGGCGTCGCCTTGCCCGCACCATCCACCGGGGCCTGACCGTGGAGCTGCGCTGCCGCGCCCCACCCCGCCGCCGAGGAAAGGACCATCAGCGCGCGAAACATGCGATGCATGCGACAGGGTAGGACTGACCTCTCAATTTACTCAAGTCCCTCACGAGCCGACACCGGAACGGCGCTTGCCGTCTCGCGTCACCGCCAGAACAGATCACGATCACGCTTCCCCCTCACCCGCGGCTCGGTTAAAATCCGCCCCTATGGGTCGTCAATGGTTGCTGGCGAAGCGCGAGGTCGCTTCGCTTCGGAAGTCGCAGGCGAGCGGAAAGCTGCTGCGGGAAATTGCGGTTGCCGCGAAGGCGGGCGGGCCCGATCCGGCCGGCAACGCGCGCCTCTACGCCGCGGTGGAGAAGGCGAAGAAGGAAAGCGTCACGCGCGACGCCATCCAGCGCGCGATCAACAAGGGGGCCGGCATCGGTGCCGACAAACTGGTGCTCGAGCACATGAATTTCGAGGGTTACGCGCCGCACAAGGTGCCGGTGATTGTCGAGGTCATGACCGACAATCACAACCGCACCGCGCCGGAAATCCGCGTGCTCTTCAAGAAGGGCGTCCTGGGCGCCGCGGGTAGCAACAAGTTTCTCTTCGACCACGTTGGTCTGGTCGAGGCCTACCATCCCGAGGCGGGGGCGGATATCGAGGCCGCGGCGATCGAGGCGGGCGCGAACGAGGTCACGCCGCTGGCACATGAGCAAAACGACGACATCCCTGCAGGCGCAACCGGCGCACGGTTCCAGGTGGACCGCACGGCGGTGCACAGTGTGTCGCAATGGCTTGGTCAAAACGGCTGGACGGTGGTGACCAGCGAGATGGGCTACCTGCCGAAATCGATCCCCTCGCTGACCGCGGAGCAGCAAGCCGAGGTGGGTGAGTTTCTTCAGCATCTGGACGATCACGACGACGTCCACCGTGTCTGGGCGGCGGTGGCCGGAAGTTGACCGCCGCGTCGCTTTTCCGACAGTGTTTCGTTGCTTCCAAGACGCCGGGAACTTCCCGGTGACGGGTCGTTCCTCTGTCGCCGCGACGCCAGCGGGGCTGGCCCTGAATCTGCACCGAGCGGCCGCTTGATCATGCGCCGCGGCGAGAATTTTCCCCTTCTGGACGGCCTGCGCGGCGTGGCTGCGGGCGCCGTGCTGCTCTACCACGCCCGGCAGATTCTGGACGACCGGCTGCCCTCCACCTCGGCCTACCTGGCGGTCGATTTCTTTTTCATGCTCAGTGGATTCGTCGTCTGCGCGGCCTACGGCCAGCGGCTCAAGACCGGTCTGACCTGGAGCCGCTTCATGACCATCCGCCTCATCCGGCTTTGGCCCATGCTGGCCATCGGCGCGGTGCTGGGCGGCGCGGTCTGGACCGTCAACCGCGTGCTCGAGCGCGCGCCCCATCCGCTCGAGCAGGGCCTGCTCATCACGGCAAGTGCCGCGCTTCTTCTGCCCTCCGGCCTGCTGCTGGGCACGCAGGCGTACCCGGCGGACAACCCGATCTGGTCGCTCTTTTTTGAAATCGGCGCGAACGCGCTCTACGCCTGGCGCACGCGCGGCCGGGATTTGCTCGTCCGCACCGCCGTCGTCTTGAGCCTGGTCATCCTGGGACTGCTCGCCTGGCATGATGGAACCATCGCCAACTTCGGTTTCAACGACCTTGGAGCGTTTGTCGCCGGCGTGCCGCGTGTCATTGTGCCCTTCGCGCTCGGCGTGCTGGTTTATCAGCAGACGCTGCACCGCCGCCTCTCCCGCGTTCCGGCGTGGCTGCCCGTACTCCTGCTCGTGGTCGCGCTTTATTTCGAACCGCTCGCGCAGGCGTGGATCTATGACCTCACAGTCGTGGCGGTGATCTTCCCGCTCATTGTCGCGCTTGCGGCGGGCTGCCGATTGGGCGAGGTCGGCACGCGATTGACCTGGTGGTGCGGCGAGCTTTCCTATCCCGCCTATCTTATTCATCAGCCAATCCTGCGCGCCTTTCGGGCCTGCGAGCGGATGGCGCACGTCCGGCTCTCCTTCACCGGGGAACTTGCCGTGACGATCACCGCGACGCTGGCGCTCTCGTGGCTCGTCCTGCGCTTTGTGGACAAGCCCGTGCGCCGCGCGCTGGATCGTCGTTTTCTCAAGGACCGCAACCAGCGCGAAGTCCTGCTCCAGCCGGCGCTCTGAGCCACCGGGGCGCAACCTTTCGCGCGGCCTGCGGTTCCATCGGCGTATGAAGATGCTCTTCACATGCGCACTTGGGCTGGTTTCCGGGTGGATTGGCGTGTTGGCCGTGTTTGCGCCGATTCCATCGCGGGCCGATGCGCCCGGGGCTTTCTTCAATGTCCGCGCCTTCGGCGCGACCGGTGATGGGACGACCCTGGACAGCCCCGCCATCGACCGCGCCATTGCCGCCGCCGGTGCGGCCGGGGGCGGGACGGTGCTTGTACCGGCGGGAACTTACCTGTGCGGCTCGATTCATTTGCAGAGCCATCTCCATCTCCTGCTCGATGCCGGCGCGGTCATCCAGGGCGCACCTCAGGAGATGAATGCCTACGATGAAACGGAATCGTGGCCGGCCGACAATCCGTACCAGGACGGCGGCCATTGCTATTTCCACAACAGCCTGATCTGGGGCGAAAACCTGGTGGACGTCTCCATCACCGGGCCCGGCACGATCAACGGCGGCGGCCTGGTGCGGGACGATTCCATTCTCGACAAGATGTGCGGCTACGCGTCCTGGGGCAAAAACAAGGACGCCGCGCCACCAACCTACCCGCCCGTGCGGCTGGGCAACAAGGCCATCGCGCTCAAGTTGTGCCGTGGCGTCACGATCCGCGACCTCACGATCGCCCACGGCGGCCACTTCGGCATCCTGGCCACGGGCTGCGACAACGCGACGTTCGACAACCTGACCCTCGACACGAATCGCGACGGCATCGACATCGACTGCTGCCGCAACGTGACGGTGTCCAACTGCCGCGTCAATGCCCCCAACGACGACGCCATCTGCCCGAAGAGCAGCTACGCTCTCGGCCGCAACGTGGTGACGGAAAACGTGACGATCACGAACTGCCAGGTCTCGGGTTTTGTCGAGGGTTCGGTGATCGACGGGACGATGCGCCGCCCCGCGGGCATGCACAACGGCCGCATCAAGTTCGGCACGGAATCGAGCGGGGGGTTGCGCAACTGCGTCATCTCGAATTGCACCTTCCGTAATTCCACGGGGCTGGCCTTGGAGGAAGTGGACGGCGGCGTGATGGAGGACATCTCGGTCAACAACATCACGATGGTCGACGCGTGCAATTACGCGATTTATGTCGTCACCGGCGAGCGCAATCGCGGCGGCGATGTCCAGCACCCGAGCGTGTGCCGGAACATCACCATCTCCAATGTCATCGCGGATGGCGTGGGGCGGAAAAACGGCATTCAGATTACCGGGATTCCCGGTCATCCGGTGGAGAATGTGCGCCTGGAGAATATCCGGCTCATCAGCGAGGGCGGCGGAACGGCGGCCGACGCGGCCCGCCCGGCACCGGAACTGGGCACGGGCTATCCCGAACCCCGCGCGGTGCCCGTCTACGGACTCTTCGTCCGCCACGCAAAAGACCTCGAGCTTGCGAACATCACCACGACCTTCACGGCTGCAGACGCGCGCCCCGCCGCCGCCTTCGCGGATGTCGATGGGCTGGAGATCGACAACTTCAAGCCCCAGGCCTCGCCCGGCGTGAATGCTGTGCTGATGGCGCCGGACGTCAGCGGCGTGGTCATCCACAATTCACCAACCCTAAAATAGAGGCCAGCGGGAACCGCCTTTTCGGTAGCCGCCGACCGCCGGGCGGCGGAGCGCGCCACGCGCGCGGAATTCGGTAATTCCAAGGACCGGTTAGCATGACGAGACGATCCGTTGCGCCGATTCCGGTCGCTGCGCTCCCTCCGCCGCCCGGCGGTCGGCGGCTACCGAAGTTTGCTCGCAGACCGAAGGTTTTGGCCTGCGCCATTCGTTTAGCCTGAGTCCCCGCCGCCACCCCATCGCACGACAACGGAGGTCGCTTTGCAGTTTCGCGCGACTTGTGTCAGCATAGAGGGATGTCGCGTTCTTATTTTTGCCCGGAGCCGCTCTCGTGAGTCGCGGCGTTCGTCGCGAGCTGGCTTTCCTGACCGGCGCCGCTTCCCTCGCCTTCCTGGCGCGTCGCCATCGGACAGCGGCCGCGCTGCTCGGCCTCGGCGCTGCGGCGCTGGCGATCTTCCCGGGCGGTTACTCCTTCCGCAATCGCTCGGTGGTTATCACGGGCGGTTCGCGCGGGTTGGGCCTGGCGCTGGCGGAGGAATTTCTGCGCTCCGGCGCACGCGTGGCGCTGCTCGCGCGCGACTCGGACGAGCTCGACCAGGCGCGGGCCCTTTTGCTCGAGCGGGTGACGGGCGAGATCATCACGCTCACGTGCGACGTCACGCAGCGGGCCGAACTCGCCCGCGCCTTTGAGCAGGTCAGCGGCGTCTTCGGCGGTGTGGACATCCTGGTCAACAACGCCGGAGCGATCACGGTCGGTCCGTTCGAAACGATGGATCGCGACGACTTCGCGGGCCTGCTGGAACTGCAAGTGCACAGCATCGTGAACGCGGTGCAGGTGCTCCTGCCCCAGCTGCGGCAATCCCGCGGGCGGGTGGTGAACATCGCCTCGATTGGCGGGAAGATTCCCGTCCCGCACATGTCGAGCTATTGCGCGGCCAAGTTCGCGCTCGCCGGCCTCTCGGCGTCGCTGCACGCCGAGCTCGGCGCGCAGGGCGTGACCGTGACCACGGTTTTTCCCGGCCTCATGCGCACCGGCTCCGTCATCCAGGCGGTGGTGAAGGGCGATCACGAAAAGGAATTCGCCTGGTTCGCCGCAGGTGACTCGGCGCCGATCGTCTCCGTCTCCGCACAATACGCCGCGCGCCGCATCCTCGCGGGGATCCGCGATGGCGACGCCGAGGTGGTCTTCCCGATCACGATGCGCCTCGCGGAACTGGCTCGTGGCGCCTTCCCGGAACTCTTTGCCCTCGCCATGCGCGAAGCCGCGCGCTTCTTCCCGGAAGGGAACTCGACCGAGCGCAAGACAGGCGCGGAAAGCCGCAACTGGCTGCACGCCCAGCCATGGTTCGGCCCGCTGCGCCTCCTTTCCGAGAAGGCGCAGAAAGACTACAACCAGACCGAGCGCTTCGACCCGGATTTCAATCTCGGCGTGTAGCCGCGTTATTTGGCGGTCGAGGCTGGTGCGGGTGTCTCCTGCAGCGGCCAGTCGTCCGAACGAAAAGGCACAGCGGGGAAAACCCGCTTTGTTGTAGAGATTCAGCGACGGGTTATCTGCCCCAGGCAAACCGCACCGCGACCGGCGCGGGCACGTCCTTGCTGGAAACCACCAGGCTGTCGCCGTCGATCGTTGGCCCAAGCCCATTTCCGGTCCGCACCCGCGACGGCAAACCCGCCCAGATGATCCGTTGGCGGAAGGAAAGTCGTTATCCGTCCCCAATCCCTTGCGCGCAGGATTGACCGTGCCCCCGGCTGACCAAAGAATCACCCAGCGTGGGAAAGCAGCTTTTCATCTCGGACTTCATCGGCTTGGGCAACCGGCTGGAGGCGCTGGCATTCGCCTACACCATTCGCGATCACTTTGGTCATGCGATCGTACTCGACTGGCCGGAGCTCGATTCGTTTCGCGTGGAGGGAACGCGGCGCGGCCCCATGCGCCTGTGGCATCGCCTGAACTCGATCAAGCTACGTGACTGCGACCAAGCGACTTTTGAGTCGCTCGGCTGCTATCGCAACATCGCGCTGCGCGGCCTCACCGGCGCGCCGGTGGAGGAAGTGGCCTGCGCGGCCCGGCGCGTGGCGGGCGACCTGCGGCTGGACCCGCGCCTCGCGCAGGCTGTGCGGACGCTCTTCGCCGGCGCGCAACAGGAGAACCGTCCCGTCGTGGGCCTGCACATGCGACGCGGCGATTTCCTGGGCGCCAACCTTCCCGTTTTTGACACGACCAATCGTTATGCCGCCGTGCCCGATTGGTGGTTCCGGTGGGCCATGGAAGAAATCCGCGCCGTTCGGCCCGACACGCTTTTCTACGTCGCGGGCACGGGCGATCCCGCCGCGCTGCCGTGGCTTGCCACCTTCGACTGCCTCTTTCTGCGGCAGGAAAGCCGCTACCGATACAAGGGTCCCACGCACGCCTCGGCGGCCGACCCGGTGGGGGAACTCTTCGCGCTTGCCTGCTGCCCCGCGATTCTCGCCACGCCCGCCTCGTCCTTCGCCCACTGGGCCGCCAATGTCCTCGGTATGCCCGCGCACGTCTTCCTTCCCCGCGCCATGACCCGCCAGGACGCGCCCGAGATGGTGCAGCCCACCGAGAAATGCGCCGTCTTCGCCGACTGGGTCAATGCCACGCGCACGAATCCCCCTTCCGTGCCGGTGAACCTACGAGACGTCTCCGGCTGGGCCCAGCTGCCGCAGACGGAGTGGATTGCGACTTGAGACCGTGGATGATCAGGATGATCAACCCTGATCCCGAAGGAGCCTACGCAGTGCGCATCGGCATGATCACGTACAGGAAGGGCCGGTTGTACTTGATGACGCCGGGGCTGAGCTCGTCGATGAAATCGAAAAAGATCTCGTCGGCATCGATGTTCTTCAGCGGGTCCATGAGGAACTCGGGATTGAAGGCGATGCTAAAATCCTTGCCCTTATGGTTGATCGGCAGGCTTTCCTTGGCCTCGCCGACCTCGGGCGTGTTGGCCGTGATATCGAGGTTGTTCTTGCTGAAGACGAGCTTGACCGAGTTGCTCTTCTCGCTCGAAAGCAGCGCGACGCGGCGCACGGCATTGAGGAAAAGTTCGCGCTCGAGGATGATGCGGTCCTTCGCCTCGGCGGGCACGACCTGCTTGTAGTTCGGGTAGTTGCCCTCGATCAGCTTCGAGTAAAGGAAGGTGTTGCCGAGATCGAACGAGACCTGGTTCTCCGCGAAGCTGATGCTCAACGGCTCCTCGTCGCGCAGGATGCGGGAAAGCTCCTGCACGGCCTTGGTCGGCAGGATGGCCTCGACTTCGCTGCCCTTCGGGAACTCGAGTTCCTGCTCGACCAGCGCGAGACGCCGACCGTCCGTGGCCACGAGCGAAAGCTTGCCGTCCTTGAAGCTGAGCAGCACGCCGTTCAGCACGTAGCGCGACTCGTCGCTGGAGATCGCGTAGGCCGTGCGCTTGAGCATGTCGCGAAAGACGCCCTGCGGCAGCTTGAACGTCTTGGCGCCCTCACCCTTGGGGAAGGGTGGGAAATCCTCTTCCGGCAGGCCCATGATGCGGAAGAACGAGTTGCCCGAAGTGATGGTGGCCACCTGCTTGGAATCAACCTCCAGCGTGAGCTCCGCGGCGGGTAACTCGCGGATGATGCTGAAGAGACGGCGCGCCGGCAGCGTGGTGGCGCCGGCCTTGAGCACGTCGGCCTCGACCTGTGCGCGAATGCCGGTGTCGAGGTCGGTGGTGGAGATGATCAGCTTGCCCTCGCTGGCCTGGACAAGCGCGTTGCCGAGGATGGGCAAGGTCGTGCGTGTGCTGACAACGTTTTGCACAATCTGGAGGCCCGAGAGGAGCGCCTCGCGCGATATCACGCACTTCATACCGGCGTTATTAAGAAGGATTGGAGGAAAAGCTCAAGGGTTTATTCTCCGTCTTATAGCCGTGAACAACTCGCGATTCTTGGACAAGGCGTTGAAACGAAATTGGGCGGACGAGTTTTTACATGTGAATAGATTCCGAGTAAGTGCCCAGCTAGTCCGCAAACTGCCCGGTTGTTCGTGATGCTGGAGAAAAGGGCGAAGTTGTTCACGAGTTGTTCGTACCAGGAAGGCGTCGACAATCCGAAGGTAGCCGGCATCGGCCCGATGCCGGTGCGCGTCGCAAGAGTCGGCAATCCGGACGTAGCTCGGTCGCGCGCATCGTGCGAAAAGGTGGAACACGCGCGGCTTGTTGATCGCGTGGCGGAGACGGCTCTGCCTTTCCAGATCCTCTCCACGCGACCGGCGTCGGGCCGACGCCGGCTACCGCGGCGTGGCGGTGCGCTCGACTGGGCGAGGTTGGCCGCAGCCAGGTCAAAGCAGCGTCTTCAACCGCTCGCCACGGCGCGCGTAAAGGAATCCAAGGCCGAGCGTGACCAGTGCGAGCACAACGAAGGTGACCACGCGCAACCCACCGCTCATGCCCCAGAAATCCACCGCAAAAACGCGGATGATCGCGGCCAGCAGCACCGCCAGCCCACACCAGCGCTGCCGGCTTTCGTGCAGGAGGAATCCGGCCAGAAAGAGCACGAGCGCGAAGACGGCCCAGCTGGTGGTGATCGCGCCGGTGCCCCAGCGCGCCGCAGCCTCGGTGGAGGCAGCAAACCAGCCGGTGATCGAGGAGACAAGGATCACGGTCCAGCTTTCCGCCACGCTTACCACCGGCCGCGGTGCGTGCGCCAGGATGGCTGGTTGCGTGAGGAAGGAGAGCAGCGCCAGCGCGGAAAGAAAAGTGAGCGGCAGGTGCACCGGCGTGAAGAAGATCAGCACCGCGCCAAGTCCGCTGAGCACGAAACTGCAACGCACGCCGAAGGGCTTCAGCCGTTGCGTGTTCAACGAGAGGACCAGCGTGCCAAGCAGGAGGAAGGTGGCCGCAAGCGAGCGCGGCGGCAGCAGGAGGCAAAGTGCATCGATCAACATCAGCAACGCGAGCAGCTGGTAGAGGAAGGCCGTCGTGCGCAGGAGCTGCCGGCGCAGCCCGGTGATCTCCGGAAAGGTGTGCAGCCAGCCGTGGACCGAGCGACCGGTGGCAAACACCACCGCCAGCGGAACGACCGCGGCCCAGGGCGCACTCGGCACGCACCGGAAGAAATGTGAAACCGCGGCCGCGAGGAACAACTGGCCCGCCGCCGCCAGCGACCAGATGCGGCCAAACGCACCCACGACCAGGAACGCCAGCGCGAGCAACCCGGCCGCCACCATCCAACCGGGTTCGGTGAGGTGCAGATGAACGAGATGATCGAGCAGCCCGACAAGCGCCAGCGCGTAGAGCGGATCGAGCAGCTTGAGCCACGTGCCGCGCGTCGCCAGCAGCATCCCCAGCGTGGCCAGCACGACCCAGCCCGCGCTCCAGTGGGAGATCACCTCGCCGTTTTCGCTCGGGTAAAGCGCGAGGCCCTGGGCCGCGAGCAGGAGAATCTGCGCCAGCGGGGGGAGCTCGCCGAGGCGCAGGGCAAAGCCGAGCAGCGTGGCGCCCAGCGCCGCCAGGGCGAGCCACGGCGGCAGTTCCCCGTTGCTCAACTGCGTGGCCAACAGCGAGCCCAACAGCGCAAGCGACAACCCGCAATAAAGCGAAGCCGGCCACGCAAAGTGGGGCGCGCGATGCCGGCGGCGGGTCCACCACGCGCACTTCAGCATCACCGCCGCGCCGCCCAGGCCGAGCAGCCACGGATCGCGCACCTCGACCGTCACGTTCCAGATCAGGAAACCGGTGGCGAAGAATGCCGTGACCCACGCGCAAACCTCCAGAATGCGGCTGCGCGAAATTGCACCGCCGAGCGCAAGCAGCAGCGTCTCCACCAGCAGCAGCACGCCGCGCGTCGCGCCGGTGAAGACGGCCATCACGCCGCCGGTGGTCAGCGCGAGCCCCTGCGCGGCGTAGGCGCTGGCCGTTTCCGGCCGCACGACGCGCGCGACCGCTCCGCCGCCGAGCACGGCTGCACCGCTCAGCAGCAGCACCCAGCCCGTGCGGTCGGTGCCGTAGCCGCAGATGATGGCGCTGAGCGCGAGCAGTCCCGAGCCGAGCGCGTTGTTCAACGTCAGCAGCGTGAAGCGCGCCCCGGCCGTCACGCGCGGCGCGAAAAGAACGGCGCAGGTAAACGCGCCCCAAGCCGCGATGAGATAAACCGCGTGCGGCGCAAAGGCGAGCGCCCGGCTGGTATCGAACGTGAATTCGCCATACTGATTATAAAGAAGCTGCCGCGCGAGGGCCAGATAGGTCCCGGCCAGCCCCACGTAGGTCAGCGCCAGCCAGCCGTAGCGCAGGAGGAAAAGCACCGACATGCCGGCGAGCAGAAGATCCGCGCCGAGCGTGAAGCGGACAACCGGGTTCAGCGACGTGGTGACATAGGCGAGAATGAGCGCGAGCAGCGCCAGCGGCTGCGATTGCATGCGCCGCGCCAGATCGAAGACGTAGACCGACCAGAGCAGGAGCAAGAGCCCGCCCGCCACCGGATTCGTCACCAGCTGCCAGGGCGGGATGGCGGTCGCGGCGTAGAGTGTGAAGTAAAGACCGCCCAAGCCGGCGGCCATGAGCGTGCGGCCATACACGAGCAGGTCGCGCTTCTGCAAATGGCGCCCGACGGCCACAAGGATGACGCTGATCGCTCCCATGAGCGCGAGCTGGCCGGGACGCCCGAGAAATCGGTGCACGTGCCAGTAGGCGTCCGCGGAAATCAACGCGAGCAGGACGAAGAGCGCGCCGATGCGGGTGATCCAGCGCCCGATGCGAAACTCGATATGCTGGTGCGCCGACGGCACCGGCGGAAGTTCCGCGGGTGGAACGGCGGGCAGGACGGGCTCGACCGGCAGCGGCGGCAGCTCAGTGTCCGGCGCGGATTCATCGTGCGGCGGAACGTCGGGAAGGATGGCGTGCGGAAAAAGGCGCAGCGGCGGAGGAGCGGTGCCGTTGGTACCCGCGCGGGCCTCGAGGTCGCCCAGGCGCGTGGAGAGATCAGCCAGCGCGCGGCGAAGCTCTTCCTCCTCCGCGCGCAGCCGGGTCAGCAGGTCGCGATCCTCGGGGGTCATCCGTCTCTACTATGTCGCGTCGCGCCAAGGCCGACAACCTTTGTCCGGGCGGGGATGGCCGAGAACCCACCGAAGGTAGCCGGCGACCGCCGGGCGCCGGAGGGAGCGCAGCGACCGGAACGCAGTCGCATCGAGACTGGTTTTCATCGCGAAAGGACCTGCGCTTTTCCGTTCCGCTCGCGTTGCTCGCTCCGGCGCTCGGAGAGCGCCGGCTACCACGGAGGGTTTTCGTCGCTGAGCAGTTGCCTTCTGTAGCGGCGGTCTATGACCGCCGACGCACGGACGCAGGATCTTTATGTTGCGAGCGTTTTAGACCAGTGGGACAAGGACAACCAGGATAACGCGAACATCCCTTCCATTTCCTCGACGGTCATAGACCGCCGCTACAGAAGCATCGTTCCGGTGATGGCGAAACGTCCGAAGGTAGCCGGCGACCTCCGGGTCTGGAGGGACGCAGCGACGGAATGCAGTCGCACCAAGACCTGGTTTCATCGCGAAAGAACCTGCGCTCTTCCGTTCCGCTCGCGTTGCTCGCTCCGGCGCCCGGAGAGCGCCGGCTACCACGGAGGGTTTTCGTCGCTGAGCAGTTGCTTCTGTAGCGGCGGTCTATGACCGCCGACGCACGGGCGCAGGATATCCGCCTAGCTCCAGCAATCGGGGACCACCAGGATAGCGAACATCTCGTCCATTTCCTCGACGGTCATAGACCGCCGCTACAGAAGACATCCTGGCGCCATCCATCAGCGCCGCAGCCGAAGGCGCTCGCGCAAGACGCCATGGCGAACGCTGCGCCACTCGACACTGGATTCCTCGCGCGCGGCGCGGTAAGCTCCGACGATGGATTCACCCCCCGCGGCGCAGGCCGCACCTGTCAGCGCCGATCGTCTGTGGGCCGAGCAGCTCGCCTGGGGACTGGGACTGATCATCGCGCTGCTCAGTTTTCTTGCTTTTGCCCACCCCACCCTGCTCACGGCGGGGGCGAAGGTGCTCGGGCCCGACGACCTGCCAGCTTACGGCTGGGCCGCGGCCATCGGCATCGCGCTGCAGCTCATCGTGCACGAGCTCGGCACACTGCTGGCGGCGTGGTGGCTCGGCTTGCCGCTGCGGCTGCGCTTCTTCCCCTTCGGCGCGCACGCCACCGCCATCCTGCGCAACCAGCCGCGGCGCGTGGGCATCGACGCGCTGGTCGGTTTCGCCGGTCCCCTCACCGGCGCGATCCTTTCCGCGCTTTGCGCGCTGGCCTATTGGGTGAGCGACAGCCCGATGCTCCTGGGCATGAGCTGCGTGGGCTGCTTCTACAATCTGCTGACCCTCATCCCGCTGCTTGACCTCGAAGGCGGCTGGATCGCCCCCGCCGTGACGCCCGGTGCGTGGCTGGTCGGACTGATGCTTTCGGTCTACATGCTGGTGGCGGGCGGATTCAACCTGGTGCTCTTTTTCGTCGTCTGCTTTGGCCTGCCGCGCTTCATCCTTATCCTGCGGGCGCGCGCGCCGCGTACCGATGACACCATCGGCCCAAAGAGCCGCTGGGTCGCCAGCGTGCTCTACTTCGCGCTGGTGTTGGGCCTCGCGTATGCGGCGAGCGCGATGTTCGACGAGCTGCCGCGGCTGGTGCGCGAGAACATGGGCGACTGAGCTTCCCGGCACGCTCCTCGCATCGCCCGTCTCCGCCATGGCTGTCCCCCTGCTCGATCTTAAAGCGCAAAACGGGGCGCTGGAATGGGAGCTGAAGTCGGCCTTCGAGCGGGTGCTGCGCTCCGGCCATTTCATCCTCGGGCCGGAGGTTGAGAAATTTGAGCGCGACCTGGCGAAGTTCGCGCGGGCCAGGCACGCGTTGGGCGTGAGCTCGGGCACGGACGCGCTGCTGCTCGCACTCATGGCGCTGGGCATCGGGCCGGGCGACGAGGTGCTCTGCCCCAGCTTCACCTTCTTCGCCACCGCCGGCTGCGTCACGCGCGTTGGCGCCAAGCCGGTCTTCTGCGAGTCCTCGCCCGTCACCTTCAACCTGGATGTGCGCGATGCCGCGCGGCGCGTCACGCCCCGCACGCGCGCGATTATTCCGGTGCATCTCTTCGGCCAGCCGGCGGACATGGATGCGGTCCTGGCGCTGGCAAAAAAGCACAAGCTTTTCGTCATCGAGGATGCCGCGCAGGCGCTGGGCGCCAAGTGGCGCGAGCGGCCGGTCGGCACGCTCGGCGATTTCGGCGTGGCCAGTTTCTTTCCCACCAAGAACCTCGGCGCGCTCGGCGATGCGGGCGCGCTCATCACGCAAAAGGAAGCGCACTACGAGCGAGCGCGCATCCTGCGCGTGCACGGCATGGAGCCGAAGTATCATCACCAGTTCGTGGGCGGTAATTTCCGAATCGACGCGCTGCAGGCCGCACTGCTTTCCGTGAAGCTGACGCGGGCCTCCGCCTACAATGCAGGCCGCGCCCGGCATGCGGGCCACTACACCGCGCGGCTCAGCCGCCTGCCCGGCGCGCGGCTGGCCATGCGGGGCGACGCGCGCATGGCGTCAACCGTAAAGGAGAAAGCGCGGCTCATCCTGCCCATCACCCTGCCGGAGGGCACCGCGATCTGGAACCAGTACACCGTGCGCGTGCCCGGCAAGCGCGACGCGTTGCGCGCCCATCTCACGGCGCGCGGCGTCGCCTCGGAAATTTACTATCCCATTCCGTTGCACGAACAGGCCTGCTTCGCCTCGCTCGGCGCCAAGCCGGAGGATCTGCCCTGGGCCCACCGTCTCGCCGGCGAGGTGCTGAGCCTGCCCGTCTACCCCGAGCTGCACGACGGCCAGGTGGACGAAGTCTGCAACGCGATCGCCGATTTCCTCAAGGCGAAGTAGGCGGCTTGGGGGTGGAGCAGCCGTCACTGTAGCGGCGGTCTATGACCGCCGGGCCACGCGCAAGGTTCCGTCGTCGGCGGTCATAAAC
>CAJCIA010000190.1 GCA_903970275.1 Betaproteobacteria bacterium
CGCCCCAGGAAGGCGAGATCACCCGGCCGGCCAGCCTCCACATCGCCCGCCTGCCGCAGGAGGTTCCCGCCGGCTTGACCGGCACGGTTTACGACGTCATCCACTCCGGCCTGCGCGTGGTTGGGCACGAGGAGCCGTGGCAGGCCGACGTGCGCCTGGAGGAGCTCATGGAGGAGATGGGGTTGCCGGCCACGGCCGAGTTCACCGCGCTCTCCGGTGGAATGAAACGCCGCGTGCTCCTTGCGCGGGCGCTCGTGGCGCAGCCGGACATCCTGCTCCTGGACGAGCCGACCAACCATCTCGACCTCAACTCGATTCTCTGGCTCGAGGAATTTCTGCTGCGCGTCAAGCCGACGCTGTTCTTCATCACGCACGATCGCGCCTTCCTGCGCCGGCTCGCCACGCGCATCGTGGAGCTGGATCGCGGGAAGCTCACGAGCTGGGCGTGCGACTACGACACGTTCCTCGAGCGCCGCAACGCCGCGCTCGAGGCGGAGGAAAAGCAGCGCGCCGCCTTCGACAAGAAGCTGGCGCAGGAGGAGGCGTGGCTGCGGCAGGGCGTCAAGGCGCGGCGCACGCGCAACGAAGGCCGCGTCCGCGCGCTTCTCGCCATGCGCACGGAACGCGCTGCGCGCCGTCAGCGGGAGAGCACCGCCCGCATCGGCATTTCCACCGCCGGCGCCTCCGGCCAGAAGGTGATCGAAGCGACCAACGTCACCTTCGGCTACGGCGGCCCCGCCGTCGTGCGTGACCTCACCACCACCATCTGGCGCGGCGACAAGATCGGCATCATTGGGCCGAACGGCAGCGGCAAGACCACGCTGCTCAAGCTCCTGCTCGGCCAGCTCCAGCCCGAGCAGGGCGAGGTCAAGCTGGGCACGCAGCTGCAGATCGTCTACCTCGACCAGTTGCGCGGCCAGATCGACGACGAGAAAACCGTGGGCCAAAACGTGGCTGGCGATGCGGAAACCGTCACCTTCCAGGGCCGGCCGAAGCACATCCACAGCTACCTGCAGGACTTCCTCTTCGCGCCGGACCGCATTCGCATGCGCGCGAAGATGCTC
This sequence comes from Betaproteobacteria bacterium, assembly GCA_903970275.1. GTDB lineage: Bacteria > Verrucomicrobiota > Verrucomicrobiia > Methylacidiphilales > UBA1321 > JABDGH01. The sequence goes on from CAJCIA010000190.1 coordinate 1,065, forward strand.
TCTGGCGGCGAGCGCAACCGCCTGCTGCTCGCGCGCCTTTTCCTTCAGCCCGCCAACGTGCTCGTGCTCGACGAGCCGACCAACGATCTCGATGCCGAGACGCTGGAGCTGCTCGAGGAATTGCTGGTCGAGTACGCCGGCACGCTGCTGCTCGTCTCGCACGATCGCGCGTTCCTTGACGAGGTCGTCACCGGTACGCTCGTCTTCGAGGGCGATGCCCGCGTTGTCGAATACACCGGCGGCTACGAGGACTGGCTGCGCCAGCGCGCGGCAATGACCCCACCTGCCCCCCTGCCCGCGAAGGCTGAGCCTGAAGCCAAGGCGCCCGCGAAAACTGGGAAGCCCAAGAAAATGCTCAACCGCGACCAGCGCGAGTTGGCAGAAATCCCCGCCGAGATCGAAAAGCTCGAAGCCGAGCGGGACGCGCTCGCTCGAAAGCTCGACGAACCGGCGCTCTACCGCGACGGCGGGTCCGGCGCCCGCGACATCCAGACGAAACTCGACGGCATCGGCAAGACGCTGCAAGAGCGCTACGCCCGTTGGGAGGAACTCGAGACCCAGCGCACGGGCCTGTCGTAGACGACGTCTTATTGTAGCGGCGGTCTATGACCGCCGACGCAAGCTCGACCATCATCCGTCGGCGGTCATGGACGGTCGCTACAATGCCGCGCGTACTGCCGCGCCAACCCGCCCCCATCCGCGCCTCTGGACACGCCTCCCCCTTTCGCTACGATCTCGGCGCATGCACTTTCGCCTGCCGGGTCATCGCAATCCGCGCCTGGAATTGCTCAAGAATGTGGTGCTGTTCAAGGACCTCTCCTGGCACGACCTGACGGTGATCGACAACATGCTGCACCAGCGGCAGTACCTGGCCGGCGAAGTCATCTTCGACGAGGGTGAGGAAGGCCAGGGCCTCTTCATCTTGCTGAGCGGCCGCGTGAAGACCACGCGCCACGGCACCACCCGCGGCGTGCTGCTCGAGTTCGGGCCCGGCTCCTTCTTCGGCGAGGTCGCGTTGCTCGACCAGAGCGTGCGCACGGCGCAGGCGCGCGCGATTGAGGATACCGCCATCGTTGTGCTCTTCCGCGCCGAGTTCTACTCCCTGCTCCAGACCCATTCGAGCATTGCGTCGCGCATCTCCTTCCAGCTCGCGCGCATGCTGGCCACGCGCTTGCGGCAGAACATCCTGGCCACCGACCAGCATCACGAGGTCTCGTAAATGGACCGCGCTCTGAGTTCCGGGCCCATCGTCTGGTTCGGCATCATCGTGGTGACCTGCCTGCTGCTCGTCATCTTTCAGACGGTGCTCTGGCTCGTCGTGCCCGTGCTGCTCGCCATCGTCAGCTACTACGTGCTTTCCCCGCTCGTGAACATGGCCATGGCACGCGGGCTGGACCGGCCACGCTCGGTACTTATCGTCACGGCCATGCTCTGCGTTTTTCTTGTCGCGCTCGGCACGCTCGCCTTTGCAAAGATTCCGGTCACCTCGGAAAATTGGCGCAACGAAGTGACGGCGGAGATCAACGATTACGCCAGCTCCGGCATCACCATGCTGATCAGCGCACGCAACACGCTGAACAAGTATTCGCCCTTCCAGCATCCGCCGCTCCCGCCGCCTAAAAGCGTCGGTATCGTGGGCGTGAATAGCGAGGCCCTGCCCCCCTCCGAGAACGACGCATTTCGCCAGAGCATTTCCGACATGATCGACCGCTCCTCCGGAGACATGCTGCTGGGCCTGGCGCATTGGGTGCCGTCGCTCCTGCTTGTCCCGGTGCTCACCTATTTCTTCCTGCTCGACGGGCCGCGCTTCAAGCGTTTCCTCGTCCGCGCCATTCCCAACGCCTATTTCGAGAAGGGTCTCTATCTCTTTTATCGCGTGGAGGACCAGGTGCGCCGCTATTTCCAAGGCGTACTCACGCTGACCTTGATCGACGGAATGTGTCTCGGCATCGGGCTGTGGTTCCTCGGCATTCCCGAGGCGTTTTTTCTCGCCACCTTCGCCGCCATCCTGGCATGGCTGCCTTATCTCGGATCGGTCGCCGGCTGCCTGCTCGTCGTGCTGGTCGCGGCGCATCAACCGCACGTCGCGAGCGCGCCCTACTTCCTGCCCTACGAGGCCATCGCTCTCTTCATCGGCGTGCGGCTGCTGGATGACTTCGTCTTTCTGCCCCTGACCGTGGGCCGCAGCCTGCGGCTGCATCCGCTCGTCGCGATCCTCATGATTTTGCTCGGCGGCGCGGTGGCGGGAATCGCCGGGCTGCTACTCGTCCTGCCGGTGCTGGGCGTCGTCATGGTCGCCGGCCAGATCATCGGCGAACTGGCAAGCGATCCCCGCATCAGCGCCCGCCATCGTCACGCCCAGCAGCTGCGCCGCGTCCGCGCGCAGTTGGATCTAGTCTAGGTAGCAGTCAACCTCCGGGCGACGGACGCGCCAAGGATACGTTTCCTCAAGAGCCCGTTGCCCGGGGATCAACGGATACCATCGCTACAGATTCCCGTCCGTGATCGCGCCCAGATTCGCCTGGCTCACCGTGTGCGCGTACTTCGCCAGCACGCCGCGATGAAAGACGGGCGGACGCAGCTTCAGCTTCTTGCGCCGCGCCTGCATTTCCTTGTCCGGGATCATCAGGTTCAGCTCGCGCTTGGTCGCGTCAATGCTGACCGTGTCGCCATTCTGCACCAGCGCGAGCGGTCCGCCCTCGTGCGCCTCCGGCGAGATGTGCCCCACCACGAAGCCGTGCGTGCCGCCGGAAAACCGGCCGTCAGTGATCAGCGCCACGCTGTTGCCCAAACCGCGGCCCATGATGGCCGAGGTGGGCGCGAGCATCTCGCGCATGCCGGGCCCGCCGCGCGGCCCTTCATAGCGAATCACCACCACATCGCCCGCCTTGATCCGCCCGGCCAGGATGCCGAACATCGCCTGCTCCTCGGAGTCGAACACCCGCGCCGTGCCGGTGAACTTCTCGCCCTCCTTGCCGGAGATCTTTCCGATGCCCCCGGTCGGCGCCAGGTTCCCATAAAACACCACCAGATGGCTGCTGGGCTTGATCGGATTGTCGAAGCCATGCACCACATCCTGGCCCTTGGCGTAGGGCTTCACGCCCTTGAGATTCTCCGCCACGGTCTGCCCCGTCACGGTCAGGCAATCGCCGTGCAGCAGCCCGCGATCAAGCAGCATCTTCATCAGCGGGGTCAGGCCGCCGATCTTCACCAGCTCGGACATCTGGTATTTACCGCTCGGCTTCAGGTCGGCCAGCACCGGCACCCGCTTGCCGATTTTGGTGAAGTCATCGATGTGCAGTTTCACGCCCGCCGCATGCGCGATGGCGAGAAGGTGCAGCACCGCATTAGTCGAGCCGCCCAGCGCGATCACCACCGTGATTGCGTTCTCGAACGCCTTGCGCGTCATGATATCGAGGGGCCGGATGCCGAGACCCAGCAGCCGGTGCACGGCCGCGCCGGCCCGCAGCGCGTCATCCTTCTTCTCGGGCGACACGGCGTTTTGCGCCGAGCTGTTCGGCAGGCTCATGCCCAGCGCCTCGATGGCGCAGGCCATGGTGTTGGCCGTGTACATCCCTCCGCACGAGCCGGGTCCCGGAATGGCGCATTGCTCCAGTTGCTGCAGCCCTTGATCGTCCAGCTTGCCCTGCGCGTGCGCGCCCACGCCTTCAAACACGGTCACGATGTCCGCGTTCTTGTTCTGAAAACAACCGGGCAGGATTGTGCCGCCATAGACAAACACGGCCGGACGATTCACCCGCGCGATGGCTATCAGGCAGCCCGGCATGTTCTTGTCGCAGCCGCCGATGGCCACCACGCCGTCCAGCAGCTCGCACCCCATCACGGTCTCGATCGAATCGGCGATCACCTCGCGCGACACGAGCGAGTACTTCATCCCCTGCGTGCCCATCGAGATGCCATCGGAGATCGTGATCGTATTAAAGATCAGCCCCTTGCTGCCCGCCTTGGCCACGCCTTCCGCCGCGGCCAGCGCCAGCTTGTCGATGTGGATGTTGCAGGGCGTCACCTGGCTCCAGGTCGACGCAATGCCGATCTGTGATTTTTCAAAATCACCGCGCTCGAAGCCGACCGCATGCAACATCGCTCGGCTGGGCGCACGTTCCATCGCGTCGACCAGCGGCCCGGACCAGTGACGGTGGAGCGACTTGCGGGACGAGGAACGCGATGCGGGTTTCATCCTCAGACATTAGGCGAGCCACGCGCCTGTCAAAAGCGAAAACCGGCAACCCGCTCGCGCAGGATGCCGGTCGCTCACGTCCCGATCGCGGGCCACACAACCCGCACCGGAAATCAATGGGGATTCGGAGAGGCACCCGTCCCGGGCGTCACGCCGGAGGGCGGCGTGCTGGTGTAGCCGCTGTTGCCGTCGCCGGGAGTCAGCCCGGCTGCGGTGTTGACGTGGGTCGTGGCGCCGCTGGAGGTCATGCCGTTGCCTGACGAGCCGCCCGTGGTGTTTCCACCGCTGGTGCTGGACGTTGCGCCGCCGGAGGTGGCATTGCCCTGCCCGTTGACGCCCGCGCCGCCCGTGTTGTTCACGTTGTGCTGCGGGGTGGAGTTGTTGCCGCCGGAGGCGCCAGTGTCGGCTGTTCCGCCAGTGGTGGCAGTATTGCCGCCCGCAGTGTTTTGCGCCTGCACTGCCGTCGAGCCGGCCCAAGCGGTAACGGCGAGCGCCACGGAAGCCGCCAAAAGACGAGGAGAGAGCTGTTTCATGAAGGAACATCACCCGGCCCAGGGCGAAATCCATCGGGGTCCACCCTGATTCGATAACCTGTAGCGGCGATCCATGACCGTTGCACTCGCCGCGCCAGCGGCGCGGAGCGAAATTCTCGCCGGCGAGTTCCCGGCGAGAATCACAAGGTCGCGGCGCGTTGCGCCGATATGTGCGACGGTCATCGACCGCCGCTACAGCCAAGCTCGCCTAATCGCTCAGCTCAACGTTCCAATAAGCCAGATCGACAAAGTGTTTCCACGAATCGTCGCGCGCTTTGCTAAATTGGAGATGAAGCATGGGCCGCCACTTTGGTCGGCGCGGCCGGTGCAGCAGGCGCATGTGGGCCTCCTGCGGCGTACGGTTGCCCTTGCGGCTGTTGCATGGCACGCACGAGCAGACAATGTTTTCCCACGACGTCTCGCCCCCGCGGTCCCGCGGCACGACGTGATCGAGATTCAGGTCCTTGCGATCAAACTTGTGGCCGCAGTACTGGCAGGTGTTGTGGTCGCGCTCGAAGATGTTGTGCCGCGTGAACTTCACTTCCTTCTTCGGCATGCGATCGAAGAAGAGCAGCAGGATGACCTTCGGCACGCGGATCTTGAACGACACCGTGCTGACCACGTCGCTGCCCTCGTAGCCGCGGGAAAAGCTGTACCACTGGTCAAACGTCATGGTCTGGAACGAACCGCTCTCGGCCTCCACCACCTGCGCGTGGCCCTGGTACAGAAGCATGAACGCGCGCCGCACGCTGCAGACATTCACCGCCTGCCACAGGCGATTCAAAACGAGGACGTTGGTGCTCAGGATCGCTTCCATGGATCCCTTTCCGTCCGATGCCTTCGGCAACTGGAACGCAACGCGGTCACGCTGGGAGAATTCCATTAGCAGGCCGGCCCCACGAAGTCAATGAAGCGCAAGGCGAAGATCGCGTGACTTTGAAATTGCGAAGCGTCCTTCGGATGTTGAACCTTGAGGCGTGTCGGAATTCGCCTGGGTGTTATTCAAACTGCTTCTTGAAATTGCAGCGGCGCTTTGGCTGTCAACTATTCTCGTCCTGCTTGTCTTTGGCCTCGTGCGGAAGAAGCCATGGCGAAGCATCATTGGGCGCGCGCTTCTCATCGCAGGCTCGGTCGCCATCCCCATCACTTTCGTGTTGGTGGCAGATTGCGCAATGTGGATGCTGGATGGACCTCATGCGCGTGATCCGAATTTCTAGGTTGGCGTCCGAAGTTGCGTCTTGAGCGCAGAGGTCTTCTGTAGCCGCGGTCTATGACCGCCGGAGTTTGCAAGACTTTCGACTTCGCGTCGGCGGTCATAGACCGCCGCTACAAGAGACGTCCCCGTCCACGTCGCCGTACTTCCTGCCTTGAGCACGCGTTGCCGCCGCGTTATAGCTCACTCATCGCTTCTCGCGACCCGCAGCCTTGAACCGCACCTGCATCATCATCAATCCCGAGGCGCGTGGCGCCAAGGCGCGGCTGGCGCGCTTGCAGAAGATCGCCAAGGGCACGGTGATCAAGGCGACCCTCGGCCCCGGTGACGCCGAGGCGCAGGCGGAACGCGCGGTGGAGCAGGGCTACCAGACCATCTTCGCCGCCGGGGGCGACGGCACGATCAACGAGGTGGTCAACGGCATCGGTACGTCGGCCGGCGTGCGCCTCGGCATCCTGCCCATGGGCACGGTGAACGTCTTCGCCATGGAACTCGGCATTCCCTTTGATGTTGAGGCGGCGTGGAAGGTCATTCGGGCGCGCAACGTCCGCGACATCGACCTGGCCAGCGCCAACGGCCACTACTTCGTCCAAATGGCCGGCATCGGCTTCGACGCGCAGGTGGCCAAGGAAAACAACCGCGCGGTGAAAAAGTTCATCGGCCCGCTCAGCTACATCCTCACCACCGCCAAAATTTCCGTCAGCAAGCCGCCGCGCCTGCGCGTCTCCACCCAGGGCAAGCTGGTGGCCGAGGGCTCGTTCGTGCTGGTGGGCAACGGTCGGTTTTACGGCGGTCCGTTCAAGGTCTTCCAGGAAGCCAGCTCGCAGGACGGCCTGCTGCACGTGCTCGTCTTTCGCGGCAGCGATCCGATCTCGATCCTCCGCTACTGGCGCGGCGCGATGTTCGGCTCGGTCGCCAATTTCACCGACGTCCACTACTTCAAGACGAAGAGCCTGCTC
>CAJCIA010000191.1 GCA_903970275.1 Betaproteobacteria bacterium
CTCCGTCGCCCGGAGGTCGACGGCTACCGGCTGAACGTCTGCGCCAGACCGTACGATCTTTTCTACAAAGCAAGCGGCGGTCTATGACCGCCGGGTTCGAGCGACCCACGATCGCTTAGCGTCGGCGGTCATAGACCGCCGCTACAGAAGGCGGGAAGCCTTACTCCTCGTCATCATCCCGCAGGCGTCGTTCGCGGCAGATGCCGCGCTGGGTGGCGGCGATGAAGTCGATGAAGGCGGTGATTTCCGGCTGGTGAAATTTGAGGCGCAGCTCGGCCAGGGCCTGGCTGATGTTGAGGTTGGCGCGGTAGATCAGTTCGTAGGCGGCCTGGATGGTGCGGCGCGTTTCCTGGCTGAAGCCGGCGCGGCGCAGGCCGAGGCGGTTGATGCCGGAAACCTGGTTGATGGCCACGGCCATGAAATAGGGCGGCACGTCCTTGGTCAGGCGCGTGCCGCCGCGCGTGATGGCGAGCGAGCCGATGCGCACATGCTGGTGCACGAGCGTGGCGCCGCCGAGGAAGGCGCGGTCGTCCACCTGCACGTGCCCGGCCAGGAGCGTGTTGTTGACGATGATGGTGGAGTTGCCCACGCGCGTGTCGTGCGCGAGGTGCACGCCGCTCATGAGGAAGTTGTCGTTGCCGACGACTGTGGCGCCATTTTCCTTCGCGGAGCGGTGGATGGTGACGTATTCGCGGATGCGGTTGCCCGACCCGATCTCCACCCGCGAGGGCGCGCCCTTGAAGGAATGGTCCTGCGGCTCCGCGCCAATGACGGCGCCGTAGCCGACAAGGTTGCGCGGCCCCAGCGTGGTGCCGCGGCAGAGGACGGCGTGCGCCTGCACCTCGCAGCCCTCGCCGATGGCGGTGTCGGCTTCGACGATGGCATAGGCGCCCACGCGCACGTTGGGGCCCAGGTGGGCGCTGCGGTCGATGAGCGCGGTGGCGTGAATGGCCTGGCTCACAGCAGGCCTCCGTCCTTGAAACTGAAATAAGCGCGCGCGTCGCCCTCGCGCGGCGCGCCGAGGATGACGTGGTCGAGCAACTCGATGCGCAGGAGCTCGCCGGCCTGCTTCATCTGGCGGGTGACGTGGCGGTCGGACTCGGAAGGGCGCGGATCGCCGGAGGGATGGTTGTGCACGAGGATGACGGCATGCGCCTGACGCGCGAGCGCGGGCCGAAAGGCCTCCCGCGGATGGAAGAGGCTTTCGTTGAGGATGCCGCGGGTGATTTCCTCCACGGCGAGGACCTTGTGCTTGGTGTTCAGGCAGACGACGCGGAGGCTTTCGTGATCGAGCAGCCGCATCTCATCGCCGAGCAATGCGGCGATGTCCTGTGCCGAGTTGATGGCGCGCGACTCGGCCTCGCTGCGGTTGAGCCGGGCGGCCAGCGCGAAGGCGGCCTTGAGCTCGATGGCCTTGGCCTCGCCGATGCCCTTGATGCGCGTGAGCTCGCCGATCGGCGCGCGGCTCAGTGCCTCCAGCGAGCCGAAGTGCTGCAGGAGAAAGCCGGCCAGCTCGAGCACCGGGCGGTCCGCCGTGCCGGTGCGCAGGAGGATGGCGAGCAGCTCCGCGGTCTGGAGGCTGTCGGCGCCCTTGTGGAGCAGGCGCTCGCGGGGACGCTCTGCCGGCGGCAGTTCGTGTATCGAGGTGCCGGACATGAGCACGACGTTAGGAGAACGAGAGGCAAGGGAACAAGCCCGCGGTGGAGAATCAGCATGATAGCGGACCTATGAAGACGGTTTCCCCGCCCGGTCGTAACGCAAGACCTCCGTGGTAGCCGGGGCTGTCCCTAGCCCCGGAGGGAGCGTAGCGACCGGAATGCCTTCCCGCTTTTGCGCAAGGACGGCTGATTCCGCCGCTGCTGCGGCTCCGGCGATGGGGGCATCGCCGGCTACCACGAAGCGTCTTTCCCGATCAGAAGCAACCTCGTGCGTAGCACGACTGCACTCCGCCGCTGCTGCGGCTCCGGCGATAGGGACATCGCCGGCTACCACTGAGTCTTCCTCGTCGCCAGGCGACCCGCGTGGGATCCAGCCATTGCTGGGGCCACGCGTGAAGACTGATGCCTCGCCGGTCGAGCTTCTGGTAGCCGGGGCTGTCCCTAGCCCTGGAGGGAGCGTGGCGACCGGAATGCCTGCCGTGCGCTGCTGCGCGCTCGGACACCGGACCGGTGTGGCCTACCGGGAACGCCTGTGAATGCGGTATGGATTTGGAATCTCGCGCTCAGGCGGCTCCGTCGCCCGGAGACCAAAGCTCCGCGCGGCGCGCGAAGGGCTTTGATGAAGCGTGGAGCTTCCAGTGAAGGTAACGGAACTTTATCCCGGCGAAGGGGTTGATTCTTCGCCTGTCAAGGACACCTCGGTTATCTCTTCGACAAATCATGAAGGCCATCACTCTTCTGTTCCTCCTGGCGTTTTCGACCACGTCTCGACTGGCCCAGGCAGCTCAGGTCGGAAACCTTCAGTGCGATGACGCGCAAAACCCTCTCGGTATCGACGATCTCCGACCGGGCTTGAGCTGGATCATCACGTCGCCGGCGCGGGGCGATTGCCAGACCGCTTACCAAGTCCTGGTGGCCTCTTCCCCCGAGCTGCTTTCGGCGAACAAAGGCGATCTATGGGACAGCGGCAAGGTGATGTCGGGGCAGAGTATCTACGTTCCCTATGCCGGGGCGCCCTTGGCTTCGCGGATGCGCTGCTTCTGGAAAGTATGCGTCTGGGACAAGGAGGATCACGGTTCAGCATGGAGCTCGCCTGGCTCCTGGACGATGGGCCTGCTCAAATCGGACGACTGGACGGCCCATTGGATCACCGCCTCCAGGTGGTTCACGCCGCCCGCCGTTCGTCCCCAGGGACTGGAACTCGGCCCACACGGTGGATGGGCCGATGTGGATTTGGGCGCCTCGTCGCCGATTGAGACGATCAAACTCTATCCGCAAAATCCCGCTGATTTTCCGAAACGCTTCAGCGTCGAGGGAGCGGACGACTTTCAGTTTCTGCATCCGACGACTCTGGTCGATGAGACGGCGCAGGATTATCAGCTGAACGGGACTGGCGGGCAGGACTTTCCGATTCCCGGGGCCAGCTTTCGTTTTATCCGGCTCATTGTCCCAAGTTTCACCGGAAAAAAGCCTGTTGTCGTCCGTCAGATGGAAGTCATGTCGAAAGGCCGAAACGTGGCCCTCATGAAGTTTGCCCGGGAATACAGCCTCGATCCACGGCTAAGGGTACGCGCGCATTATTTGGTGGACGGCATGCCTTCGCAAAATGACGGGCCAGCCTGTCCGCCCGATGCCTGTTCGACAACGACCGCGCCCCTGCTGCGCAAAACTTTTTCGCTCAGTAAAAGCGTGGTCCGGGCAACTCTCTATGACGCCGCTCTCGGCATGGCCGATGTCACTCTGAATGGCAAAAAGGTGGGCGACGAAGTCCTGGGACCTCCGTTTAGCGATTCCTCCAAGCGGGTGATCTACGTCACCCATGACATCACTCCTTTGCTGACGCAGGGCGAAAATGTCCTCGGTGTGACGCTGGGTAACGGCTTTTTCAGCACGCCCGGGCGAGGCTTCGCTCTGCGGGAAGGCGGCGATGGCCCGCCGCGCGTGCTCCTTCAAGCCGAGATCGAATTTAGCGATGGCACGCGGCAGACCATCGGCTCGGATGAGACCTGGAAATGGTCGCGCAGCGAGATCACCTTCAATGATATGTACGGGGGATATAGCGAAGACCGGCGCCTGCTCCAAGCCGGTTGGGACCAACCCGGATTTGACGATTCCAAATGGCTGGGGGTTGGATCGGCCACACCGCCGGAGGGAAAACTCGTCGCGCCGATGGCTCCGCCCATCCGCGTGTTGGGGGAAGATAAACCGGCCACGATCGTCGGTAATCACGCTCATTTCGAGGTGGAAAGTTCGGGGTGGCCGCGGGTGACGGTCTCGGGCCAGGCGGGACAGACGATTACCATTTCCGGCAAGGGGCGAGGTTTCAGCCTCCCCAAGCTCGCGTTCACTTTGGCGCACGATGGCCCCGCCGTGTTGGAACCCCGCTTCGTTTTCTTTTCCGGGCCGGTCGATCTTCAGGTCGATGGATTGACGGAACCTCTCGCGCCGGATTCGGTCAGCATCGTTCACACCGGCGCCGATCTGGCTGCGGCGAGCGCCTTCACCTGTTCCAATTCCTACCTGAACACGCTTTATGCGGTCACGTTGCGAACCCACCGTAACTACGTCTATGACGTCCCTCTTGATCCCTCACGGGAAAAAAATGGCTGGACTCAGGATGCGCAGAACCTGTTCGACACGGCGGCCTATTTCACAGACGTGCGGGGACTCTACGAACGCTGGTGGTGGGACATGGCCGACAATCAGGACAGCCAGGGCTATTTAGGCTCCGTCGTGCCCCAGGTCAATCGGCAGGAAAACGACTGGAACTCGCCCTGGTGGTGTGGGGTCATTGTTTATCTTCCGTGGGAGCACTATCAATATTATGGCGACCGGCGTCTTCTGGAGGCGGCCTACGAGCCCATGCGCCGCTACGTCGATTTCCTCGGCAAAATGGCCGACGCCGGTTACGACACGGAGACCGGGGATCATTGGAGTGACTATCCTTACCTGACCCAGAATCTGAATCCCGACGTGGCCAGGGAGAAGATGGTGATGTGGAACGGCGCGGGCGACTGGCTCAATCCCGACGTACCGGGCCAGCATGCTGTGCCGACGCCGATGACCACGATGCCCGCCTGGTACGATTACGCGACCATTGTCAGCCGCACGGCTGCCTTGCTGGGCAAGAAGGACGACGCGGCCCAATACGCCGCCATGGCGCAGGGCGTGAAGGATCGTTTCAACGCCAAGTATTTTCATCCCGATACCGGGCTTTACGGCGACAAGGCCGATAGCCAGACGGGTCAGGTCTTACCGCTGGCGGTCGGGATGGTTCCGGCGGACAAAGCCCAACTCACCTATCAGCGGCTCCTCGACGCCATCCATGCCGGCAAGGACCATGTCGGCACCGGCTTCGTCGCGCTTCCCTGGCTCCTGGAAACACTGGCGGCCCATCGGGAATCGGCGCTGGCCAACGTCATGATCAACCAAAAGGATTATCCGAGTTGGAATACCCTGATCAAGTCGGGGGTCTTAATGGAAACGTGGAAGGGCGGTGGCGTGCAAATGCCTTCCTGCGGCGGTGCCGTGGGCGCGTGGCTTTTTCAATCCGTGCTCGGCATTCAGCCGGACTCCACCGGACCCGGCTTCAAGAAGCTCATTCTCGCCCCCCAACCGGACGCGGCCAGCGACTTGACCTCCGCCCAAGGCTACTACGACTGTCCCTATGGTCGCATCACCAGCGAGTGGAAATGCATCGACGGCCATATTTCGTTGCATGCCGTGATTCCTGTTAACACGAGCGCCACCGTTTTCATTCCGACCGCCGATCCAAACTCCGTGCAGGAATCCGGCCAGGCGGCGTCTCATGCATCCGGGGTGCGATTTCTGCGCAGCGAAAGCAAAGCCGCGGTCTATGAAGTTGAGTCAGGAACCTACGATTTTACGGCGACCCTCGCGCCTTAGACGGGGGAGTGAAAAGGATGGCTATCGAGGCGGGCCGCCGCGCTCGTTATATGCCGAACCGCGCGGCGTCCGGCAAGGCGAGTTGCGGGGGCGCTTCCGGCGACCAGGGGTTCACCGTTTCGTTCGAGGCGAGGATGGCTTCTCGTTGCGACCGGCAGAGCGCACGCACCGCATCGAGATCGATGCCGGCGTGATGCGCCGGGTAGCCCTCGAAATTCGCCAGCGCGAGAGCAAAGAGGCGCCCGGCCGGGGCGATGCGGTTGAAGCGTCCGCCGGAGGCCACCGTTTTCTGCAGGTGGACGAAGCCGCCCGCAAGTTGGATCAGCCCCTGGTAAAAGCGGGCCTGCGGCGTGCCGCGGATCGGGAGCCAGAGTTCCTCCAGAACGTCGTGCGCCTCATAATAGAGCTGCTTGTTGAAGCAGGCGAAGTAGCCGAGATAATGGCGCGCGTGGATGCCGTCGTCCGCCACGTCGGCCAGCAGCTTCTCGATCTTGGGCGATTTGTGGGTCGTGAAACTCATCGCCGCGCGTGCCCCGGCGCCTATTTTACGACCTTGCGCTGGCGCAGGAAGGCATCGAGCTCGTCGGCGCCGAAGTCGGCCAGGATCTCGTCGCCCCAGCGCATGGTCGGCGCCTTGGTCTGGCCGGAAAGCTCGCGCATTTCCGCCATCGCTTGCGGGTCCTCATAAACGTCAGCCTTGCCGTAGGCGATGTTGTGATCGCGCAGATAATCCTCGGCCTCCTCGCACCAGGGGCAGCCGGCTTTGACGTAAAGATAGGGACGGACGGAACTCATAGGACTGTCAATTTACGCACGGCGTCCGCCTTGTCGCGGTCAAAATGGATGGGCTTCCGTCGCACTCCGCCGACGGCTAAACTCGGGTCGTGCCGCCGCCTCGGGTCCTGATCGCACCGGATAAATTCAAGGGCACGCTGACCGCGGGGCAGGCCGCGCGGGCGATCGAACGCGGCGTCAAACGCGCGTGGCCCAGTGCCAAGATCACTCGCGTGCCGTTGACCGATGGCGGCGAGGGCTTTGTGGAAACGATGGTGCGGCTGACCGGTGGCCAGCTGCGCTCGAGCGCGACGGTGGATGCGGCCGGTCGGCCACGCCGCGCGAAATGGGGCGTGCTGGGCGATGGGCGCACCGCGGTGATCGGCCTGACGGAAGCGTCCGGCATCATCCATTTGCCGCCCGAATTGCGGCGGGCCGAGCGGACGAGCAACACGGGTACGGGCATTCTCATCAAGCGGGCATTGCGAGACGGCTACCACGATATTCTGGTCGGCCTCGGCGGCAGCGCAACGACCGAGGGCGGGATTTCGCTCGCGGCGGCGGTGGGTTATCGCTTTCTCGATTCGCGCGGGCGCGAGATTCCACTTTGCGGCGCAGGGTTGGGCAAGCTGGACCGCATCGAGCCTTCGGCGGAGAGGCCGAGCGCGCGATTCGTCGTGGCGACCGATGTGAGCAATCCGCTGTACGGCCCGTTGGGCGCGGCGCGCCAGTTTGCGCCGCAAAAAGGCGCCAGCCCAGCCATGGTGCGGGAGCTGGAAGCCGGGCTGCGGCGACTTGCTCGCATCGTGAAACGCGATTTGGGAGTGGACGCCGCGAAGTGGCCGGGCGCTGGCTCGGCGGGTGGGTGTGGCTATGGGCTGATGGCTTTTTTTGGCGCGCGACGCGAGGAGGGCTTTCAACTCCTGCGCGAGCGGGCGGGACTGGACCGGCTGATTCGCGCGCACGATCTGGTCATCACCGGGGAGGGGAGCTTCGACCGCACGTCGTTGCTGGGGAAAGGCCCGGCGCAGCTAGGCTTGCTTGGTATAAAGCTCGGTACGCCGATTTGGGCCATCTGCGGACGCGTGGATAATCGCGCTCGCTCACCTTTCGCAAAGCTGGCGGGGCTGGAACCTCATCCCGAGTTCGAGTTTCTCAGACCGCGAGATCACGCGCGAAGGCTGGAGGCG
>CAJCIA010000192.1 GCA_903970275.1 Betaproteobacteria bacterium
ATGGCCGAGGCCGCGGCCCAGGCCAAGGACCATTTCCTCGCCGTCCTCAGCCACGAACTGCGCACGCCGTTGACGCCCGTTCTCATGGCCGCCGGCGCGCTCGTGCGCCGGCGCGATCTCCCCGCCGACGTGATCGATGCCGTCGAGATGATCTGCACCAACGTGAAGATGGAGGCCCGGTTCATCGACGAGCTGCTCGACCTTACCCGCATCTCGCACGGGAAGATGGAACTCATCGTCGTGCCGGTGGACGCCCACGACGTCATCCGGCGCGCCCTGCTCGTCTGCGAAAACGACGTGACCGAGAAGAAGTTGAAGCTCGATGTCAACCTCGAGGCGGCCGAGCACGGCCTGCAGGGCGATTCCAACCGCCTCCAGCAGGTGGTCTGGAACCTGGTGAAGAATGCCGCGAAGTTCACGCCGCCGGAGGGGCGAATCCAGCTGCGCACGCTCAACGACACCCCCGGCTGGATCACCATCGAGGTGGCCGATTCCGGCATTGGCATCGACCCGGCCGTGCTCTCGCGCATCTTCAATTCCTTCGAGCAGGCCGACAGTTCCGTCACGCGCCAGTTCGGCGGCTTGGGGCTGGGCCTGGCCATCTCCCGCGCCATCGTCGAGGCGCATGGCGGCGCCTTGAGCGCCAGTAGCCCCGGCGTGGGCCAGGGCGCCGTCTTCACCGCGCGTCTTCCCCTGGCCAAAGAAATTCCCGCACCTTCCTAATCCCACGAAAACTCCATCCAGCAGCCCTGCTTCCAAGACGCGGCATCTCCGCATCCTTGTCGTGGAGAATCATCCCGACACGCTGAAATATCTTTGCCTCTATCTTAAGCAAATGGGGCATGAGGTCGTGTCGGCCAGCTCCAAGGCCGAATCGATGGCGCTCTTGCCGGCCAGCAACTGCGACGTGCTCATTTCCGACATCGGCCTGCCGGATGGTGACGGCTGGGAACTGCTCCAGCAAGCGCCGCTGCCCAAGCCCCCCTACGCTATCGCCATGAGCGGCTTCGGCCAGAATGCCGACCGGCAGCGCAGCCAGGCGGCGGGCTACCGGCATCATCTGCTCAAGCCCTTCCCGCCGGAGGAGCTCGACCCGCTGCTCGAGGAAGCCGCGCTGGAAATGGCGTAGCCTTTCTCGGCGGTAGAGCGTCTTCTATAAATCTATAACTGGCAGGCGAGCCGTTGGTGGTAGCCGTCGACCTCCGGGCGACGGACGGTGCGCGGACGCGTTTCCTCTTGGCGTCCGTCGCCGAGAAGTCGACGGCTACACGGCACGCCGAACGTGTATGCCAGCCAAACGGCGATAGTTTTTCTAAAACCGCCATAGGCGGCGATCGACGACCGTTGGGAACCTATGAGTCGGTGGAATGTGCGTCAGCGGTCATAGACCCGCCGCGACAAAGAAGGCGGAGGACGACGCGTTGCAGCGAAGAGCATGGCGGTGCCGGATCACTGTGGGAAAGATCAGCCTGACTTTGCCGGCGAGCCCAGTTCTCCCAGCCACCGCAGCATGGGCGACATCGTGAGCCCCTGCACAAGAATGGAGAAAGCCACCACGGCAAAGGTCGCGGAAATCGCCGCCTCCCGTTCCGGGATGTCGGGCGGCAGGCTGAGTGCCAACGCGAGCGCCAGCGCCCCGCGCAGCCCGCCCCAGACCAGCAGGTGTTGATGCGGAAGCGTCACGCGCTGGCTCGTGCGGGCAAAGACCGCGCAGCAGCCGTACACCGCCAGCGCGCGGCCCGCCAGCGCGAGCACGACCACCAGCGCGCCAACCACCAGCGCCGTGGCCACATACTGCTCCACCAGCGTCGCGCCGATGAGAAGGAAAATGACCGAGTTCGCCACAAACCCGGCGTACTCCCAGAAGCGGCCCAACGCCTCCTGCCCCCGTGACGTGATGAAGCCCCAGCCGTGCGTGTTGCCCATCAGGATGCCGGCCGTCATGGTCGCCAGCACCCCGGAAAAGCCCCAGCGTTCCGCCAGCGAAAAGGAGACGTAGGCAGCGAGGGTCGAGAGCGTGATCTCGACCAGGTGATCGTCCGTGCCACGCATCAGCAGAAGGACTGCGCCGCCCACCTCGCCGCCAACCAGCAGTGCTCCAGTAAACGTTTCCACGAAGCGCCCGACCACCTCGCCCACGCCCGCCGCGCCGCCCGTGCCGACGGCCAGCGCCACGCCGTAAAGGACGGCGACGGTGCCGTCGTTAAGCAGGCTTTCCGTCTCCACGAGGAACGGGAACCGGCCGGTCACCTTGGTCTCCTTGAAAGTGGCGATAACCGACACCGGGTCGGTCGCCGAGATGAGCAGTCCGAAGGGAATCGCGATGAGCCACGGCCAGGCGACGAACGCATGCAGCCCGACCGCGACCACGGCGGCCGCGAGCACGATGCCCACCGTCGCCATCAGGCCGATGACCCCCGCATCCGCGCGCAGTTCGCTCCAGCGGATCTGCAGCGCGGCCTCGAAGATGAGCGGCGGCAGCAGCGTCGTGAAGATGAGCTCGCGGGTGAGCTCGATGTGCACCGACAGGTGCGCCGAGGCCACCGCAATGCCCGCCAGCGTGAGGCCCACCGTGTAGGGCACGTGCAGCCGGCGCGTGATGATCGCCACGACGGCGCCGATCAGCAGCAGCTCCTCCAGCCACTCGATGTGCAGGCCCATGCGCGCAGGCTAGCGGAAACGCGGACCGACCGAACGGAAATCCGCGCCGTGCTTCCCTTCCACGAGGCATGACGCGTTTCCCATTTGCCCGCGGCGATTTCCTTCCAGCAGAGGCACAGGACCCGCGTATAATCTTTCATGCTCTGTCTCCTGCCTATCGCGTGGCTGGCCCTCGCGCCGCCCGCTGCCTCCCCCAGCGTTCCCGCGGCTCCGCCTCCTTCCATGGAGTCGCTCCTGCAGGCGGTCATCACGCGCGATGCGCTCACCCAGCAGCAACTCAAGACGATGCAGTATCGCGAGCACATCCAGACGGAACGGCTCGACGCCCAGGGCAAGGTGAGCCAGCGGCAGGACATGCAGCTGATCGTTCGGCCGGGAGGCAATCCCGAGCTTCAGGTTGTCTCGGTGCATGGCCCGAGCATGCCGACAAATCCCGACGAAGCCGCCGCGCAGGCGCGCAAGCAGCAGGCGCAGCAGCGGCAGCAGAGCTTCGATCTCAAGTCCATCTCCGGCCGGTTCAACCTGACCTTCCAGGGCCGCAGCAACGAACTGGGTGCGCCTGCCTATGTGATCGCCTTCGAGCCGAAGCCGAACCAACCCTATCACTCGCAGACCGAGAAGGTCCTCAACCAGCTTCACGGCCGCATCTGGATCCGCGCCTCCGACGACATCATCCTGCGGACGGAGGCCAGCCTCCTGCAGCCGGTGCAGGTGGCGTGGATCTTCGCCAGCGTGAACTCGCTCAGTTTCCATTACGAGCTGCCCGCCGGCGGAAGTGTCTACGGACCTGCATGGCTGGAGACGTCCGTGCGAGTGAACGCGCCGATGCTGACCATCGCGCAACACCAGCGCATCGACATGACCGACTTCCAACCGCGCAAGCCGGCGCCGGGCAACCGGACCTGACGCGCGGGCGGGGTTAGAGCTTCGATTTAAGTCCGTTGGCGGCGGAGTGCGTTCGCGGCAGTTGTCGCTTGTAGGGCGGCGCGAGCTATGCGCTCCTTTGGGCTCCATGACGCGCCTCCGTTTTCTGTTCTGCCTTGCGCTCACCCTCGCCTCGCTGCGAGCCGAGCCAGCTTCCGCTCCGCGGGACACCACGCTCTTCGATCGCGATTGGAAGTTCCTCCTCGGCGACCCGGCCGGAGCGGAGAAGCCCGGCTTTAACGACGCCGGCTGGCGCCCACTCGACCTGCCGCATGACTGGAGCATCGAAGGCGGCCCGAAGCCGCGGGTGCCCGGCCAGCAGGAAGGTCCCTTTGACGCGCAGTCGCCGGCCAGTGCCGGCGGCGCCTACCTCGACGGCGGCGTGGGCTGGTATCGCAAGACCTTCACCCTGCCCGCTGGAGAAAAGGGGCGGCGCATCTCGATCCTCTTCGACGGCGCCTACGAGAACGCCGATGTCTACCTCAATGGCACGAAGCTCGGTCACCATCCGTACGGCTTCACCAGTTTCCATTACGATCTGACGCCCGACCTGAAGTTCGGCGCGGAGCGCAACGTGCTGGCCGTGCGCTTGGACGCGAAGCAGCCCGGCTTGCGCTGGTATTCCGGTGCCGGGATTTACCGGCACGTCTGGCTGGTCGAAACTGCCATTGTGCACGTGCCGATCTGGGGCACCTACGTGACCACGCCGAAGGCGGCGGCGGACAACGCCGAGGTGAAGCTCACGGTCCAGGTGCAGAATGACGGAACGAAGACCACCAGGGCGACGATTAAAACTGTCCTGCTCGATCCGCGAGGCAAGGCGGTGGCTGGTGCGGAAAGCCGCGTCTCTCTCACGCCCTGCGCGACATCGGCGGCGAACCAGGATTTTCATCTCGCCTCGGCCCACCTCTGGTCGTGCGAGAACCCGGCTCTTTATCGGGCGGTGACGACGATCGAGGTCAAGGGCGTTTCGGTCGATGCGGTCACCACGCGCTTCGGCATCCGCACGATCGAGTTCACGGTCGATCGCGGCTTCTTCCTCAACGGCCGGCATGTCCAGATCAAGGGCGTGTGCGATCACCATGATCTCGGCTGCCTGGGCGCAGCCGCGTACCGCCGCGCCATCCAGCGCCAGCTCGAAACGATCAAGAGCTTCGGCGCAAATGCGCTGCGCACCAGCCACAATCCGCCCTCGCCCGAGCTCCTCGATCTCTGCGACGAGATGGGGATTCTCGTCATGGACGAGGCCTTCGACGAGTGGAAGCAGAATCACCAGAAGTACGGCTATGGCGACGTCTTCGACCAGTGGAGCGAGCCGGACCTCGTCAGCATGCTCCAGCGCGATCGCAACCATCCGAGCATCGTTCTGTGGAGCATCGGCAACGAGATCCCGGAAGGCCGCACGGCCGATCCCATGGCCGGCGTGATGGCGAAGCGGCTCGTGGGCATTTGCGAGCGCGAGGATCCGACGCGCCCCGTCACCTCCGCCTGTCCTTCCCCGGCCATCGCCTGGAGCAATGGCCTCGGGCCGGCGCTCGACGTCTTCGGCATCAACTACAATCCGAATTTCTATGCGCTGAACGACCCGGCCCACAAGCCGACGAGCGGATATCCCGGCACGATGCCGATAGTCGGCAGCGAGACAAGTTCGCAGGTTGACTCGCGCGGCGAGTACGGGCTGACGCTTGATGCACAGGGGCAGCCGACGATCGTTTCCCGCACACCGGATAACCAGGTTTCCAGCTATGACCTCTGGCATCCGGGCTGGGCCTCGTCAGCGGAAACCGAGGAGCTCGCGCTGCAGAAAAGTCCGTGGGTCGCGGGCGAGTTCGTCTGGACCGGCTTCGATTACCTGGGCGAGCCGACGCCCTTCAAGTGGCCGTCGCGCAGCTCGTACTTCGGCATCGTCGATCTCGCCGGTTTTCCAAAGGACCGCTTTTACTTTTACCAATCCGTCTGGCGCGACACTCCCGTCGTTCACATCCTGCCGATGAACTGGAATTGGCCTGGCTTCGAGGGAAAGACAATCCCGGTTTACGTTTTCACCAATGCCGACTCCGTCGAGCTCTTCCTCAACGGGCAGTCGCTTGGGGTCAAGAAATGGCCGCAGGACGCGGCGGAGCAAACGATCGAGACGGACCATCGCGACAAGGTGACAAAGGTGGTGACTACCTCGCGCAAGACCGAGCCCGGCCTGCATCTCGAATGGCAGGTGCCGTATGCGCCCGGCGAGCTGAAGGCCGTGGCCACGAAAAGCGGGCAGGTTGTTGCCACGGACATCGTGCGCACCGCCGGCGCACCGGCGCAGCTGGTGTTGCAAACCGATCGCTCCACCATCGCGGCGGACGGCCAGGACCTGGCGTTCATCCGCGTATCGATTGAGGACAAGGACGGCATCGCCTGCCCAAACGCCGGCAACGAGATCACGTTCCACGTCACCGGTGACGCCGCCGCCATCGCCGGCCTCGATAACGGCGACGCAACCAACCACGAGTTTTTCCAAGGCACGCAGCACCAGGCCTACCACGGGCTCGCGCTCGCCGTGCTGCGGTCGAAGTACGGCAAAACCGGAACCGTGACGCTGACCGCACACGCCGATGGCCTGCCTGCCGCCACCACGCAGGTCACCGTCGGCCCGTAGCTCGCACGCAGTATTTCGTCCGCTACTGCGAATCTTTTCCCACGGCGAAATCGAGCAGCGCCTGGCTGCTCTGGTAGTCGTAGCGCGCGGAGGCAGCCTGCAGCCGCGCCTGGGTCGAGTTGAGTTGCGCCTGCACGAACTCGACGATCGAACTGGTGCCGAGGCGATAGCGCGCGCTGGCCAGCTTCTCCTCCTGGCCGGCGGCCTGGATCAACTGCGCGGTGACATCGAGACGCTCGCGTGCGGTTTGCACATCCTCCCAGGCCACACGCACGTCACGGCTGATCGTGTTCTGCGCATCGACCAGGTTTTGCACCGACGCCTCCGCCACCAGCTTCGCCTCACGCGCCTGCGCCTCGAGGTCACCGCCGGTGAAAATCGGCACGGTAACGTTCACGCCCGCCGCGTAATAGCTGCGCCTCACCTGGCTGACATCCGACACGGGGCTGACTCCTGCCGCGGCCAGCGCCGTTATCTTAGGGTAGCGGGCCGCCTGCTGCGCCCCCGCGAAACGATCCGCCGCTTCATCCTCGGCGCGCAATGACGCGAGTTCCGGTCGCCGGGCCCACGCCTCGCGAACGAGCGCGTCGGGCGAATCGGATTGGGCCGGCGCCAGCGGCTCCTCGCGCAGAACGAAATGCTGGGCGTCGGGAAAGCCCAGCGCGGTGGAGAGCGCCGCCTCGGCGTTGCGCACATCGCTTGCCCCCTCGATCTGCAGGAGTTGCGCCTCGCTCAGGTTCACCTGCGCGAAATTGGCGTCGAGGCTCGACTTGAGCTGATTTCGCGTCAGCACGGAGATCTGGCGAAACGCGACCTGCCGCTCGTTCACCGTGTCGGTCGCCACGCGCGCAATCGCCTGCGCGCGCAGCACGTCGAAGTAGGCGCGGTCCACCTCCAGTACCACAGTCGCGCGCGCGGTGCGCAGGCGGTCGCCGGCGGCATCCGCGCGGAAGTGCGCCGCTTCCGTCAGCTCGTAGGTGTGGCCGAAATCGAAAAGAAGCTGGCTAAGCGACGCGCCGTCGGACTGCCGCGAAAAGACCGACGGGTTGTTCAGCCCGCCGCTCGCTGCCAGCCGCGCGCCGGGCGGCGCCTTGACCGAATCCGACTGCAGGTAAATTTGCGGGAAGAACTGCGAGCGGGCCTCGTCAATCTGCTGCCGAACCGAGTCGGCTGTGAGTTGCGCGCCGCGGATGTGGGGATGATTCGCCAGCGCGTACGCCTCCGCCTCGCGCAGCGTGAAATGCAGGCCGCTCGACGCCAG
Source organism: Betaproteobacteria bacterium (assembly GCA_903970275.1). Taxonomy (GTDB): domain Bacteria; phylum Verrucomicrobiota; class Verrucomicrobiia; order Methylacidiphilales; family UBA1321; genus JABDGH01. Next base: position 7,488 of record CAJCIA010000192.1, read on the forward strand.
AGCGGACGCGGGCGGCAGGTTCAACGCCGGCACATTTTCCACCGACAAGGCCGGCGCGCGAAAGGGAACGGGCACCGTGCCGGAACCCGAATTGTCTGGCGCGGGCGCGGTCTCCCCGGTGGGGGCGGGTTGCGCGGCGGGAGTAGGCGAGATGACGCTCTGCGCGTGGAGGTTCACCCCGGCGACGAAAGCCAGGGCCAGGGAGCTCGCCTTCACCGTTGCGGCTCCAGGGCGAGTTCCGTTTCCGGTTCGATCATTGGATTGGACGGCGCCGGCGTGCTGCGATCGCGCCGACCGTGGACGAGGAGAAACGCGGCGGGCACGAGGAAGACGGCGAGCATGATCGACACGCTCAAGCCCCCGATGATCGCCCGGGCGAGCGGCGCGTACGATTCCGAGCCCGTGCCCAGCTTGAGCGCCAGCGGCAGCATGCCGAAGATCGTCGCCAGCGAGGTCATCAGGATCGGCCGCAAACGCACGCGGCAGGATTCGGCCACAGCCTCGGCGACGGAGAGGCCCGACTCCGTCAGCCGGTGCGTGAACTCGACGATGAGGATGCTGTTCGAGACCACGATGCCGACCATCATGACGATGCCCATCAGCGACATGACGTTGAGCGTCGTGTCGGTCGCCGCCAGCACGATCATCACGCCCATGATCCCCGGCGGCACCGCCAGCAGGATGAGGAACGGATCAACGAATGAGCGGAACTGCGCCACGAGCACGAGGTAAACCAGCAGCACGGAAAGCAGCAGGCCGAGCCCGAAGCTGGAGAGCGACGCGCTCATCGCCTGCACCGAACCCATCAAGGTCACCCGCACCGTGTCCGGCTTCTGCACGTCCGCGATGATCCGGCGCACGCCGTCGGCCACGCCGCCGATCGCCTCACCCTTCGTCTCGATGTAGACATCGATCGTGCGGCGCAACTGATAGTGATCCACCTCCGTCGGCGCGGCCACGCGCGCCACGTCCGCCACCATGTCGAGCCGCGTGGAATCGGCGGTGTGCTCCCCGCGCAGGGGGATGCTCTTCAGGTCGGAGAGCGTCTTCACCGTGCCCTCGGGATACTGGACGGTGAGTAGATAATCGTTGCCGCTCTTCGGATCGACCCAGTAGCTCGGCGCGATCATCGCGTTCGAGGTCAGGGCGCTGATCACGTTATCGACCACCTCCTTCTGCGTGAGGTCCAGCTCGCTGGCGCGGACGCGATCGATGTCGAGTTTGAGCGCGGGCGCGTCGATGTCCTGTGGGATGAGGATATCGCTGACGCCATCGAGCTTTCGCGCCTCGCCGGCGATTCGCTCGGCCACCGCGTAATCATCCTTCAGGCTCGATCCGCCCACCTTCACGTCGATCGGCGCGGGCAGGCCGAGATTGAGTACGGCGTCGACCAAACCGCCCGATTGGAAGTAGGCGCTGATCTCCGGCAACTCCTTCGCCACCGCACGGCGGACGCGGTCCATGTACGCGTAACTGCCAAGCGCACGATCGTCGTTCAGCGCCACCTGCACAAAGGCGGTGTGCGTGGCGGAGTTCGGCGTGTAGAGCGACGAGAAGCCCGGCGTCGATCCGATGTTGGAGACGATGAGCTTCAAATCATGCGCGGGCACCTCGCGGCGGATGAGCGCCTCCAGCTTCGCGATCTCCGCCTGCGTCTCCTGCAGCTTCATGCCGGTCACGGTCTTCACGTTGATCATGAACTGACCCGGATCGGTGCGCGGAAAGTAGGCCTGCCCCATCAGCGGCCACAACCCGAGGCTCAGCACGAAAAGACCCAATAAGAGCACCACGGTGAGAACCGGGCCGCGCAACGCGAAGGCGAGCACGCGGCTGTACGCACCCAGGAAGCGGGTGAACATCCGGTTAAACCCAAGGTTGAAGCGGGTCGCCCAGCCCTTGTGCCCAAGCGCCGACGGATGGTCGAGGAAATCCCCGCTCACGTCCTCGTGCCGTACGGCGTGGGGCGGAATCAGCCGGGCGCAAAACAGCGGCACCACCGTCATGGCCACCACGTAGGAGGCGAAGAGCGAGAGCACAACGGAGAGCGCCAGCGCGGTGAAAAGAAAGCGGCTGACTCCATAGAGAAACGTCACCGGGAAGAACACGATCGCCGTGGTGATCGTCGCGGCGAGCACCGGCAGCGCGACCTCGTTGCCGCCTTTTTCCGCCGCAACCTCGGGCGCCTCGCCCGACTCCATGTGCCGGAAGATGTTCTCGAGCACGACGACCGAGTTGTCGATCAGCCGCGAGAACGCCAGCGCCAGACCGCCCAAAATCATCGAGTTAATTGAATTACCGCCAAAGCTGAGCACCATGAACGCCGCCATGGCGGAGAGCGGGATGGAGAGGAAGACCGCGCCGGTCGCACGCACGTTGCCGAGGAAGACCAGGATCATCATGCCCGTCAGGCACAGGCCGATCGCGCCCTCGTGCAGCAGGTTCTCGATCGCCGTCTTCACGAAGACCGACTGGTCGAACACGACTTTTGTCACCAGCGTCTTCGGCACGTCGAGGAGATCGGTAATCGCGCTCTTCACGCCGTTGACGATCGAGATCGTGTTCGAATCGCCGCCCTGCTTGAAGACCGGCAGGTAGACTGATGGCTGGCCGTCGACCCGCACGATGTTGTACTGGATCTGCGATCCGTCCTTTGCCTGGCCAATGTCCTTCACCAGCACGGACGACTCGCCCACCGTCTTGATCGGCACGTTGTCGATGTCCGCGACCGAGTCGAGCTGGCTGTTGGTATAGAGATTATAATCGAAGGGCCCGATCGATACGTCGCCCGCCGGCAGAATAAGGTTCGAGTTGTTGACCGACCGCACCACGTCCATGACGCTGAGCTGGTTCGCCTCCAGCTTGGCCGGGTCGACGTAGACCATGATCTGGCGGTACTTGCCGCCGAACGGCTGCGGCACCGAGGCGCCCGGAATGTTCGCCAGCTGGTTGCGCACGGCGTACTGGCCCAGGTCACGCAGCTGCGTCTCGTTCAGCCCCTGCCCGCCAAGCGTGACGAGGCAAACGGGCAGGTCGCTCGCGTCCATCTTCAGCACCACCGGCGGCAGCGTGCCCGGCGGCAGCTTGCGCAGATCCGCCATGGCCAGGTTGGAGATGGTTGTCACCGCGGCGTTCGGATCGGTCCCGGGCTGGAAGTAAATCTTGATCAGGCTCACCCCGGGCAGCGACCTCGATTCCATGTGCTCGATGCCGCTGCCGAGCGTGAAGAAACGCTCGAACCGGCCGGTGATGTCGGTCTCGATCTGCTCCGGCGGCATGCCGTTGAAGAATGTCGCCACCATGACGACGGGGATGCGGATTTCCGGAAAGAGATCGACCGGCATGCGCACGAGCGCGGTGACGCCGAGCACCATCGTCATCAGGCAGAGGACGACGATGAAGTAGGGATTGCGGAGGGCGAAACGGGGCATGGCCGGGGCGTTGGTCGATCGCGTTACAGCGCGCTTTCAGTTACCTGCTGGCTGACCGGCTCGCCCGGTTGCAGGCCCCCGCGATTGCCGATCACGACCTGGTCGTTCTCCTCCAGGCCGGAGACGATCTCCGCCCGCTCCGCCGTCTCGATTCCGAGCGAGACCGGCCGCTTCTCGATCTTGCCGTCGGCCACGATCAGCACGTACGGACTCTCGCCCGCCTCGACGCACTGGATCGGCACCGTGAGCACATCCTTCTTCTGCGCGAGTTCCAGTCGCACGGTCGCATACATGCCGGGCGTGAAGGCGAAATCCGCGTTGTCGACGTCGACCTCCGTGAGCATCGTGCGCGTGGCGGGATCGATCCGCTGCGCGAAGCGCGCCACCGGCGCGTCGAAGGTCCTGTTCAGCGCCGTGACGGTGACAGTGACGGAATCGCCCACGCGCACGAAGGCGACGTCTGGCTCCGGCACGGGAAATTCCAGGCGCAGCCGCTTGAGCTCCGCGAAGCTGACCAGCGGCATCGAACCCGAGCCGCCCGTCGTGCCGGATTGCACCGTGCCGGCCTGCACCAGCGCGCCGACATCGGCGTAGCGGCGCGTGACGACGCCGTCGAACGGCGCGTAAATCGTCGCGTAGGCCGCCATGTCGCGGATGTGCGCGGCGTTTGCCTCTGCCTCGGTCACCTTCTCCTCAGCCGCGGCGACGTTGGCGTCATCCGCGCGCGCCTTGGCGTTGGCATTGTCGAGATCCTGCTGGGCAATCAAGTCCTGGCTTTCCTTCGCTGCAGCGTTCAGACGCTTGGCCATCAGTGCCGATTCCTCCTTCGCCGCCTGCATGCTCTTCACCTGTTCCTGCGCAGTCAGCACCGCTGCGGCGGCCTGCTTCTGCTCGTCCTCGATTTCCGGAATTTCCAGCGTGGCCAGCACCGCGCCAGCAGAAACATGATCACCCACGTCCACGTTCATCTGTTTGACGTAGCCGCTTACCTTGGCGTGAACCTCGACGTTCTGCCACGGCAGGAACTCGGCGGTGACATCGACGGTGCGGCCGAGATCGCCCCGACGAACCTCCGTGACCGCGACGCTGACCGGCTCCGTTGGCGCGAGCGACGGGGCGGCCTTGTTGCACGAACTGAGCGTCAACGCCGCGGCGAGGCCGACGGAAAGGAGCATGAGGGAAAGAAAGCGCGGCATAGATTAATTCTGATCGGAGACGCGGCCGGCGCGCGGCAACCGGACGGTGAACGCGCTCCCCTGCCCCTTGGTGCTGGCGACGGAGATCGATCCCTGGTGCGCCTCGACGATGGAGTAAACGATGGCCAGCCCCAGCCCGGTGCCTTCGATCTGGCCGGAGCGCACCTCCTCCGCGCGATAAAAGCGCTCGAAGACATGCGGCTGCGCCTCGGGTCCGATGCCGATGCCCGTGTCGGCGACCTCCAGCCGCGCGTGGTCCACCTGGCCTTTCAGGCTCAGCGTGACATGGCCGCCGGAGGGCGTGTACTTGATCGCATTATCGAGCAGGTTCACCACCACCTGCTTGAGCCTTACCTCGTCGCCCTCGACCCAGATGCCCTCGTCCAGGTCGCGCCGGAACGAGACCGCGCGATCCTCCGCCAGCGGCGCCATCTGGTCCGCTACGACAGCCGTCAGAGCCCCAAGGTCCAGCACCTGCCGCGTGCTCCGCGCCTCGCCGCTTTCCAGGCGTGAGACCAGCAGCAGGCCCTCGACGATGTGCGTCAGTCGTTCCATTTCCACCAGCAGCTCGCCCACGCGCTGGCGCGTCTCACCGATCAGCAGCTCACCCTTTAACAATCCCTCCAGCTCGCCGCGAACGACGGTGATCGGCGTGCGCAGTTCGTGCGAGGCATCGCCGGAAAACCGCGTGGCAATGCGGAACGCTTCCTCCAGCCGCCCGATCATCCGATTGAGCGCCGCGGAAATGCGCTCAAACTCGTCGCCCGTACGCGGCACCGGCAACCGCTCGCTCAGGTTCTTGTAAGTGATGCCTTCGGCCGCGCGCACGATCTCATCCACCGGCCGCAGCGTGCGGCCCAGCAACGAATAACCGGCGGCCGTCGCCAGGCCGATGAGCACCAGGAAGCCCAGCCCCAGCATCACCATCAAGCCTTGCAGCGCGCTGTGGAGCGGCGCCTCGGGCGCGCCCACTTCCACGAGATAACGCCGGCCGTCGGGCAACGTGTACGGCAGCGTCACCACGCGCAGGCGCGCCCCGTCGGTCATCTCCTCGCGATAGCGTGGGCGCACGCCCGCGGCCGGAGCAGCTGCTGGCATGCCGTCGGAATTCTTCGACGCATAAACCACCCGCCCCTGCGTGTCGGTGATGCGCATCACCCGCTCATTCAGTTCCGGCGCGTAACGCGCCTGGATTTCCGTGGCCACATACGCCGGCCCGCGCGCCGGAAGCTCGGCGAGGATGGTGGACGCGATCTGCTGGGCGCGACGGTCCAATGTCAGGTCCAGCGCATGAACCAGGTAGGCGTGAAAGCCCCAGTAGATATACGCGCCGAAGCAGACGAAGACGAGGGCCAGCAGCCCAACGTACAGCGTGATCAGCTGCGAGCGGATGGACCGGGGCGGCTTCATGCGCCCTCCTCATTGATGCTGTAGCCGACGCCGCGGATGGTACGCAGCAGCTTCACCGGGCTCTCCTCGTCGATCTTCTTCCGCAACTGCCGGATGTAGACATCGACGATGTTCGTCAGCCCCTCAAAGCTCTGGTCCCAGACGTTCTCCACGATCATCGTCCGCGACAGCACGCGGCCCGCATTGACCATGAGGTAATCAAGCAGGGCGAATTCGCGCGAGGTCAGATCGATCGCCTGTCCGCCGCGCCGCACCTGGTGCGCGGCCCGGTCGAGCGTCAGGTCGCCCACCGTCAACATGTCGCCCTGCGCCGGCATCTGGCCGCGGCGCAACAGTGCCTTGGTCCGCAGGCTCAGCTCGGTGAAGGAAAACGGCTTGGTTAGATAGTCGTCCGCGCCGAGGTCGAAGCTTTCCACCTTCGCCGCGATGCCGTCCCGCGCCGTCAGGATCAGCACCGGGGTGGCTACGCCGTTCTTGCGCATCGCCGCCAGCACCGCATTGCCCGACATGTCCGGCAGGTTGAGATCAAGGATGACCAGGTCATAGCCGAAATCGCGCAGGCAATGCAGGGCCGAGCGCCCGTCGGCCGCCACGCTGACCACATGCAGCTCCGCCTTCAGGCCCCGCTCCACAAAGCGGCTGACCTTCTCCTCATCTTCGACGAGCAGGATGCGCATCGTCCCTTAGTATCGCACGAACATGAGGATTGGCCGCAGCCCTGATTAAATATCCGTCATGCGGTCCTCGATTTCGCGCGGCACCTCAGCCGGTTCGCGCATCGACTTTCCCCAGCCGCGCCGTACAAGAGTGCGTTTACCATGATGAACCGGTTGAATCTTGCGGCTGCATTCACCGTCGCTCTCACGAGCACCCTGATTGTTCCGGCCTTGGCGGCTGATGCGTCGGCACCGGCCAAGACGTTCATCGATTACTTCCTGCCCATTCCGCCGCAGGGTCCGCTCGCCAAGGACGCGTGGGGTTGCGCCACCGTCGGCCCGCGCGACCAGAAAAACGGGCTCGAGGATCCCAAGCTCGCGCAGTGGGATTACTGGGACGGCCGCATCATCAAGAGCGCGGATGGCAAATACCACCTCTTCGCCAGCCGGTGGGCTCAAGCCAAGGGCCACAAGGAATGGCATAACTCGAAGGCCATCCACGCTGTCAGCAACAGCCTGCTGGGCCCCTACACGGACCAGGGTCTCTGTTGGCCCAGCGACAAGGAAGGCAAGGGCCATAACGTCACCGCCCTCATGCTGCCCGATGGCCGTTACGCCGTGGTGGTGAGCGAAACCCGTCCGGGCGATGTCTTCGTCTCCAACTCTCCCGACGGACCTTGGACGCACCTCGGCTCGATTCAAGTGGCCGACAATGCGTTCAAGGATCTCGGTCGGATGAGCAACGTCAGCGTGATGCTCCGCCCGGATGGCGCCTTCGAAATCGTCGCCCGCTCCGGCGCGATCTGGATCAGCAAGACCGGCATCCTCGGTCCCTACACCGTCCAGGGTCCCAGCATCTATCCCGGCATCGCCGGCCTTGATCTCCATAATCTGGAGGACCCGGTCATCTGGTACAGCGGCGGTTTCTACCACATCCTGGTCAATAGCTGGAGCGATCGGAAGGCCTTCCATCTCACCTCGGTGGATGGCGTTAGCGACTGGAAGTACCAGGGCCTGGCCTACGACCCGACCCGTGACTTCATCCGCTACACCGATGGCACGGTGAACCACTGGAACAAGCTCGAGCGCCCCAGCGTTTACCTGGAAAACGGCCATGTCGTCGCCGTCACCCTCGCCGTCATCGACGTCCCGAAGGAAGTGGAAAACGGCAACGATGGCCACGGCAGCAAGATCATCGTCATACCCTTCGACGGTGCGGCGTTGGATCGCGATCTTCAGGCGGCCGCCAAGTCGGCGGCCAAATGAATCACGTGTAGGTCCCGAGAAAATCGTGCACGCAGGTGACGGCCGACGCGCCGTCGCCCACGGCAAAAGCCACGCGCTTGGTCGTGCGCGAACGGCAATCCCCCGCGACGAAGATGCCCGGGCACGATGTTTCCAGCGGCTGAGGCGCACGATCCTGCCGTGGCCATTTGCCTGACGCCACCAGATCGCCGCCGGTGACAACAAAGCCCTTCTCGTCCTTGTGGATGTCGTTGCCAAGAAAGTCGGTGCAGGGCGTCGCGCCGATGAAGATGAAAATGCCGCAGCTTTCCTCGATCGTGGTCTGGCCGGTGGCTGTATCTTCCAGGTGAACTTTCTCCAGGCAGGCGGTGCCCTCGACCCCCCGCAGTTCGGTCGTCAGTCGGACCGTGATCCGCGGATTGGAGACAACCCGCTCGGAAAGATAGGTCGACATCGATTTCTGCAGGTTGTTTCCGCGCACCACCAGATTCACCTTTTCCGTGAACTTGGAGAGATACATCGCCGCCTGCCCGGCGGAGTTGCCCGCGCCAATGATGTGCACGGGCCGGTCCTGGCAAAGCATCGCCTCGATCTGCGTGGCCGCGTAGTAAACGCCGGAGCCGTGCAGGTTCGTGAGGCCGCTCACGCCCAGCGTCCGGTAGGAGACGCCGCTGGCGATGATCACCGTTTTTGTCTTCACCACCAAGCCATCCACGGTGTGCACCTCATGCAGGCCGTCCGGCAGGCACTTGATTTCCGCGACCACATGCGGCGCCGAAAACGTGGCACCGAACTTGAGCGCCTGGACGTACGTGCGCATGGAGAGATCGTGGCCGGAAATCCCGGCGGGGAAGCCGGCGTAGTTCTCGATGCGGGCGCTGGCGCCGGCCTGCCCACCCGGGCCCATGTTGTCGAGCACCAGCGTGCGCAGGCCCTCCGAGGCGGCATAGACTGC
>CAJCIA010000193.1 GCA_903970275.1 Betaproteobacteria bacterium
TGTGACCGTCGGGGCTTGGACGAAGCACTCCCTCATCCCGTCGGCGGTCATAGACCGCCGCTACACGCGCCCCTGTAATTTGGGCGTGAGGTCTGTTCAATCGATTGATCGCATGCGCGCCTTCTTTGACCATTCTTGGATTATCGGGTTCTGCCAATCGCAAAAGGCAATTCCTACTTGACCCGTCTCTCTCGTGCGATATTCTGTCTCTTTCGGGTCCGCGCCTGCGGTGGGAGCTCCCTAGGGGGTTTCCCGCCTTTTTTGTCCCCGCCGCGGACGAGGACCCGGAAAACTTACCGGAAAACCTTATGAGCCAAGAATTTATTGCTGTTCTCGACTACATGGAGAAGGAACGCGGCATCAAGCGCGAGCTCCTGTACGAGGCCGTGCATTCCGCGCTTCTCGCTGCGGCGAAGAAGAGCTTTGGCCCGGCCAAGGAACTGATCGTGGAGCTGGACCCGAAGACGGGCAAGATCCGCGCGGTGGCGAAGCTGACGGTAGTGGAAAAGGTGACGATTCCTTACGACGAAATCAGCGTGCAGAAGGCGCGGCTGATCAAGCCGGACGCCGTTTTGGGCGATTCCGTGGAAGTCGACGTCAACACGAAGGAACTCGGCCGCATTGCGGCACAGGTCTTCAAGCAGTCGATGGCGCAGACGCTGCGCGGGATCGAGCGCACCATGGTCTTCGACGAGTTCAAGGATCGCATGGGCGCGATCGTCACCGGCACGGTGCGCCGCTTCGAGCGCAGCGACGTGATCATCGACCTGGGCAAGTTCGAGGCCGTCATGCCGGCCCGCGAGCGGGTTCCGACAGAGGAATACACCATGGGCGAGCGCATCCGCGCCTTTGTCCTGGCAGTGGAAAACACGCCGCGCGGCCCGGAGATCATCCTTTCGCGCAGCCATCCCAATTTCGTCCGCAAGCTGTTTGAGCTGGAAGTGAGCGAACTCAACGACAAGACCATCGAGATCAAGGCCATGGCCCGCGAGGCTGGTTACCGCACGAAGATTGCCGTCTGGTCCGCGAACGACAAGGTCGACCCCGTCGGTGCGTGCGTGGGCATGCGCGGCGCGCGGGTGAAGAACATCGTGCGCGAGCTCAACAACGAGAAGGTCGATCTCTTCAAGTGGTCGCCCAACATCCGCGAACTTGTGGTGGAGGCGCTCAAGCCGGCCAAGCTGAAGAACCTGGAAGTCGACGAGGCCGCGAAGAAGGTCACCGTACACGTGGACGAGGAGAATCTTTCGCTCGCCATTGGCCGTCGCGGCCAGAACGCGCGCCTGACGCAGAAGCTCACCGGCTGGGAAATCGACGTGAAGAAGGAAGAGGAAGTGGCCGCACTCGGCTTCGAGCAGAAGCTGGCCAAGGCCAGCGAGGCGCTTGCGCAGACGCTGCAGATCGAGCAGTCGCTCGCCGAGCAGTTTGTCCGCGGCGGCTTCCTAAGCGCCGAGGGCATTGCCGAGGTGGAGGTCGGTGACCTGACCGGTGCCGTGCCGGAACTCGACCCCGAGGTCGCCCGCCAAATTCACGAGAAAGCCCGTCAATCGGCCGCCGCGCCGACGCCGGCCGCCAGTTAAACTATTTTGAACAACGACGTTATGCCCAAGGAGGAAAAAGCCACCGCCACGACCACTCCCCGCCGCAAGGTGGTGAAGAACGCGGATGGTGCTGCCGACGCCAAGGCGAAGGCTCCGGCCAAGCCGAAGTCGCCCCTTGCCGCCGCCGAGAAGGGGCCGAAGAAGAAGGCCAGCGCGCCCGAGGAATCGGCGCCCGTGGCCGAGGCTTCCGTTGCGACCCCAGCCGCGGTGGTGGAAACGCCCGCCGTGGAGGCTCCCGCGGTCGAGGCACCGAAGCCGAGGCCAACCCGCTCGCTGCTGACCGCTTCCGAGCAGCGCATGGAAGACGCGCAAATCGCGGCCGAAAAAGCTGCCGACGAGGCCAAGTCGGCCCCGGCCGGAACCCCGGCACCGGCGATTGTCCCGGCCATCGACGAGCAGGCGCTGGCAGCGCAGCAGCTCAAGGACAAGATCGTGGTCATCAAGCCGCCGATCATCGTCAAGGATCTCGCGGCCAAGCTCGGCCTCAAGCCCTACCAGATCATCCATCACCTGATGGAGATGAACATTTTCACCAGCGCCTCCCAGGCCCTGGAGGAGGAAGTCGCGCGCAAGCTGTGCGTGAAGCTCGGCTTCACCTTCGAGATCGAGAAGCGCGAAAAAGGCGCCGGCCAGGTGCATGCACCGGTCAAGATCGTCGAGCCGCCCAAGCCCGAGCCGGTCGCGCCCTCCGAATTACTGCCGCGTCCGCCGGTGGTCACCCTCATGGGCCACGTCGACCACGGCAAGACCTCGCTCCTCGACGCCATCCGCAAGACCCGCGTGGCCGCAGGCGAGGCCGGCGGCATCACCCAGCACACCGGTGCCTACACGGTGAAGCGCGGCGAGCACCTCATCACCTTCCTCGACACGCCAGGCCACGAGGCCTTCACCGCCATGCGCGCGCGCGGCGCCAATGTCACCGACATTGTCATCCTCGTCGTGGCGGCCGATGACGGCATCATGGCCACCACCATCGAGGCGATCAACCATGCCCGCGCCGCCAAGGTGCAGATCATGGTCGCGATCAACAAAATCGACCTGCCGGGTGCCAACCTCGTCCGGGTCAAGGGCCAGCTGCAGGAGCAGGGTCTCGTGCCGGAGGAATACGGCGGCGACACCATTGTCTGCGAAGTCTCCGCCACCAAGGGCGTCGGCGTGGAGAAGCTGCTGGAGATGCTTTTGCTCCAGGCGGAAATCCTCGAGCTCAAGGCCAACCCGCGCGGGTTGAGCCGCGGCACGATCATCGAATCGCAGCTCGAGCAGGGCCGCGGCGCGACCGCGACCGCGCTTGTGCAGCACGGCACGCTGCGTGTGGGCGACAACCTGCTGGCCGGCCCGTACTACGGCCGCGTCAAGGCGCTGATCAACGACATGGGCCAGAGCATCAAGGAAGCCGGCCCGTCCATTCCCGTGAAAATCCTTGGGCTCAGCGGTGCCCCCTCTCCCGGCGAGGAATTCAACACCCTCAAGGTCGAGCGCGAAGCGCGCGAGCTGGCGGACGATCGTGCGCAGAAGCTGCGCCTGGGCAAGCTCGAGGCGCCGCCGCGCGTCACGCTGGAAAATCTTTTCGAAGCCATCGCGGACGAGGGCAAGAAGGTCCTCAAGGTCGTGCTCAAGGGCGACGTGCAGGGCTCCATCGAGGCCATCGTCGGCTCGCTCAAAAAAATCGAGAGCAAGAAGATCGACCTCGATATCGTGCTGGCCGGCGTGGGTCCGATCTCGGAGTCCGACATCCTGCTGGCCAAGGCCTCGCAGGCCGTCGTCATCGGCTTCAACACCAAGACCGACAACGCCGCCGCCAACGCCGCCAAGCGCGAGGGCATCCAGATCAAGCTCTTCTCTATCATCTACGAACTCATCGACCAGGTGAAGGACGCGATGGTCGGCATGCTCGACCCCGAGCTGCGCGAATCGCCGCTCGGCACCGCGATCGTCAAACAGGTCTTCAATCTTTCGAAATACCCGGTGGCCGGCTGCTCGGTGCAGAGCGGCCGCATCGTCCGCAACGCCCGCGCCCGCGTGCTGCGCAAGCGCCAGCCAATTTACGACGGCGCCGTCGCCACGCTCAAGCGCTTCCAGGACGACGCCAGCGAAGTCCGCGCCGGCCTCGAGTGCGGCATCCGCCTCGGCGACTTCGACGAGTATCTCGCCGACGACATCATCGAGTGCTACCAGCTCGAGAAGTTTACGCAGACGCTTTAAGGCTTTCGCGCCCGCCGCGGCGGCCGGTTGGTTGGAGAAACCTTCGCGCACCTTGAGACGCCCAGCCATCATTCTTTTCCTGGTGGCGGCAGTGGCATTACCTGCCCTGCGGGCGGAGGATTGGACGACGCTGGACGGCAGGTCCTATCATGGCGTGAAGGTGGTGAAGGTTGAGGCCGACGCGGTCACGATCCTTGACGACGAGGGCGGGGCTCTCATTCCGCTGGCTAAGTTGCCGCCGGAACTTCACACCCGCTTCCATTACGACGAGGCGAAAGCGCGGGTGGCCGCGTCCACCAGGGCGCGCCTCGACGCCGCGAGCACCCAGGCACTGCTGGTGGAAGCGAAGCAACGGCCGCAGGCGGAAGCAGAGAAGAAGACCAAGCCGGTGGCGTCCACCCCAACCGTCAAGACTGGCGCGATCACTGGAGATCCCAACCATCATGACCAGGATTCGCTCTTGCAAGGCGGCTTGTCATCGGATGAACGCGACCCGAGTTATCCGGCGGGCAATGCGGACGGCAAGAACACCAGCGGCCAGCGTCATCCTTTGCAGGTCCCCTGACGGCGCAGGCCCGTGCGGCATCGGACGCCGCTTCCCGCTTTCTTCGGCGGGGGTGTTCTTCTACGGTGCGGGCTGTGCCACGGGCTTCTCGATCGCGTGCCGCGTTGCAGCCTTCGCTTCCCCGGACTTTCACGCTCTTCGAAGGATGCGGGCTGCTGGGGCTGTTTGCGTTGGTGGCGTACTGCCTGGCCGTTTCGTGGCGGCGGTGGCCGGACCCGATTGTTGATTTCGGGCGGGAACTTTATGTGCCGTGGCGGCTGGCGCAGGGCGCGGTGCTTTATCGCGACGTGGACGATTATTATGGGCCGCTTTCGCAGTATTTCAACGCGCTGGTCTTTCGCGTGGCCGGGCCCGGGCTGATGCATCTGGTGGCGGTGAATCTGGCCGTTTTCGCGGGCATCCTGGGATTGATTTACGTGATGTTCCGGCGGGCGTGGGGAGCGGGCGCGGCGTGGACGGCGGCGGCGCTGTTCGTCACGGTCTTCGCGTTTGCGCAATACAACTGGTGCGGGAATTTCAATTACGCGACGCCCTATTCGCACGAGACGACGCATGGCTTTTTGGTGTGTCTGCTGCTCGTCTTGGTGCTGGAGCGCTGGATCGCTGCGGCGACTTTGCGGTTGAGTTTTCTGGCGGGGCTGCTGGTGGGCGCAGCGTGCGTGCTGAAAGCGGAATTCATGCTGGCGGCGGGGCTGCTGATGCTGGCGGCACTGACGCTGCGCCATCGGAACGAACATCGAATTCCCACGCGACAGCTCGCCGTGGTGGCTCTTGGCGCCGTTCTGCCGACGCTGTTTTTCACCGCCTATTTTGCGCGCTTCATGCCGTGGCCGGATGCGGCGGCCTCGGCTTGTCGAGCGTGGCTAAACGCGGCGGACGCACGTTACTCGGCCACGGGGCAGCAGCTGAGCTACCTGGGCTTCGATCAACCGTGGGCCAATCTTGGCCGCGAGGCGCTGGCGACCTTTTGGGCGATTCTCCTGCTCGGCGCACTGATCGCGGCCAGTTGTCTGGCGCAGCGGCTCCAGCGCCGTCCGGTGCGGTGGACCGTGGTGGCGCTGACCGCAGGGTTGTTCCTCGGGCTGGGCCTTACCGCAGTGACGTGGACGGAAGCGGGGCGCTGCCTGCCGGGGCTGATGCTGATCTATTTCGCCAGCCTGATTCCCACGTTGCGCGGCCCTGTGTCGCAGCGCGGGATCCTGCGCCTGCTCCTCGCGATCCTGGCCGCCGCGTTGCTGGCGCGCATGATTCTCAACGCGCGCCTCTATCACTTTGGTTATTACCAAGCGGCGCTGGCGGCGATCCTGGTCCCCGCGGTTCTGCTGGGCGAGGTTCCCGCGCGCCTGCGGTTGGGGCGGATGGGCACGGCGGCTCTGGCAGTCGGCACGGTCGCGTTGCTGCTGCCGGGCGCGTTGAGCCTGGCGATGCGTTCCGGCGCCTTGCTCGCGTTGAAGACGGTGCCGGTCGGCGCGGGCGCGGACCGATTTTACGCGACGGCGACCGCGCAGGAGCCGACCCGAGGCGATCTTGTCGACATCCTGAGCCAGACGCTGGCGCATGTGCCGCCGGGGCAGACCGCCGTGGTGCTGCCGGAGGGTACGATGATCAACTACCTTGCGCGCGTGCCCAGCCCCGTCGCGCCGGTGTATTTCTTCGGCTCGGCGACGGAGGGTGGCCACGAGTCGCGGGTGGTGGCCGATCTTCAGCGTCATCCGCCCGACTGGATCGTGATCCTGAGCCGGGACTTGCGGGAATTTGGGATTGAGCGCTACGGCGAGCGACCGGGCGGCGGGCTGCTGATTTTGGAATGGGTGGCGGCGAATTACGAGAGCGTGGGCGTTTGGGGTAGTGATCCGTTGGACGTGGAGGAGCGGGGGGCGGTGTTGCTGAAGCGGAAGGGAGTGGGGCGATGAAGGTTTGTTCCCGGCGTGCGAGGATGCCCCGCTTGATCGTCGGCGGTCATAGACCGCCGCTACAGTGGAGACAGGAGGCGGCGCGGAGCGCGGGTGCAGTGACGGTCGGAGAAATATCCGCGCTGTCGGGCTTGCATATTGTAGCGGTGCAATAATAGCGTATACTACTTTTCCCTCGGAGACTTGTGGCGGCGAACGACGATTATATTCTGGAACTCCTGATCAAGCATGGCTTGATCCAGCCCTCCGAAATGGAGGACGCGCGCCGTGCCTCCGCGGGCAATGGCCACGGTCCCGTGGATGAACTCGTGCGCACGGGGCGCATCACCTCCACCGACATCATGCGCACGACCGCGGCCGAGGCGGGCCTCGACATGATCGAGCGCATCGAGACGATCCCGCCTGAGGCGATCGAGGTGGTGCCGCACCAATTGGCGCACCGGCTCAACGTCGTCCCGCTTTCTTATGAGCCGATCAACCGGCACTTGCGCGTGGCGCTGGCCGATCCGTTCAACTTCGATGCCATCGACACACTGAGCAAGGAACTGCGGGTGGAGGTCGATCCGGTCGTCGCCCCGGCGGAGGAAATCCAGAACGCGATCCGCCAGCATTATGGCGCTGATCCGCTTCACGGCCTCAACACGTCTGCTGCCGACGACCTGATCGTCCACGAAAAGGGGCAGGACGAGGAGGAGACGAAGGGCGACGACGCGCACATCATCCGCCTGGTCAATCTCATGATCCTGGAGGCGCATCGCCTCCGCGCCTCGGACATCCATCTCGAGCCGCTGGAGAAGCGGATGCGCCTGCGCTACCGCATCGACGGCGTGCTCCAGATCATGCCCGATCCGCCCAAGAAATTGCAGGCCGCGCTCATCAGCCGCCTCAAGATCATGGCGAACATGAGCATTGCGGAAAAGCGGCTGCCGCAGGATGGCCGCATCCAGATCCGGCTGGCGGATAACCGAACTTCGATCGACCTGCGCGTCTCCTCCATCCCCACCAATCATGGCGAATCGATCGTCATGCGTATCCTGGATAAGACTAGCCTGCAGCTCGGCCTGCCCGAGCTGGGTTTCCTTTCCGACGACCAGGCTACGCTCGAGCGCATCATGGGCCTGCCGGACGGCATCTTCCTCGTCACGGGCCCCACCGGCTCGGGCAAGTCGACCACGCTTTACGCCTGCCTGCACAGCATCAACAAGCCGGACCGCAAGATCATCACGGTGGAGGACCCGGTCGAGTACCAGCTCAACGGCGTCAACCAAGTGCCGGTGAACGAGGATGTGGGCATGACCTTTGCCGCCGCGTTGCGCGCGATGCTGCGCCAGGCGCCCAATATCATCATGGTGGGTGAGATTCGCGACGTGGAGACGGCCAACATTGCCATCAACGCGTCGCTTACCGGCCACCTCGTCTTTAGCACGCTGCACACGAACGACGCGCCCAGCGCCGTCACCCGGCTGGTCGATATCGGCGTGAAGCAGTTCCTCGTCGCCTCCTCCATCCGCGCGATCCTGGCCCAGCGGCTCGTGCGGCGCATCTGCGCGAACTGTACCGAGGCTTACACGCCGACGGAGACGGAAATCCGCGCGCTCAACCTGCGGCCCGAGCAGCTGGCCGAGGCCAATTTCCGCAAGGGCGCCGGCTGCGAGAAATGTCGCGGCACCGGTTACAAGGGCCGCATGGGCATCTTTGAGATCTGCGTCCTGGATGACGAGATTCGCCGCATGATCAACGAGAAGATGAGCGTCTCCTCCATCCGCCAGCGCGCGCGCGATCTCGGCATGCGCACCCTGCGCGAGGATGGTCTGCGCAAGGTTCTCGCCGGCCTCACCACGCCGGACGAGGTCATCACCGCCTCGGTCGGCGACAAGGCCTAGAAAGCACCCGCCATGAAGCCCGAAGTTCTCCTCACCTTTCTGCACGACAACCAGAAGATCAGCCAGGAGCAGATGGACGAGATGCTCGACGAGCAGGTCCGCACCGGGAAGCCGATCGAGGACGTGCTGGCCAACAGCGGCGCGGTTCCCCTGGGCGACGTCTACGAATTGATCGCCCTGGCGCTCGGCACCGAGGTGGTGGAGATCGGCAAGATGGAGTTCCCGCCCGAACTGCTCACGATGGTGCCGCCGCACGTGGCGCGGGTGCAGGGTGTCCTGCCCATCGACTTCGACGGCACGACCCTGCGCGTGGTCGTGACCGATCCGCTCGATCCGCATGTGGTGGACAATCTGCGGTTCGCCACCCGACGCGACATCGCGCTTTATGTCGCTCCTTCCGGCATGGTCCAGACGCTGGTGGACAAGTTTTACGGCGTCGAAGCCTCCGACATGGACGACGTGCTGGCCGTGCTGGCCGGCGAGGCCGACACGAAGGAATCGGCCGGCGACGTGATCGACATCGAGAAGGCTTCCTCCGCGCCGATCGTGAAATACGTCAACACCGTGCTCGCGCAGGCCATCCAAGCGCGGGCGAGCGACATTCACTTCGAGCCGTTCGAGACAGAATTCAAGATCCGCTACCGGGTCGATGGCGCGCTCTATGAGATGGCGCCGCCGCCCCGCTCGCTCGCCGCGGCCGTGACCTCCCGCATCAAGGTCATGAGCAGCCTCAACATCGCCGAGCGCCGCATCCCGCAGGACGGCCGCATTCAGACGACGATGGCCGGGCGTCCGGTCGACCTGCGCGTCTCCACCCTGCCTACCCAGTTCGGCGAAAGCGTCGTGCTGCGCGTGCTCGATCGTTCCACGGTCAAGCTGGAGCTCGAGCACATCGGCATGCCGAAGAACATCTACGATTACATCTGCGCGGTGATCGAGAAACCCAACGGCATCTTCATCGTCACCGGCCCGACCGGCTCCGGCAAGACGACCACGCTTTACGCCTGCCTCAACCGGATCAACACCAGCGACTCGAAGCTTCTCACCGCGGAGGAGCCGGTCGAGTATGAGATCGAGGGCATTCAGCAGGTGCCGATCAACGAGGCCATCGGACTCACCTTCGCCCGCACCCTGCGCGCCTTTTTGCGGCAGGACCCGGACCGCATCATGGTGGGAGAAACGCGCGACTTGGAAACCGCGCAGATCGCCATCCAGGCTTCGCTCACCGGTCATTTGGTCTTCACCACGCTGCACACCAACGACGCGCCGAGCGCCATTGCGCGTCTCATCGACATGGGCGTCGAGCCGTTCCTCATCGCCTCCTCGCTCGAAGGCGTGCTGGCCCAGCGGCTCGTGCGCAAGATTTGTCCCAACTGCCGCACGCCCTACGAGCCGAGCGAGGCCATCCTGCGGCAGATCGGACTTTCCGTGCACGAGGTGGGCGACAAGAATTTTTATTACGGGACCGGGTGCGACCAGTGCAACAACACCGGGTACAAAGGCCGCAAGGGCATCTACGAGCTACTCGACATCACCGAGCCGATTCGCGAGCTGATCACCGCCCGCTCGCCCTCGGTTGTCATCCGCCAAAAAGCGATCGAGCTTGGCATGTCGACCTTGCGCGCGGACGGTCTCCGGAGCATTTTCGATGGTGAAACGACAATTGAAGAAGTGCTGAAATACACGTAAGCGAGGGATCCCACTATGCCGACATTTTCCTACACGGCCGTCGACGCTCAGGGCAAGCAGGCCAATGGCACCATTGAGGCGGCGGACCAGGGCGCGGCCATCGCGCAAATCCGCCAGCTCGGATTTTACCCGCAGCGGCTCGACGAGAAACGCGACGCCGCCGCAGCCAAGTCCAAGGAGAAAACGCCCAAGATCAAGAAGGGCGGCAAGGTCAAGGTGAAGATCCTCACCACCTTCACCCGCCAGCTCGCGACGCTCATCGATGCGGGCCTGCCGCTGCTGCGGAGTCTCACCACGCTGGCGCGACAGGAGCGGAATCCCGTCATGCGCAACACCATGACGACGCTGGCCTCCTCCGTGGAAAGTGGCAGCACCTTCTCCGAGGCGCTGGCCCAGCATCCCGGCATCTTCAACAAGCTTTACGTCAACATGGTGAAAGCCGGCGAGCTGGGCGGCGTGCTCGAGATCGTCCTCGCGCGCCTGGCCGAGTTCCAGGAAAAGGCGCAGCGGATCAAGGGCAAGGTGAAGTCGGCCATGGTCTACCCCGTCGTGGTGCTCTGCATCGCCATGGTCATTCTCTGCTTCCTGCTCGTTTTCATCGTGCCGAAGTTCCAGAAAATCTTCCAGGACGCCCTGCCCGGCCAGGCGCTGCCCGGCATTACCCTCTTTGTCATCGGGGCGAGCAATATTCTCATCAGCCAGTGGTACCTCGTGCTCGGCACCATTGCGCTCGTTGTCGTAGGTTACAAGATCTTCGCGGCCACGCCGGCCGGCGCGGTGGTCATCGACCGCCTCGCGTTGAAAGTGCCCATCTTTGGCGACCTAATCAGCAAGACCGCCATCTCGCGCTTCAGCCGCACGCTCGGCACGCTCATCAGCTCGGGTGTGCCGATCCTGCAGGCGCTCAACATCACGCGCGAGACGGCCGGCAACCACGTGTTGGCCTCCGCCATCGGCCGCATTCACGACAGCGTGAAGGAAGGTGAATCGGTCGTCGGGCCCATGGAAGCATCCGGCGTCTTCCCGCCCATGGTCACCAGCATGGTGCAGGTGGGCGAGGAAACCGGTCAGCTGCCCGACATGCTCGTGAAGGTGGCTGACGTCTACGAGGGCGAGGTCGACAACGTCGTCACCGGCCTGACCAGCGTGCTCGAGCCGATCATGATCGTCATGCTCGCCGTCATCGTCGGCGTCATCGTCATCGCGCTCTTCATGCCGATGGTGAAGCTGATCACGGGCATGAGCAACGCCGGTTCGTCCTGATCGGCTAATCATGCTTACGCCGGCACTGCCACCAGGCGCGAGGCTCTATCCGTTGTAGCGGCGGTCTAGGACCGTCGCATTTACCGGCGCAACGCGCCGCCACCTCGGGCGTTCGCACGGCCGTGTCTTCCGCACTGAAGGTTCGTTCACTCCAGGCGAGGAAGGCATTCCGGTCGCTACGCTCCCTCCGGCGCTCGGAGATCGCCGGCTACCGCTGAGGATTGCCGTCTCCACGGAACCGCGGCAGATCTCAGCCAGCCAAGTCGCGCAGCTGCCCGAGCGCGAAATCCAACTCGCTGGGCTTGATTACGAAGGGCGGTGTGAAGGACAGGATGTTCTGTTCGGTGCCGCCGCCTAGCAACAGGATGCCCCGCGCCAGCATCGCCTCCACCAGTGCGCCTGCCCGCCCGGCATCCGGCGTGCCCTTCCCATTGATCACCTCGATCCCCTGCATCAACCCGATGCCGCGCGCCGCACCGAGGCAGCCGCCACGCAAGTTACGCAGGCCGTCGGCGAGGTGCATGCCGAGCGCCAGCACCCGCTCCTCCCACGAATCGCCCTCCAGCAGCGCGAGCGATTCGAGCGCCATGCGGCAGCCCAGCGGATTGCCCAGAAAGGTGCTTGTGTGCAGCGCCTCGCCGGTCGATTCCGGCCACGCCTGGTCCATCAACTCCGAGCGGCCCACGCAGGCCGCAAGCGGGAACCCGCTCGTCAGCGCCTTGCCCAGGCAGATCAGGTCGGGCCACGCGCGGCTCCGCTCGCAGCCGAAACGCGGGCCCGTGCGGTGGAAGCCGGTGTAAATTTCATCGAAGATCAGGATCACGCCGAAGCGGTCGGCCAGCACCCGCAGTTCGGGCAGCAGCCACTCCGGTGGAACGATCTCGCCGCCGCGGCCTTGGACCGGCTCGACCAAAATCGCGCCGATGTCGCCCGGCGCGAGCAGGGCCTCGGCCGAGCGGCTGAAGGCGGTGCGATGAGCGGTTTGCTGCACATCGGGGAACGGCAGGAATGACGCGAAGTCGGCCAGTTGCGCCGCGAACGGATCGCGAAAGAGCTTGCGGCCCGTCACGGTAAGCGCGCCGTATCCGAGGCCATGATAGCCGCCCTCAAACGCGAGCACGCCGCGCCGATGCGTGGCCAGCCAGGCCGTTTTCAGTGCCGCCTCCACCGCCTCGCTGCCCGAGTTGGTCAGGATCGCCTTGCCCGGGCCCACGCCCCACGACTCGAAGGTCAGCGCGGAAAGCTTGGCGCACAGCTCGACTTTCTCCGCGGTCGGATGCACGTCGCCCATGGCGTGGTAAAGGCGGCCCAGTTGCTCGCGCGCGCCTTCCACCACAGCCGCAGGCGTGTAGCCCAGGCTCGCCACGCCGAAGCCGCTGGTCAGGTCGAGGAAGCGGTTGCCGTCGACGTCCCACACGTTGGCGCTGGCCGCCTCCTGCCAGAAGATCGGGAAGTGAGGCGAAACGTACGTGACGTTGCGCGACTCGTGCGCGCGCAGGCGCTCCGCCAGCTCGAGCGACCGCGGACCGGGGATGGCGGTGACGAGTTCCGGGAGCATGCGTGAATTGACGCTAGGGTAATTCGCACCTACTCAAAAGCGCGGTGTTGGACGAGGAGGAAGGCCGGGTTGGGCGAGCGATTATCGCGTTTTCCACGCCGTGAGCTTTCCGCGAGCGGATGCTGGGGAGCGACGGGAACATTCCGGTCGCTGCGCTTTCTCCGGCGCCCCGGAGAGGGCCGGCTGGCACTGAGGCTGGTCGCTCTGAACGACTTTAGTCTTATCTTGTGCCGACAGATTATCTTGCCCGGAACTCTCATCTTCCGACGCCATCTCCCCTTCTGCCCGGCGCTGGCGAAAAAAGTCCTGCAGGAGCGCGAGCGACTCGTCGCGCAGCACGCCCTTCGTGATCTCGCAGCGATGATTGAGCCCCGGCAGATCGAAAAGCTGGAACGCCCCGCCACACGCGCCCGCCTTGGGATCGCTCACGCCGAAGACGATGCGGTCCACGCGCACGTGGGCCAGCGCACCGGCGCACATCGGGCACGGCTCCTTCGTCACGTAGAGCGTCGTGCCGCTCAGCCGCCACGTTTTGAGCAGCGCCTGCGCCTCGGCGATGGCCAGCATCTCCGCATGCGCCGTGGCGTCCTGCCGCGTTTCCACCTCGTTGGCCGCTTCCGTCAGGATCGTGCCGTCGCGCACCAGCACGGCGCCCACCGGAACTTCCGCGCGGTCCCTCGCCTGCTCCGCGAGCGCCAGCGCCCGCTGCATGAAAGTCTCGTCGGAAATGCTCATCGGTAAACGTACTTGCCAGGAAGCCTTCGACGTTGCACCACATGACGCGCCTCGGGCGAGGACGATCACCCTCCTACGCCGCTTCCGTGAACTCGCCGAAGGCGCGGAACTTTTCGTAGCGCTGGTCGCGAAGCTTTTCCACGTCGAGCTTGCGGAGCTCGGCGATCTGCCGCAGCACAGCGGTCTTCACCGCCTCGGCCGAATCGTTCCAGGAATGATGCGCGCCGCCGGGGGGTTCGGGCACCACCTCGTCGACGAGCTTGAGCTGGAGCAAATCGGGCGAGGTCATCTTGAGCGCCGCCGCGGCCTTGGGCGCCTGCGAGTTGTCGTGCCAGAGGATGGCCGCGCAACCTTCCGGTGAGATGACGGAATAGTAGGCGTTCTCGAGGATCAGCACGCGATCCGCCACGCCGATGCCGAGCGCGCCGCCGCTGCCACCCTCGCCGAGCACGACCGCGACGATGGGCACCCGCAGCGTGAAAAGCTCGCGCAAGTTGACCGCGATGGCCTCCGCGATGTGCCGCTCTTCCGACGCGATGCCCGGGTAAGCGCCGGGCGTATCGATGAAGGTCACGATGGGCAAATCGAATTTGTCGGCCAGTCGCATCAGGCGCAGCGCCTTGCGGTAGCCCTCGGGATGGGCGAGGCCGAAGTTGTGCTTGATGTTCTCCTTCGTGTCGTGGCCCTTCTGGTGGCCGACGACCATCACCTTTTGCTCGCCGATGGTGGCGAAGCCGCCGATGAGCGCCTGGTCGTTGCCGAAGCAGCGGTCGCCGCTCATCTCCATGAAATCGGTGGCGATGATCTTGAGGTAATCGAGCGTGTAGGGCCGCGCGGAATGGCGCACGATCTGCACGCGCTGCCAGGGGCTGAGGTTCGAGTAAATCTGCCGGCGCGTCTCGGCCAGCTTGGCCTGCAGCGCCTCCACCTCGGGCATGGCGCCGGCGGCGTGTTCCTGAGTGCGAGCCTTGAGCGCGGCGATGGCCTTCTCGAGCTCGACGATCGGTTTCTCAAACTCCAGTGGGGTGAGTTTCATGGGGAAGACAGCCAAGCGGAGATTGTGGTCGGGGCGGGGAGAAAGATCAAACCCGCATTGCAGTGCGGCTTCTGTAGCGGCGGTCTATGACCGCCGGGAGGAGGAGAACCGAGTCGAGCGATGTTGAGCCGAGCTCGGCGAAGAATCAAACATAGCGGCCCGCAAAATTGTGCACCGAAGGCGCTGCAGAAGGTAGCCGGCGTCGGCCCGACGCCGGGGCGCGCCGAGTTATTATGACAAAGCAAAGGGCCTCGGTTGCGCGCCTCAGGAAAGCAGAATGGCATACGACGCGGGCTCGTTGATCGCGGCGCGGAGATGGCTTGGAAAGCAAACGTTTGTGGCCGCGACCGGCTCGGGCCGACGCCGGCTACCTTCGTTTGGCGGAACGACCGTTCTATGCGGCGGATGCAATCGTGTTCCGCTTTTGACTTTGATGTGGTTTGCTCAGATTGGCTGGTGAAGCGGGCTGGTTGATCGCGGCGCGAAGATGGCTGGCAAAGCGAACGTTTGTGGCCGCGACCGGCGTCGGGCCGACGCCGGCTACCTCTGCGAGCGGACGATTGCCGAAGTGGCGTCGGCGGTCATAGACCGGCGCTAGAGTTGCGTTCGACATCACGGAGATCGTTGCTAGGACGATGCTATGCGCCGACTGATCGAGCCTGCGACTCGCGCTGGCGTTGTGCTGCTGGTCTTCTTCCTTGCGCTTTTTGGCGGCGCGATGGTGCTCGGGCCGCTGCTTTATGCGGCGCTGCATCGCTGGGTGCCATTCCACCGCGCGATGGATCGTGCGCTGCTCCTGGCCGCGCTCGCTGCGTTGGGGCTCGCGTGGCCGCGGCTGCAATTCCGCGTCTGGTGGCGGCCGGGACGTCAGGCGGTCTTCGATGTCCTGCTCGGGCTGCTCGCCGCCTTTGTGGCGGTGCAGACCATCGTGGGGCTCAGCATCGGCTGCGGCGGCCTTTCCTGGGCGGTCATCACTTCGCACGAGCGCATGCGGATCATCACCACCGCCATCATCGCCGCGCTGCTTGTCCCGCCGGCGGAGGAGACCATCTTCCGCGGCTTCCTCCAGACCGAGTTCATTCGCTGGCTTGGGGCGCGCGCCGGCTGGCTCCTCGTGGCATTTCTTTATGCCGTGGCGCATTTCCTCAAGATTCCCGATTCACTCGATCACCAGCCGGTGCACGCCTGGAGCGGCGTCACGGCCATCGGCGCCGCGTTTCAGCCGCTGGCGCAAGGTTGGTTCCTGGGTTGGAAGGGCGCCAATCTCCTCATCCTCGGCCTGGTGCTGGGCGGCGTTTTCCGGCGCACCGGCACGCTCTGGTTCAACGAGGGTCTGCATGCCGGCTGCATTCTTGGCCTACTCCTTACCTCGGGGCTGACGCGGCCGACCCGCGCCTCTTTCTGGACGGGGGAGGACGTGCTCTCCTCGCCGTTGACGGCCCTTGTCCTCGCGGTGCTAGGGTGGTGGCTGTGGCGCTACTATCGCCGTCCGTCCGAGGCTGGATCGACACCGCCCTGAACCTGGCGTTCCCCTGGCCGGAAAGCGTCGAGGCCCCGCCCAAGCCGGTCGTCCCCCCCTTCTGCGAGCGCTGCGGCTATCCCTACGAGCACGTGCCCGACCGGCCGTTCGTCTGCTCCACCTGCGTCGATCGCGAGTGGCATTTCTCCCACGCCCGCGCCGCCTTCCTCACCGAGGGCCAGCCGCTGGAAGCCATCGCCCGCTTTAAGTACGCGCAGGAATTCTTTCGGCTGGGCCAGCTGACCGATTGGCTTGCCGGCGCGTTCGACCAGCACATGGCCTCCGAGCGCTGGGACGGGCTGGTGCCCGTTCCACTTTTCCATCGTCATCTGCGGGCGCGGGGCTTCAATCAGGCGCGGGAGCTGGCGGCGGGGCTTGGCCGTGCGCGCGGCCTTCCGCTGCGCGATTGCCTGAAGCGCGTGCGGGAAACGCCCTCGCAAGTCGGCCTGGAACGACATGCGCGCTGGAAAAACATGCAGAACGCGTTTAGGCTCAAAGGCAGGTTTGACGTTACCGGCCAAAATTTGCTATTGATCGACGATGTCTTTACCACGGGCGCCACGACTAATGCGTGCGCCCAGGTCCTCGAACGGGCCGGGGCAGCCCGGCTCGCGGTCCTGACGGTCTCGCGGAGCTAGCCTCCCTCTCCTCCATGTCTGACGAAATCAATCCCCCGGGCAGCCTTTTTCCCAAGCCCGACTACGGCAAGACTCCCGGTCGCAAGAAGGAGATGCCCGAGGGTCTCTGGACCAAGTGCCCGACCTGCGATGTTTACCTGTTCAACAAGGAGCTCGAGGTGAACCAGATGGTCTGCAAGGCGTGTGGGCACCATTTCAACATCTCCGCGCGCCAGCGGCTGCTTTACTTTCTCGATGAAGGCAGCTTCCAGGAACACGATGCCGGCGTTGCTTCGGTCGACATCCTGAAGTTCACCGGTGCGAACAGCTACTCCGAGCAGCTCAAAAAGTACCAGAAGAAGACGGGACTCAAGGACGGCTCCGTCTGCGGCGTGGGCAAGCTCGAGGGGCGCGTGGTTTCCGTTGCGGTAATGGAGTTCAACTTCCTGGGCGGCTCCATGGGTTCCGTCATGGGCGAGAAGATCACCCGCGCGATCGAACGCGGGACGAAGCTCAAGGCGCCGGTCATCATCTTTTCCGCCTCGGGCGGCGCCCGCATGCACGAGGGCATGTTCAGCCTCATGCAGATGGCCAAGACCAGCGGAGCGCTCTCGCGCCACGCGGAGGCCAAGCTGCCGTTCATTTCCGTGCTGACGCACCCGACCATGGGCGGCGTCACCGCCAGCTTCGCCTCTTTGGGTGATCTCAACATCGCTGAGCCCAAGGCCATGATCGGCTTTGCTGGCGCCCGCGTGCTGAAGGAAACCACACGCCAGGACCTGCCCAAGGGCTTCCAGACCGCGGAATTCCTGCTCGAACGGGGCCTGATCGATCGCATCACGCCGCGGCCGCAACTGCGCCCCGAACTCTCAAAGCTCCTAAGTTACATGGAGTTGAAGAAGATTGGCCGGGCCAACGGCAGCCCGACGAAGAGCGGACCGCTGAAAAGTGCCTTGGTCTAGTGGCGCAAATCGCGGCAAACCCCGTCCAATTCGGACGTTGCGTTTCTTTCCACCGTGCGCTACAAATCCCAAAGAAAGGAACATGTTGTGAAGTCTTTCGTGGTCGGGATGGCCGGCGCTTTGCCCTCGGCATAATGGAGCTGAAGGCAGGATTACGCTAACAAGACGCCCGGCAATTTGCTGCGGCGCACCGCAAGCCTCGCCTTTCCCGGCAACCACAGGACTCATCGACCGCAGTACGATTTTCGCCGCGCGCCTGCCAGTTGCGGGCCCTTTCTGGGTCCCTGCGGGACGCCTGCCGGTGAGTGACAAGTCGCAACGGAAACACCGTCTTGGTTGGAAGTTACGTATCACAAAGACGCCAGAGTCTCCTTGAAATGCGGGCCGCGAGAGCCTGAAAAGAGCGCGCCCTTGAGGCGCGCGATTCACGCATGTTGGTCAAAGAAACATGAGTTCAGATTATCGCCCTCGTGGCGGAAGCAATAGTGGTGGAAACAGCAGCAGTGGCGGCGGTCCCCGTCGTCGTCGTGGTGGCCGCGGTCGCGGCGGAGCCGGCAGGTCCTCGTCCGGCGAGCATCGCTCCCATAGCAACGGACACACCGCCAACGGCACGCACAGCGGCCCGGCCAAGAAGAAGAACCCCATCGCGGCCTTTTTCAGCTGGATCACCGGTGGCGGCAAGAAAAAGGGCGATCACAGCCGGCCCGTGCGCAGCATGCTGCCGGCCAGTGAGAACGAGGGCCCGGATCGCCCCCGTTCCGAGCGCACGGAACGTCCCGATCGGGCGGAACGTGGCGAACGCACCGAGCGCGGCCCGCGTCCTGAGCGTACGGAGCGAGCAGATCGCCCCGCCCGCAGCGAGCGCCCCGAGCCGGAGCCGCAGGAAATCACCACGCCGAAGCTCTACGTCGGCAACTTGGCCTACGAGGCCGGTGAAAGCGATCTCTTTGACCTGTTCTCCAAGGTCGGCCACGTGAAGAACGTGGAGATCGCCATGGACCGCCGGGCCAACCGCTCGAAGGGCTTCGGCTTCGTCGAGATGGAAGTGCTCGAGACGGCCAAGGAAGCGGCCGAGAAGCTCAACCGGATCGACTTCATGGGACGTCAGATCGTGGTCAGCGGCGCCAAGATGGAACGCAGCCGCGTGAACCCGCCCGAGGAATCCGCGCGTGAAAGCAGCGAAGGGCACGAGAGCACGCCTTCCTCCTCGTCGGAAGAGAGCAGCCTCTAAGGTTTCGCCAACGCGACCGAAAACCGGCGCCCGCAAGGGTGCCGGTTTTTTTGTGCCCTTCCCGCTGCAGCGGCGGTCTATAACCGCCGAGCAAGAGCGAATCATTTGCGCTTAAGCCCGACGTCAGAGACCGCCGCTACGGAAGACACCCTTCGTCAAGAATTCTGAGCGAGGAAAAGCGCTCGGTGGTAGCCGACGCTGTCTCCAGCCCGGAGCGAGCGAAGCGAGCAGAACGGAAAGGGCCGCGTTCACTCGATGTTGATAGGATCCTGCTTATGCGGCTGCATTCAGCCGCTGCTGCGGCTTCAGCTCTGGGCCAGCGCCCGCAACCGCGGAGGCCTGTCGCGCGATGAAAGCTATCGCGCACTCCGATTGAAGCGCGAGCAAAAGGCGACTCGTTGCGCCCATAGACGCGACGGTCATAAGACACCGCTACAGGATGAATCGACATCCCCTTCCCCCTTGTAAACTTTACATCCAACCGGTCGCGCCCGAAGGTGGCGCTTGTGAATCGACGGTCGTTTTTGCGCAGGGTGGGTGGGTGCGCCTGCGCCACGCTGCTTCCTTCCACTCTCTTCCTGGGCGCGCGCAACGCGGCGGCGCAGGAGGCGGTGCAGGGTCTGGACTTGGCGGGCAAGATCCGCCTGGCCGACGTGGCGCTATCCCTCGCGAAAACGCAGGGCGCGTCCTACGCCGATTTCCGCCTTTGCCGCTACGCGTCGGAATATTACGAGGCCCGCGAGCGGCGGCTGGAGGAATCGTCCATCGGTTTCAGTGCGGGCTTCAATGTGCGCGTGCTGCTCAACGGCACGTGGGGGTACGCGGGCAGCCCGCTGGCGACCGAGGACGAGATTCGCGCGGCCACCGTTCGTGCGCTCGACATGGCCCGCGCCGCCGCGCGCGTGGAAGCGCGGCCCTTCGTGCTGGAGGAGATTCCCGCGTATCGCGATCGCTGGGACATGCCGATGCAGACCGATCCCTTCCTCATCTCGGCCGACCTGAAGACCGCGAAGCTGCTCGAGATCAACGAGGCGGCGCTCAAGGCGGGCGCGAATTACGCCACGGCCGCGCTGGCCTTTGTGCGCGAGGAAAAGTTTTTTGCCTCCAGCCGCGGCAGCGCGATCGAGCAGACGCGCGTGCGCATCCTGCCCTCGACCGAGGTGACGGTGATCGACAAGACCACGGGCAAGTTCGCTTCCGTGGCGGGCCTGGCCGCGCCGCGCGGCGCGGGTTATGACTACGTTCAGTCCTACGACTTCGTCGGCGAAGCGGCGAAGAACGCGGAGAAGGCGCGCGAGAAACTGGCGGCCAAGCCGGTCGTGCCCGGCACGTACGATCTCGTGCTCGACCCGACGAATCTCTGGCTGACCATCCATGAATCGGTCGGCCATCCCACGGAGCTCGACC
The DNA here is from genome assembly GCA_903970275.1 of Betaproteobacteria bacterium. Classification (GTDB taxonomy): domain Bacteria; phylum Verrucomicrobiota; class Verrucomicrobiia; order Methylacidiphilales; family UBA1321; genus JABDGH01. Next base: position 20,182 of record CAJCIA010000193.1, read on the forward strand.
GCGCGCTGGGCTGGGAGGCGAACTTCGCCGGCACGACCTTCTGCACGACCGATCAGCTCGGCAAGCTTCAGTACGGCAGCAAGCTGATGACCGTGATGGCTGACCGGAGCCAGGAGGGCGGCCTGTCCACCGTCGGGTACGACGACGACGGCGTGCGCTCCAGCGGCGAGGAATTCCCGATCATCGAGAACGGCATCTTCAAGAACTACCAGATGGCGATCGGGCAGGCGCAGATCATCGGCCGGACGAAATCCAACGGCTGCTCCTTCGCGGAGGATTGGTCGTGCTTCCCCATCCAGCGGATGCCCAATGTCTCGCTGCAGCCGAACCCGCAGCCCTGCAAGCTCGACGACCTGATCGGGGGCGTAAAGCACGGCCTCTACATCGTGGGCAACGGCAGCTGGAGCATCGACCAACAGCGGCACAACTTTCAATTCGGCGGCCAGCTTTTTTACGAGATCAAGCACGGCAAGCTCGCCGGCATGGTGCGCGACGCCGCCTACCAGGGCAGCACGGTTCCGTTCTGGAACTCACTCGACGGGCTGGGTGACAAGAGCACCTATTGGCTCGGCGGCGCACCCAACTGCGGCAAAGGCCAGCCGGAACAAAGCGCACCCGTCTCGCACGGGGCGGTTCCGGCGCGTTTCCGCAACGTCACCGTGCTGAACACGGAACGGAGGGACGTCGCGTGATGATGAACGAAGCCGACGCGCAGGCACTGGCGCAAAAAATTCTGTCCTTCTCGCAGGCGGAGTCGTGCACGGTTTCGATCGATGGCGGCGAGGGCCGGCACATTCGCTTCGCGCAAAACCGGGCCACGACCAACGGCGCTCCGAGCAGCCGCTCCGTCACGGTGGAGTCGCACTACGGCAAGCGCAGCGGCTCGGCCAGCGGCACCGAGTTGACCGATGACGCGCTGCTGAAGCTGGTCCGCAATTCCGAGGATGTCGCCCGGCGTGCGCCGGAAAATCCGGAGTTCATGCCGCCGCTTGGCGCGCAGACCTATGGCACACCTTCCGCCTTTGCCGATGCCACCGCCAACGCCGCGCCGGAGCAACTGGCCGACGCCGTCGCGCCCGTGATGAAGGAAGCAGCGGCGAAACAGCTCCAATCCTCCGGCTACCTTGAGCTCGGCACCGGCTTTTCCGCCTTCGCCACGAGCAAGGGTCTCTTTGCCTACGATCGCTCGACCAACGCACTCCATACGGTGACGGCGCGCACGCCGGACGGCACCGGTTCAGGCTGGGCCGGCGCCACGCACGTCGACTTCAGCAAGCTCGACGCGCCGGCGTTGGGCTCCATCGCGATCGACAAGGCTATTCGCTCGCAGAAGCCGCACGCGCTTGAGGCCGGCAAGTACACCGTGCTGCTCGAGCCCTCCGCTGTCTCCGACCTCGTTGGCATTCTCGTGGGCGACGAATTTGACCAGCGCTCCGCCGACGAGGGCCGCAACTTCGCCACCAAAAAGGGCGGCGGCTCGCTTCTGGGCGAAAAGGTTTTCGGCGACAACGTCACCGTCTATTCCGATCCCGCAGATCCGCTGGCGCCCGGCGCGGTTTACTCCACCGATGGCCTGCCCACCTCAAAGACGATGTGGATTGAGAACGGCGTGCTGCGCAATCTCCAGTGCGGCCGGTACTGGGCGCAAAAATCGGTCCGGGCGCCGGTCGCCTCGCCCACCACGCTGGCGATGATCGGCGGGACCACCTCGCAGGCCGACATGATCAAGAGCGTGCGGCGCGGGCTGCTCTTCACGCGCTTCTGGTACATCCGCGAGGTCGATCCGCA
>CAJCIA010000194.1 GCA_903970275.1 Betaproteobacteria bacterium
CTGCCTGGCCGCGAGTGCCGCGAGATCGCCTTCCGCTTGCGGAACCTCGGTGCCGCGCAGCAGGCAGAGAAGATCGCGCGTTGCGCGGACGGCGGCATCGTCCGGCAGGATCACCGCCAGGCGAACCGCCACGCTTTGCGCCGCGACCAAATCACCGCGGCCCAGTTCATAACGCAGCAGTGACCGCAACGGCCACTGCTGGCCGGGATATCGGTCCGCCATCGCGAGCCAGACTTCCGCCCGGGCCTCGTCGGGATCGGGAAAGCCGCCGCCGGCCTGGGCCAGGGCGTAGAAATCGCCGGGATGCGTGCACGCCGCCACCGCCTCATGCCACGCCGCCCGCGCGTCGTCGATCTGCCCCAGCTTCAGCGACGCCTCCGCCAGCACGCGGAGCCGCGACGACTCGCGCCCCGGCCATGTGCTGTCGAGCTGGTCGTCGCGCAGATGAGTCCAGTCGCCCAGCGCTTCCAGGCACCCGGCGCGGGCCAGGCCGATATCCGGATCGTCCTGCCAGCCTTCGTCTTGCCGGCGAATCCAGATGAGCGCCTGCTCCGCCCGTCCGTGGGCCGTCATCCAGTCGAGCACCTGCGCGGCGTCGACCTTCGACGCATTCCGCAGCAATTCCGCCAGCACCGGCGCCGGATCGGGCGCGAAATCGAGCTGCCGCGCGCGGTCCGCCGACGTCGCGCCGGACAGGGCAAGCAGCCGCTCCTCGTCGATCTGCGCCGCCCGGAAATCACGCTGTGCCACATCCAGCTCGACCAGCTTCCGCCGCGCTTCAAGCGCGTGGCCGGGCTGGGCCGCCAGCGTTTCCAACAGGGCGCGGGCCTGCGGCCAGACGTGGCGGGAGGACTGCCAGGCGGACAGCGCCAGGAGCGAAGTTGCGTCGCCCGGCCGCAGCGCAGCGGCTTGCGTAAAAAGATAGTCCGCCCGCTCCGGATCGCCCCGCGCCTGCACCAGCCGACCCGCGGCGATGAGGTACTCCGCGCTGGCCTGATGGTCCGGGCTAACCTCCCGCACCGCGGCCGAGGCGAGCTCCCATTCCCCATGCTGGAGCGCCGCGTCCGCCAGCGCCAGCTGCGTCGCCGGCACACCCGGTTCCAGCCGGTCGACCTGCTGCCAGCAGTAGGCCGACTCCGGCGAGTCAAGCCGCGTGGAGATTTGCGCCGCCAGCCGCCAGAGCCGCGGCTCGTCTCGCGTGTTCAGCAGTGCCTCGCGGATGTGATAGAGCGCATCCTCGTTGCGGCCGGCGCGAAAATCCCGCGCGGCGCGGGCATAGGACCACTCCCGTTCCGCCACGCCGGCGAGGGGAACCGCCCCATAGTAAACCGCCTTCTCCCCGGCGAGGGCCCCCAGCGCCAGCAGCAGCGGCCAGCGCAGATAGTGGCCGTAGAACCGAAGCGGCGCCACGCGATCGGAGTCCCAGACAAGTCGCCACCAGGCGCGAAGACGGGGAAAGTGGCGCAGCGTCATGATCCGCACCGGTGCCGGCGCGTATCAGAAAGAGTCGGCACCCGTGCGCGGGAGTGAAGCCGCGGCTGGCAACCAGGGCCCCAGGGCAAAACAAAGCCCCGAACGGCATCCCGTTCGGGGCTTTGCAGGAGACGAATGAACTGACTAGAAGTTGTACTTCACGCCCAAGGTGGCGAGGTTCTGCTGGATCTGGTTCGGGGCGAACCGGTAAGTCCCGGCGGCCGTCGAGGAGTTGAAGTCCGCGCCGATCGCATCGACGAACTTGTACTCTGTGAAGAGCGTCCAGTGCTGGTTCAGGTTGTAATCCAGACCAACCAGGCCTTCCGCCGCGAAGTCGACGTCATCGTCGCTCACGCCGCCCACGTTCCCGCCAGCGACGTTCAGGTGCGTGTGAGTCGAGAGGTACTCGGCGCCCACACCCACGCCGATGTAAGGCGTCAGGCGGGAAAAGAACGAGCCGCTGTTGGTCAGCTTGAAGCGCAGGATGCCATTGACGAAGCCGGCTGCGTTGTTCCAGCTCGTGCTGCTGCGCACCGAACCCACGCCCGTGTTGTTCTGGGCGCTGCTATCCATGCCGATGTACATCGCATCGACTTCCACCGCCGGCTGGAGGCGCAGGCCGTCACAAACCGGGAAGGATTCGAAGTTGTAGCCGCCCTTGATGCCGCCCGTCTCGCCCACTTCCGAGTGAATATTATCCGGGGTGGCCGCGCCGCCGGGACCGAACGAGGTGTGGCGATCGCCATAATTGGTGGAGAAGTTGGTGCCGCCGTAAACCGCGACGTAGAAGCCGGCGTCCGAACCATATTCGGTCTGCGAGGTCTGCTTCATGTCCTTGGAGTCCTTCATCTCGGTGCCGGCATGGAGAGCGAGAGGGGTGGCGAGCGCCATCAAGGCGACTGAGGAAATTCGGGTAAGCTTCGTCATGGGGCGACTATTAGGACAGCTTTCCACAAGCGCAATAAAAAATCTCTAATGCATAAACTTAATTCAGGCAGTGTATGTTCGTGTTTTCAGAGGTAGAAATGGATTTTTACTGCACATTGATAAAAATGAAGTCAGGGCTTTCCCTGAGAGCTTTCGGAAAAGCCCAAGCCGACTAGGCCTGCAAAATCGTGTCGCGCGGCGGAGCGGAACTGAGCAGCGGATAGTCCCGCGTGTAGTGCAACCCGCGGCTCTCGTGACGGCTGAGCGCGGCATCCACGATGAGCGAGGCGACCAGCACGAGGTTGCGCAGCTCGACCAGGTCCACGGTCATCTTGTAGTTCCAGTAGTACTCCTGCACCTCGGCGTTGAGGCTGCGCAGGCGACTGGCGGCGCGGGTCAGGCGCTTTGTCGTCCGCACAATGCCGACGTAGTCCCACATCAGCTGCCGGATCTCACGCCAGTTGTGATAGATCACCACAAGCTCGTCGGGATCCTGGGCCGGACCGCTCTGCCACGGCGGAATCAGGTCCTCACGAGCCGAGATTGGCTCCTTCAGCACCGCAGAAGCCGCCCGGTGCGCCACGACTAGCGCCTCGAGGAGCGAGTTGCTGGCCAGCCGGTTCGCCCCGTGCAAGCCCGTGCAGGCGACCTCGCCCACCGCCCAAAGCCCGGGGAGGGAGGTCCGCCCATCCGGCGTCGTCACCACGCCGCCGCACTGGTAATGGGCGGCTGGAACCACGGGGATGGGCTGGGTTGCCATGTCGATGCCGCACTCCGCGCACTTGGCGTAGATGGCCGGGAAGCGCTGCTGCAGGAACTCACGCGACTGGTGCGTAATGTCCAGGAAGACGCACTCCGCGCCTGTGCGCTTGATCTCCGCATCGATGGCGCGGGCGACAATGTCGCGCGGCGCGAGCGACTTGAGGGGATGCACGCCGTCCATGAAGGCCTTGCCCGCGCCATTGACCAACACGCCGCCTTCACCCCGCACCGCTTCGCTGATGAGGAACGATTTCGCCCTGGGATGGAACAGGCAGGTGGGGTGAAACTGGATGAACTCCATGTTGGCCACCGGCACGCCCGCCCGGTAGGCCATGGCCACCCCGTCGCCCGTGGCGATGTCCGGATTGGTCGTGTAAAGGTACGCCTTGCCGCAGCCGCCCGTGGCCAGCAGGACGTGCCGTGAAATCACCGTCTCGACCTGGCCGCCGGCCACGTCCAGCACATAGACGCCCACGCAGCGGTTGTCGGTGGCAAAACCAAGCTTGCGCCGTGTGATCAGGTCGATGGCGGCATGATTCTCGAAGATGGCGACGCGTGGATGCCGCGCCAGCGCCGCCAGCAGCGCCCGCTCGATTTCCCGGCCGGTCACATCGCGGGCATGCAGGATGCGGCGCTTGGAGTGGCCGCCTTCCTTGCCCAAGTCCAGCTCGTGCCGCGCACCGTTGCCGTTTTCCCGCTCGGTAAAGGACATGCCGAGCTCGATCAGCTCCGCCACGCGCGCCGGGCCTTCCTCCACGATGCCGCGCACCACGTCCTCCCGGCAAAGTCCCGCGCCAGCTTCCAGCGTGTCGCGCACGTGGAGGTCGAAGCTGTCCTCGTTGGAGGTCACGACCGCAATGCCACCCTGGGCGTAGTTGGTGTTGGATTCCGCGCGGTTCTTCTTGGTGATCACCGCCACCGAACCGCGCTCCGCCACGTTGAGCGCAAAGGTCAGCCCGGCAATGCCCGAGCCAAGCACGACGAAGTCGTAACGATGATCGACGGCCATGACAAGTTATGGCGCCGCGCCCGGAGATTTGTCCATCTTGCTCGTCATGATCTCTCAAGGGAAAAGCAACGAGGAGCTTATGGGTTGAAACTTATCACGTGGAACGTTTTCCATGGAGTCTCCCAAGCAGGCACTGACCATCGAACGATGCGCCTCACCGCACGATTCGGCGAAACCCGGCACGGTCCGCGCTAGGAAATGGACCATGCGATCTCCGCCCGTGCACCGGCTTTCGATCGACTCGCACGATGTCTTCACCCACCAGGCCGGGTCCTACCTGGCGCTCTTTGATCTCGGCACCTACACCCGCTTCGTCTCGCCCCACGCCGATGCGCTCGACATCAGCGCGCATCTCCAGCGGCAGACCCAGGCGCTAACCATTTTGGCCTGGGACGTCAGCCGCCCGGTGAGCCGGCTCGATGTCATCCTCATCTCCGAGCATGAACCAATCGAGCGCATCATCCCCTCCGGCCGGCAGCCGTTCGCCAGTGGCTGGGTGCGCAGCTTCGGCCGCCTTGCCCTAATGGGGGACAAGCTGGTGGAAACCTGCGCGCGAAACGCCGAGTTTGACCTCCTGCACAGCGCCGCCTCCGGCCGACCACGCCTCTTCGACGTCCCGGCCGGAACCTACCTGGTGCAGCTCTTCTCCGGTCCCAGTGACAACGTCTCCGACACCGTCATCCTGCGCCACTATCCCTTCCCACCGCCGCGCGTCGCCCCGGTGCGCCTGGGCGGTCTGCATCGGGTCGAGGAATCCGAGGAGGATCGGGCAACGAGCCACAAGATGCCTTGAGGACGGGAAAATCACGCGGATGGGCGCTTCTTATTTTCTCGCCCAGTAGCGAATCTGGTCAAACGGCTTCTCGACCGCGACGAGCAGCACGGCGGCCGAAAACACCGCTACGGCAAGTGTCTCAGCCGGTCCAAGCGAGGGGAAGTAGTGGTGGCAGACCGTTCGCACCGGAACGTGGTCAAGAAAGAGCGGAAAAGAAAGCAGGCCCAAAACCTGGTCCCAATTTCTTTTGGGCGACAAGCGAGCCAGCGCAAAGGTCAGCGGCAGGGCGAACAGATAACCGATCGCCACATTGATGTTGATACCTGTTGGCACCTTGAGGGCGGCTGACTTCCCGGCAAGGAAGACGACAAGCAATACCCCAAGCAGGACGTAGATGGCGCGAAGGCTCCTCCACTCTCCGCGATCGATCAAAATGCCACTCAAAAAGGTGAACAGAATGCCCGGCAACCCGCCGTAAGCCCAAAAGGCATTCGCCGGTAACCAAGGAGACGCGCAAAACACGGACACGCTTGCGAACAATAAGAGATGCAGGACTCGGGACGGGGCCATAACCAGCAAAGGAACCAAGATGTAGAAATGAGCCTCGCAAGCCAGCGACCATGCTGGGGAAACGATGATCTGGGCATGGGTGAATGGAGCGTAATTAAGCGGCAGCAGGGCAATATTCTGGGCGAAATCAGTCCATGAGACCCGGATGAAATAAAAGGAGACGCACGTGACGAACCAATAGAGGGGAAGGATGCGCAACGCGCGATCGATGTAGAAACCGCGCAGGCCGCTTTGCGGAGCCAGTTTTTTGAACTGCCGGCTCATAAGAAAGCCGGAGAGTAGATAAAAACCGATGACCGCCCACTGCCCCGGATTGAACCCATGAACGATCAGCCCGTAATGGCTCACGGCAACCAGGAGAGCAAGCACAAGCCGGTAGGCGCCAAACATAGCGGGAGGGTTATGACGAGGGACTTCATGCAACGCGAGGAAATGTTCATGCGGGCTGACCTGGACAACGTCTTGCTGCGCCTCATCTTCATCACCCAACTGGCGGTAGACTCCTGGATCCAAAATCGCGAGCAACGAGCCCGCGCCCGCCCTGTAAAGAAAATAGGGATGACACCGTTCGGGCGCCATCATCCTGCGGCTTTACCTTTTTCTACCCCCGCGGGTTGCAACGGTGCATCTACGCAGACTTTATCGCGTCGAGGAATTGACGAAGACTGGTCGGCAAGCCGTGAGATGCGTTGAGGGTGGAAGATGTCGTCCTGCTCAGGCGAGCCAAACCTTGCTGTCTGATTAAGGCGGCGTCGCAATGCCGGTCGCCCCGGCGTAGGCATTTTCCTCCCGTCGCTGGCGGGGCACCAGAGACTTAGAAAACGTGATGGCAGGGCTCTCGATCCAGCGAAAGGAAAGCCAAGCCAAGGGAAGGGCGATCGCCGAAGTAACGATCCAATAGCCAATGGCACACAGCACCGGAAACCGAAAGCCGGTCAGATGTTCAACCGGTGTCAGGGTGAGATATACGAGGGGAAAGAGGACAAGCGGATGCGCCAGATAATAGCTATAGGAGATACGTCCTACAGTTTTGACCGGCGTCCAATCCAGCAACGAAAAAATCGCCCAAGGACCGCCGTGGATGATGGCTCCGATCAAAAGAGCTGCCCCAATTGAGTCGCAAAGTGTGATCGTGGAGTAGGGAAATTGACCCGCAACGCGAGGAAGCGTCAGCATGGCGACTCCGGTCAGACATGCGACGAAGAGGGCGGCGTTGCTCCGAGCGATGGGTTTCCACCATGGCAAAGTTTGAGGGATTAAATAGCCAACGAGGAAAGCCTGGCTAACTCCCACACTGACGACATCCGTATAGTGCCGGGAGACCGCCATCAGGACGGGCAGCATCAACCAGGGAAACGCCGGCAGAACCTTGCCGCCGAAGTAAAATAGCGGAAGCAGGCACGAGCAGATCATCTCGGCACGCAGCGTCCAGGTGATCGCGTCAAAAGTGTGGGTCAGGAAAGTCAGGTTTTCGATCACGGTGCGCAGCGTAACTGGATGCGAGAAATATTCATTGGACCACGGGCTGTCGGTCAGAGGGAGGTGCCGGCAGATCGGCACGAGCGCGATGGCGATTCCTTCGGTGACAAGAAACGCAGGATAGATGCGGAAGAAGCGGCGGATGAGATACCCCGTGCAATTGAGCATCATCGGTTGCGAGCTGCGCCGCAGACTTAGGCCAAGCACCAGTCCGCTCAGCACAAAGAACACGCTCACAGCAGCCTTGCCATTGAAGATGATCATGAGTGGTTCGAGCCATGGTGCGCTGGACGCCGAGGTGGAAAAGACGTAGAGGCAATGGTAGAACGCCACCACCATCGCCGCGACTCCCCGAAGAGACTCGAGCCGCGAAGCCGTCTGGGCCGTCAGGACATTATTCGTGAGCATGGCGTGACCGGCGGGTAGTAAGGCAGGACCGATGCGGGGCGACAAGTGCACGCCCCTTCGAATGAAGAAAATAGCGAAGAAAATTCTTGCACGCCTTCGCGGTTGTGAGATGATTACCGTCCCCTGCAAAACGGGGGACGCCTGGTTCGAGCGCGTGATGCGCCGCGCCGGGTAGTGATGAGGAAGCGTGTGACGGTTGGCCGCCCGCGGCAGTAACCGTCCTCCATGCGAGCTTCAAAAGCTTAGCACGCCATTCGGTGGCGTGTTTTCGTTTTGAAGCCCGGGTGGGGCC
>CAJCIA010000195.1 GCA_903970275.1 Betaproteobacteria bacterium
GGGGTTCGAGTCCCCTCCCTGGCATCGGAAGCCGTAGGCGGATTTTGGAATCAGATGCCTAGATGTTTTTGGATCGGTTGCAGCAGCCGCGCCATGACGGCTTCCAGCATCGCCTCATCCTTCGTCTCGACCAGCAGGCGAATCTTTGGCTCAGTGCCCGAATAGCGCAGCAGTACGCGGCCTTGGCTGCCGAGCTCCATTTCCACCGCGCGGACTTCATCACTGATCTCAGGAATCTGCTCGAGCGGGATGCGCTCGCGCACCTTGACGTTCACGAGCTGCTGCGGGTACTTGCGCAACCCCCGGCGCAATTCGCTGAGAGGTTTTTCCGTGCGGCGCATGATGCGGAGCAATTCAAGCGCGGTAACAAGGCCGTCGCCCGTCGTGTTGTAATCTCGCAGGATGACGTGGCCCGATTGTTCGCCGCCGACGTTCAAGTCATGGGCCAGCATCTGCTCGAGCACGTAGCGGTCGCCCACGCCCGCCCGCAGCACCTTGCCGCCGGCCGCGTTGAAGCATTCATCAAGGCCGAGATTACTCATGACGGTGGCGACAATCGTGTTGCCCGCCAGCTTGCCCTGGCGCAGCAGATCAAGTCCGATGACCGCCAGCATCTCGTCGCCATCCAGCAATGACCCGCTTTCGTCGCAGACAATCAGCCGGTCGGCATCGCCATCGTGGGCAAGGCCCAGGTCGGCTCGCGTTTCCCGTACCAGTGCAGCCATCTGCTCGGGATGCGTGCTGCCGCAATCGGCGTTGATGTTGCGGCCGTCCGGTGTCGCGTTGATCGTCCGCACGGTCGCTCCCAGCTTTTCCAGGACCGCCGGCGTCGTGACATACGCCGCCCCATGACCAGCATCGACCACGATGGTCATCCCGGTCAGGTCGAGCTCCGCGCCATAAGTTGATGCGGCGAGCTCGACATAGCGTTCGGCTGCATCTGACATCGACTCGATTCGGCCCGGTGCAGCCGCGGCCGGTGGCGCGTCGCCGAGAATCAGGCCTTCCAGTTCCAGCTCCAGTGCGTCGTCGCATTTGAAGCCGCGCTCATTGAAAAGCTTGAGCCCGTTGTCCTCCCACGGATTGTGCGAGGCGCTGATGACCACTGCCGCGCAGGCCTTCGCTTCGCGGCTCATGACCGCAATCGCAGGAGTGGGTAGGACACCAAGCAGCAGCACGTCCACGCCCAACTCGGCGACGCCGGCCGCCACGGCTTCCTCGAGCATTGGACCCGATTCGCGGGTGTCCCGGCCGATCGCGACCGGCTTGCCCGGCACGCCGAACTTGAGCGCGACGGCCCGGCCAAACGCGCGCGCTCCCGCTGGCGTCAGCAAGCCTTCGTTGGCGCGGCCGCGGATGCCATCGGTGCCGAAAAGTCGCGCCATGACCCGAGTTACTGCGCCGGGCCGGGTTTTACAGAAACGACCTCGATCATGAAGATGAGTGTCGAGTTGGGCGGAATCGTCTCATTGCCGTCCGCGCCGTAACCGAGGTTGGGCGGAATGATAAGCTTGCGCTTGCCGCCCGCCTTCATGGTCGAGGTGCCTTCGGTCCAGCCCTGGATAAGGCCGGTGACGCCCTGCACATAGGTGAAGGTGCCGGGATCGTGCTTTTCTGAGGCGTCAAAAACGCGCCCGTCGGTGAACATGCCGGTGTACTTTACGGTCACCTCGTCACCCGCCTTGATTGTCGGGCCGGCGCCGGGCACGAGATCCACGTACTGCAGGCCCGAACCCGTCGTGACGATCGGCTTGCCCGTGTCCTTGTCGACCTCCGCAGGTGCCGTATTGGCGAGGCCGGATGGTGCCGGCGCGGGCGTGTTCGTTTGCGCTCCGAGATGCAGCAGCGGGTTGACGGGATTGAAGGTGAGTGCGGGCACGAGCAGCACAGCCAGGATCGCCAGACGGCGGACGCGGGAAGAAATCAGTTTCATGGAGCGGACATTGAAGCGGAACGGGCCGCGGATAGCGAGCGTTCGTGCGCCGGGAGGCGCGACGATCAGGTGGAGCCGCGGGCGGGTCGTTCCGACTGTGCGGAATTCCACAGTTTCGCGTAGGCCCCACCTTGGGCGAGCAGCTCCTTGCCCGTACCCGATTCGATCACGCGCCCCTGGTCGAGCACGTAGATGCGGTCGACATGATGGATGGTGCTCAGCCGGTGTGTGACGATGAGCGTCGTATACCGGCGCATGAGCGCGTCGAGCGTGCCCATGATCTCGGCCTCGGTCGTCAGGTCGAGCGCGCTGGTGGGCTCGTCGAGCAACAGGATGGGCGCGTCCTTGAGGAAGGCGCGGGCGAGGCCGATGCGCTGTTTCTGCCCGCCGCTCAGACGCACCCCGCGCTCGCCCACGGGCGTGTCGTAGCCGAGCGGCAGTTGCGCGATGAACGTGTCGGCCTGCGCGGCCACCGCAGCGGCGCGGATCTCGTCGCGCGTCGCGCCCGGCCGGCCGTAGGCGATATTCTCCAGTACGGTGCCGCTGAGCAAAAGCGTGTCCTGCAGCACAACGGAGATGTTGGCGCGGAGCGATTTCTTCGTCGCCTCGCGCAGGTCGGTACCGTCGATCAGCACGCGCCCTGCGCCCGGATCGTAAAAGCGCGGCACGAGCGAAAGCAGGGTAGTCTTGCCCGCACCCGTGCCCCCCACGAGCGCTACAGTCTCACCCGGCTGGATGGTCAGGGAGATATCGCGCAGGATGGGATGAGCCGGTTCGTAGGCGAACGCCACGTTTTCGAAGGTGATGGAGCCGCGCACACGGCCAAGCGGCCGGGCGCCGGGTGTTTCCGGCACCGCGTCCGGCGCGTCGAGGATTTCAAAAACCCGCTGCATGCCCGCGGCCGCGCCTTCGAGTGCCCAGGCCGTGTAGCTGAGCTGCTCCAGCGGCTGATACAGCATGGTGACGAACCCGAGAAACTGCGTGAGCTGGCCGACGGTGAGCCGATGCTCAAGGATGTGCATGATCGCCACAGTCAGCACGAGCGAAAGGCCCAGCGCCATCACGGTGGAGACGGCCAGGCTGGAGATCGCGTTGGTGATCGTCAGGCTGAGGTTGGCCGCGTAGCTTTCGCGCGCCTCCCGCGCGAACTCGCGCACCTCGAATTCCTCCTGCCCAAAGGCGTGGACGATCCGGATGCTGGTCAAGCCTTCGCTCGCGCGCGCCAGCACATCGCTTTCCTCCTGCTGCAACGTGGTGGTTTGCCGCCGCACGCGCGCAGAGAAAAAGTAAATCGTCGCCCAAAGCGGCGGCAGAATGACGAGCGACACACCGGCCAGCACCGGGTCGAGCGCGAACATGTAGCCGAAGGTCATCAGCAGCGTGATGACCGACCCGAAGATGGTGTCGAAGCCGCGGTTGAAATAGGTCTGCACGGCCTGCGAATCGTAGGCCACGCGAAAGGTGGAATCTCCGCTGCGCCGCTGGTCATGAAAATGCAGCGGCAGGTACTGCAGGTAGGAGTAGAGCTGCGTGCGCAGTTGCAGCAGCGCCTTGAGGCCCACCTCGATTGAGACGTAGTTGCGCCAGAAGCCGAGTAGCCCGGCGAGCAGGTAAATGACCAGCAGCGCTACGCCCGCGAAGACCGCGCCCTGCCAGGCAGAGAAGGAAAGGCCCGCCCACCGCACCACGCCATCCGGCCCAACCTTGACGACATGATCGATCGCCCAAGCGATGGGCCAGAATTTAAGCAGATTGAACGCGACGCCAATTACGAGCAGACAAAGACTAAAGCTGATCGTGCCCAAGTAAGGCCGATAGTAGCCGATGACGCGGCGGTAGAGGGTCATGGCGGCGCAGGAACGATTAGCGAAGGCGAGGAAAACCACGAGCTCCGTGCCAGATTCGCACGATCCTGACTCTCAGCGGTGATTAACCTATGCGATAGAGATACGGGATTTTCCATGGACAATCTGCCGCAAACTCGCGTCACGAAACTCCGGAACAACGGAGCCGAGTTCAGGAAAGTCCTCCAACTGGTCAGCTCGGCGCACCAAAAGCGAACAGAACGAGTCGGCCGCGCCTGGATTCTCGGCGCTGATGTACGCCTCAACGTCGTCCAGATCACGTTGGGCGACCGCCGACCAGGTTACGCGGACGCCCATGAGGCGAACTTCTTCTTGATCACCTCGTGATCAATTTCCTCACCTCGATCAAGCGAGTCCAGACCCGCTTGCACGCCCTGCAGAAATTCGATTTTCTCGATCATCTCCCTGTAGGTGCAGTCGTCCGCCATCAGCCCGATTGCCAACAACGCCCTTTCCTTGTCGGTCATACAAAAAGGTTACACACCTCGACGGTTCAACCAAGGCGTTTCATTCCGCCTTGGAACGCTTCTTTGCCACCGGCTGGAGGCCGGCGCGGATGGCGGCGACTTCCACCAACTCCGCCAATCGATGCCGCAGGCGCAGGCCGTGCAGCAGCCAGATCGATGCGCAGACGGAAAGTCCGATCGCGATCGAGGGTGCGGCGTAGGGTCGGTAGAGCATCGTCACGATGGCAAAGGTGGCCAGGATGGCGCCGGTGAGGGAGGAGAACGTGCTCACATTCAGGAAATTGCCGACCCGCGTCAGGCGCCGGCCGTGCGGATAAATCTCCGTCATGGACCGCAGGCGCAGATTCCACCATCGGCTGGCGAAGATGAGCAGATCCCAATTCGTCCAGCCGGTGTCGAGCGCGTACTTCCAGCCTTCCTCCTCGAGCAATTCCTCCGTCTTGGCGAGCAGGTGATTGCGTTCCAGGCCCGATTCGCTCCAAAAAGAGAGGTGGCCGGAGGCGGCCCAGCTCACGCTCATGTGGGGCGATTGCTCGCGCGTGGCGATGACGGCGCGTGGCGTGCGCTTGCCGCGCAGCCAGGTAAAGTAGCGCGCCCAGGCGCGGCGCCACGGCTGCATGATGGTGAGATAAAGCAGCAGCAGCCGCGCGGAGATGCTGTCGTATTTTGTCTCGATTCGCGCCTGCGCCATGTAGGAGAGCCCGACGATCAGCGTCAGCCCAAACATGATCAGCGGGATCAGCCGCAGACTGGCCAGCGGCACGGAAAGAAAAAAGATAAAG
>CAJCIA010000196.1 GCA_903970275.1 Betaproteobacteria bacterium
CGGCATTTAACTTCGCGCGTGCTTAAGTGCCATGTCGGGGGTCTAGGACGGAGACATGCCAACCTTTCTTCTCTGCGCCACGTTCATCGCTCCCGCCTTTTCCGTCCTCGTCGGCAGCTACTTCATCACGCGCAACCGCAATCGCCCCCGGCGTCATTATTGAGGGCGGGCTGCCGGGTGGCTTGCTTCGGCGGACGCTGACCGGTGGCACCCGGTTTTATGGATTTCAGGTGACGATCGGTTCGACGTCAATTTGACCAATTCTCGTTACCTTGTTTTGACCGGATTGCAGCCCGATTGCCGTTTGGCGCCCGCACAAGAAGGGCATGCACCTCCTGCTTGGCTCCATCATCGGTGTTGCACCGGCGCTTGGTGGACGTTTTTACATTTTTTTGCCGGGCCATTCCTGCCGGCCGCCGGGAGACCGGCCGTCCGCTTGGTTCAGCCACGTGCCTCGCTAGGGCGCAGCCATTCCACTCCCGAGGGCATTTTGACAATCGGCATTCAGGCCAACATCCTGGCCATCCACGACAAGCTCATGGATCTCCTCGCCAAGAAGGCGACGGGAGATGTCGTCGTGGGCACCAATCTCGTGCTTCAGGGCGCGGGTCCAAACAGCCTCGGCTGGAACGACCGCGAGCTGGACGACTTTCTCGAACGGGAGGTGCAGGCCAAGTTCGGCGTGCTCATCCAGCGGCGCCACCTTCGCTCGACGGTCAATGGCACCACGCCCACGTTGGGCGACCTTTCCATCGCCATTTCCGCGGCGATTCACCGGCAGTACCGGCCGCGGCGCAATCCCTCCGTTCTCTGAAGGGCCGCACCATGTTCCACACCTGCGTCATGGCCGCCTGGGCCCGAAACCGTTCCACGGCCCGGGAGGCGATCCGTGAATCATGAAACGCGCGACTCGTTTCCTGAACCGCGGGGCTGCGTCGCCCGCCGGGTGGAGTTCCTGGGAGTGGCGCTCATGATCTGCGCTACCTCCTGGCCGCTCCCGGCCGCCACGACCCCGTCGCCTTCCACCACGGCTCCCGTGACCCCGGCCAATCCTGCGCCGGCCGCGCCGGAGCTCCATTTCTACGTCGCCAGGTTTCATGTGATCGGCGGCGAGAAACTGATGCCGCGGCTGGATGTTGAGGCGGCCGTCTATCCGTACCTGGGCCCGTACCGGACGAAGGAGGATGTGGAGCAGGCGCGGCAGGCTCTCCAACAGGCGTATCATGATCGCGGCTACCAAACCGTCCTGGTGCAGGTTCCGCCGCAGCAGGGGCAGGGGGGCGTCATCACGCTCGAGGTGGTGCCGCAGCCGGTGGGACGACTGCGCGTGCACGGCTCGCGCTATTTTTCCATCGATGAGATCAAGCGCGAGGCTCCGTCGCTGGAGGAAGGGCAGTCGCCTGACTTCTCGCAGGTCACGCGCGATCTTGCCGTCCTCAACAACCTGCCCGATCGCCAGGTCACGCCCGTGCTCAAGGCAGGCGCGGTGCCCGGCACGGTCGACGTCGACCTGACGGTGAAGGACACCTTTCCGCTGCACGGCAGCCTGGAGGTGAACAACCGCTACAGCGCGGATACCACGCCGCTGCGGGTCAACGGCTCGGTCAGCTATGACAATCTCTGGCAGCTCGGACATTCCATCGGCTTCAGCTTCCAGGTCTCGCCCGAGGAACTCGACCAGGTGCAGGTCTTTTCCGCCGACTACATCGCGCGGATTCCGGACATTCCCTGGCTTTCCCTCATGCTCGACGGCACGTCGCAGGACAGCAACGTGAACACGCTCGGCGGCATCGGCGTGGTCGGCAAGGGCGACGTGGTCGGCGGCCGGGCCATCATCACACTGCCGGGCTCACCGGGTTTCTATCACTCGATCAGCCTCGGGCTCGACTACAAGCATTTCTCGCAGGAAGTGCTCATCGCCGGCCTGAACACCGTCACGCCCGTGACCTATTATCCGTTCAGCGCCGCCTACAGCGGAAGCTGGGTGGGCAAGGGCCACACGACGAATCTCAACGCCAGCGTCAACCTCGCCATCCGCGAGATGGGCAGCGATACAGAGGAGTACGAGCTCAACCGCTTCGGCGCGACGGGCAACTTCATTTACTTTCGCGGCGACATTTCCCATACCGCCGACCTGCCCGAGGGCCTGCAGTTTTTCGGCAAGGTGCAGGGGCAGGCTGCGAACGAGCCGCTGGTGAACAGCGAGCAGTTCAGCGGCGGCGGACTTGGCACGGTGCGCGGCTACCTCGAATCGGAGGAGCTGGGCGACAACGGCATCTTCGGCTCGGTGGAACTCCGCACGCCCTCGCTGAGCGAGTTTCTGGGCAAGACGGTCGACGAGTGGCGGTTCTATCTCTTCGCCGAGGGCGGCATCCTGGGCATGGACTCCCCGCTGCCCGAACAGCAGAGCACCTTCCTCCTGGGCAGCGTGGGCTGGGGCACGCGGCTGCGGCTGCTCGACCACGTCAACGGATCCTTCGACTTCGGCGTCCCGCTTGCCGATGGCACGCAAACCAAGGCTTACCACCCGCTTTTGACCTTCCGTCTTTGGGCCGACTTCTAACCGCGATGAAAAACCCTCTCTGGAAAATCCTTTTTGCCTGCCTGCTCGCGCAGGTTGCGGCCGGCGTGCCGGCGCAGGCCTGGTGGAACAACGATTGGACACTGCGCAAGAAGATCACGGTCGATACCGGCAGCACCGGCGTGCCGATTTCCGACGCGATCGGCACGACGCCCGTGCTCATCCGCCTGCACGACGGCGACTTTCAGTTCGCCTCCGCGCGGGATGATGGCAGCGACATCCGCTTTGTCGCGGGCGACGACAAGACGCCGCTGACCTACCACATCGAGAAGTACGACTCGCTGCTGGGGGAGGCGTTTGTCTGGGTCAAGGTGCCCGATCTCAAGCCCGGCGCGACGACCACGCTCTGGCTTTATTACGGGAACAGCAGCGGCAAGCCGATGAGCGGCGGCCCGGACTCGAAGGCGACCTACGATGGCGACACCACGCTGATCTACCACTTCGCGGAGGCCGCGCAGCCGCCCCAGGATTCGACCAGCAACAGCAACGATGCGCAGAATGCAGGCGCCAATGTCGACGGCTCCTTCATCGGGCCGGGGCTCAAGCTGACCGGCAAGACGGGCGTGACTATCCCAACCTCCGCGTCGCTCAACTGGGCCGCCGGTTCCTCGCTCACCTGGTCGGCCTGGGTGAAGGCGACCGTGCTGGCACCCAGCACGATCATCTACAGCCGGCGCGACGGCGATCACGACCTGCTCATCGGCCTGGACAACGGCGTGCCCTTTGTCGACGTGGATGGCACACGCAGCAGCGGCGGAGCGCCGGTGGCGGCCAACAGCTGGCATCACCTGTCGGTCGTGGCCGATGGCGCGAAGATCACCGTTTACCTGGACGGCGCTGCCTACGGTTCCCTCGGTGCCGGGCTGCCTGCGCTCAACTCGGTTTCCACCATTGGCCTCGATCCAGCCCCGGCGAGCGCGGCGGCTGCGAGTCCCGGCCTGGTCGGCGAGTTGGACGAGCTGGAGATATCAAAGGTGGCGCGCCCGGTTGGTTTTCTCAAGCTGGCCGCGCTCGGGCAGGGGGGCGACACGGCCGCCAAGCTGCTGGTCGTCGCGCCGGATGAGCAACTGCCCGCCGGGTGGCTCAGTGCCAGCCTCGGTCTCTTCGGCGTCATCCTGAAGTCGGTCACGGTCGACGGCTGGGTCGTCATCGGCGTGCTCGGGATCATGGCCGGGGTGAGCTGGTACGTGATGATCACCAAGTGGATGTTCCTGCAGGCGGTGGAGAAGACGAACAAGATCTTCTTCCGCGCCTGGGCCAAGGTCGCCACCGACCTGACGGCGCTGGACCAGAAGGATGCTGACAACGTCAAGACGATGGGCGGCCAGGCGTCCCCGAAGGTGCAACGGAGGCTCTATCGCGCCTCGCCGGTTTATCGCATCTATCACATCGGGTCGGAGGAGATCGGGCACCGGATCAAGAACGGGCGCAGTCTTTCCTCGCGCTCGATCCAGGCCATCCGCGCGTCGCTCGACGGCGGCTACGTGCGCGAGAACCACGTGCTCAATTCCGGCATGGTGTTCCTCACCATCTCGATCGCGGGCGGTCCGTTCATGGGGCTGCTCGGCACCTGTATCGGCGTCATGATCACGTTCGCGGCCATCGCGGCCACGGGCGAGGTGAACATCAGCGCCATTGCGCCGGGACTGGCCGCCGCGCTGGTCGCCACCGTCGCCGGCCTGCTCGTGGCGATCCCCGCGCTGCTCGGCTACAACTATCTCGTTTCGCGAATGAAGGTCGTTTCCAGCGACATGCAGATCTTCATCGATGAGTTCGTCACCAAGATGGCGGAATTCTACAGCGACGTGGAAATCGAGCGCATCCCGGTGGAGAGGAGCTGAGCCATGTCGATGAAAGCCGACAGCGAGGGGAAGGCCTACGACGACATCAACGTCACGCCGATGGTGGATCTCTATCTCGTTCTCCTGCTCATCTTCATCATCATGACCACCGCGGGCCTGCAGGGGCTGAAGGTGAATCTGCCGAAGGAGAGCGCGGCGCAGAGCCTCGCCAAGAAGAAGATCCAGGCCATCACGGTTTCCGACGACGGTAAGATCTTTCTCAACACCGTGCCCGTGACGCTGGACGAGCTGACGCAGCGGCTAACGCAGCAGAAGGCGCAGACGCCCGACATGCCGGTGGTCATCCGCGGCGACAGCAAGACCGAGTACAAGGGCGTCATGGATGTGCTCAACGTCTGCACCCAGCTGGGCATCACCGAGGTGAATCTTGCCACCAAACCGCTCAAGGGATGAGAAATGAGCACGCCCGAGTACCTCGACGAGGACGAGTCCGGCTTCTTCCGCAAATACGGGGTGGCGATCGGTATTGGCGTGGTCGTGCTTCTGCTCGCGGCTGTCGGCATCTCGCTTTATCTCTCCGCGGGCAAGGCCTCCAAGCCGAAGCCGCCGGCGGAAATCGCGGTGCATTTGCTGCCGCCCCCACCGCCTCCGCCCCCACCGCCTCCGCCGAAAACCCCACCGCCTCCTCCCCAGCAAAAGATGGTGGAGCAGCCGCCGGTCAAGCCGCAGGAAGCCAAGCCCAAGGAAAACAAGGATCCGGCCAAGCCGCCGTCACCTCCCGGTCCGCCGGCGACAGGTCCAGCGTCCGATTTCGGCCTCGCGGGCGGCGGCGGTGGTGGGGGTGGCGAGGGCGGCGGAGGCGGCAGCAAGTTCGGCTGGTACGCCAGCGAGGTCGCGTCGCGAGTCACCTCCGCTTTGCAGGAGAACGGGAAAACGCGTTCCGCGCAGCTCAAGATGCGCGTGCGCATCTGGTCGGACGCCAATGGCCGCATCGCGCGGGTGGAACTGGGCGGCAGTTCGGGCGATCCCGCGGTGGATGCGGCGATCAAGAACGAGGTGCTCTCCGGCCTGCAACTGCAGGAGCCACCGCCCGCCGACATGCCGATGCCCATCGTCATGCTGATCGACGAGCAACGACCCAATTGACGTACCATGACTCCCTTCCGTTTTCTCCTCATGCTCGGGCTGACCGCCGGCTTTGTCCGCGCGGACGCGACTCCTGCGCCCTCGGCCCCGGTCGATAAAACTGACGCGCCGGCCGGCATCCAGTCGGGCCCTTACCTTTCGCCGCCGCTGCCCGATTCGCCGCAGTTGGTCGACTCGGCCGAGATGGTCCCGCCCGTTGCGCAGGCCGATCCTCCGGCGC
>CAJCIA010000197.1 GCA_903970275.1 Betaproteobacteria bacterium
AGCGGCGCGGCCACCGCGGTGATCTGCACGTCGGGCCGCAACTGCCGCAGCAGGTCCTGGTAGGCCGCGCTCGCGATCGTTCCCTGCGTGCCAACCACGCCGATACGGCCGTTGCGCGTTGCGGCCAGCGCCGCCTCCACGCCCGGTGCGATCACGCCGATCACGGGCACGTCGGCCACCTTCTGCAGCCGGCTGAGCGCGTGGGCCGACGCGGTGTTGCACGCCACCACCACGGCCTTCACCTGATGACGGCTGAGAAAGGCCAGGTTTTCCAGCGAATAGCGGACGATCGTTTCCGGCGACTTGTTGCCGTAAGGCACCCGCGCGGTATCGCCGAGATACAGGATATCCTCCGCGGGCAGCAACTGGCGCATCGCCTGCACGACGGTGAGCCCGCCGACGCCGGAATCAAACGCACCCACCGCTTGCTTGGCGCCGCTCATGGCTCATGGGCGGCCGGCGCGTTGGTCCCGCTGCTGGTCGCGTGCGCCTCGGCATTGCCGGTCGGCGGCTCGTCTGGTTCTGCGGCTGCTTTCTCCGCGCCGGGGGTGGGCGCTGGCACGGCGCCGTCGCTCAGGCCGAGTGGGGACGAACCGGATTTCGATCCCTCGCTTTCCGGCACGGCCGAGACATTTTGCGAGGCGGCGGGCGACATCGGCTTCAGAGACGAGGCGGTGACCTCCGGGCTCGTGGGCTTCGCGTTCTTGGCCAGCTTGCTCTTCTTCTTCAACTTCTTGCTGGCGGCGGAAGCGGTTACTGGCGCCTTCTTCCCGGCCGCAGCTTTTGCGGTCGGGCTCTTGCCGGATGAATTTGCGCCCTGCGGCGGCTTCGCCAAGGGCGCCGCGCTTGCCGCCATGGGTGGTGGAATGGGCGCGGCCTGCGCGCGGGGCGCGATGTCGATGCCGTCCGGCAAACTCATGTGCCGGCCGCTCATGACATTGGCAAACTTGATCAGGCCGCGCGCGATGCACTGCGCCAGCGCCTGGCGGTAACCCGGTGAATTGACCCGCGCCGATTCCATCCGGTTGGAAACGAACCCGCCCTCGACCAGGATGGCCGGCAGCAGGTTCGCCTTGATGACCACGAACCGCGCCCGCTTGACCCCGCGATCGGCCGAGACATCGTTGGGATTGAGCCGGATGATTTCCGAGTGCACGGCGGAGGCGAGCAGGATGTTCTCCGCATCGTCGTCATTGCCGGGGAGCTCCTGGATGTCCGCCCGGGTCAGGTAGCTGGAGGAGGTGGAGGCCGCCCCACGCGGCGCCAGGCAGTAGGTTTCCAGCCCGCTGGCCTCGGGCGAGGCGGAGTTGAAGTGGATGCTCACGAATGCGTAATCGGGGTACAGCGACGCGATGTGCGCCCGCTCGTAGAGGTCCACGAAGACGTCGTTGCGCCGCGTCATGACCGTCTTGATCCCTGCGTTGTTCAGCAGTGCCTGCAGGCGGTAGGCCGTGTCGAGCGTATAGTTTTTCTCCGCCCCGAGCCGGCTCGTCGCGCCGTTGTCGGTGCCGCCATGCCCCGCATCGATCACCACCCCGCGGATGGCGTGCCGGCCGGCCACCTCCTGCGGGCGCAGGATGGGCTCGAAAAGCTTGATCACGTCCATACGCGAGACCAGCCAGTCACGGTCGCCCATCTCCACCGGGAAACTCATGACGTAGTGCACGCCGTCGAGGTACGCGTCCGGGCTGCCCATCTTGAAGCGCACGGCATGGTTCGGGCTGCGCGCGTCGAAGACCGTGTTGCCGCCCGGCCCGGCGTAACCGAACCCGTAGAACTGGCAGAACGACTGCAGCGTCACGTAATCGCGCCCGCGCGCCGTGGCCGTCTGCCAGCTGAACGCCTCCGCGGCCGGTGCCCAGCCCAGCCAAAAAAGGGCCAGGGCAAGGCATACGCGTGTCATCCTAGTGTGATGCCACCCGTGCCAGCTCCGTTCAAGGAAATAGCGGATGCGACAACGCCTTCCGCCGCGCCACGGCACTCCCACCGCCGGACCGCCCACGCTCCCTTAAGCCAATTGCTGCCGGAACCGTAAAATCCACTTCAGGCTTTCTTGGCCGACGCAGTTCCGGCAATCTCCCGGCCATGTCGCGCTTGGGAAACCACACCAGCCATTGGATCGTGCTCGGCGCGTTCCTGGTCGCGATCTTCCTTTTCCAGCTTGGCACCCGTGGCTTGAACGAGCCGGACGAAGCCCGCTACGCGAACATCGCACTCGAGGCCCTGGAGATGGACCACCCCTGGTGGGAACCGCAGCTGGCCGACGTCGGCCATTACGACAAGCCGCCGCTGACCTACTGGATCTCCGCGCTGGGCTACGAGATTTTTGGCGTCAACGCCTGGGGCGCGCGCCTCCCCTCTTTTCTCGGCGCGCTGCTCGCCCTGATCGGAGTCGGCTGGATGGCGTTCCGCCGCTACGGCGCGCCGGAGGCGTGGCTGGCCGTGCTCGTGGCAGGGACCCTTTTCCAGATCTGGGTCTGGGGCCGTCTGCTCTCCTGCGACATGCTCCTCGCCGGTTGGTGCGCGCTGGCCATCGCCGCGTGGGAGGAGACGCGCCATCGCGGCGGTGGCTTCGCGGCGTGGACGCTGCAGGTGCTTTTCTGGTCACTTGCCGGCTGGACCAAGGCCACCCCCGTGCTCGTCCCGATGCTGGGCCTCGCGATCTACGTCTATGCGGTGGGCAACGCGGAGGATCGCCGCGCGTTGAAACTCCCGCTGCTCCTCCCGCTCGTCATCCTCTTCTCCATTCCTTGGTACATCATCATCCTCGAAGAGCACCCGAGGCTCTATGATTTCTTTTTCCATCGCGAGCTCGTGCAGCGCATCTCTGGCCACATCGAGGGGCGCGCCGGCCCAATCTATTATTACATTCCGCTTTGCCTGTTGGGCTGGCTGCCCTGGTGGCCGCTGGCGACGGCCGCGCTGGTGCGCCAGTGGACGCGGCTGCGGCAGGAAAACTGGCGCGCCCTGCTCAGCCCGGGTCTCTGCCTGGTGCTCACCGGCTTCTGCCTTTTCTCGTTCGTCGGCTCCAAGCACGCCACTTACCTCCTCCCCTTCGCCCCATGGGCCGCGCTGGAAATCAGCCGTCTCCTGAGTCGCGATTCGCTGCTGCGCCGCCCCGCCGTCATCCTGCCCGTGGCCGGGCTCGCCGCCGCCGTTTATCTCATCTGCGTCAGCCTCATCCCCGCGCGCGAGGACCGCATGAGCATGCATTCCAGCCTGCGCCAGGTGGCCGAGGTGCTCCGCCAGCATCACGCCGGCGCCATTTATTCCGACCACTTCTGGCCCAGCCTCGAGTTCTACTTCGGCGAGCAGGTTCACTTTGCCGACCCTCCCCCGGTGGAGACCTACGACGCGGCCGACACCCCCCGCCATCACTTCGGCTTTGGCGACCACCCGCTGCAACCCGGCCACTGGTTCGTTCACTACCGCAAGGTCAACGACCCGGAACTCCAGCCCTGCCTGAACGATCCGCGCATCCCCAAGATCGTCGTCGGCGATTTCATTATCGGACCGATGACCGAACCGACCTTCGCCTCCGACATGCCGACGCGATCGCACCTGCGTTAGCGGCCGACTTCAATGCGGCCTGCGAAATCAAATTCGCGTACGACCGTCAGCGAACCTTGAATTCCAGCACGCGGTCGATAACGCGATTCTGAGCCGCCTCATCGAGCGCGAAATAGAACGGCAGGCGCACCAGGCAATCGCCCAGCCTTTCCGTCACCGGGCAATCGCCCGGCAGGCCTCCGAACCGCTGCCCCATCGGCGAGGCGTGCAGCGCCTGATAATGAAAGACGGCGTTGATCTGCGCCTCACGCAGATGCGCAATGAGCGCCTGCCGATCTTCCAGGGTCGGCAGGATCAGGTAAAACAGGTGATAAGGTTGATCGCATTCCGGCGGCACGTACGGCAGTTGAATCCCCTGCTTGTCCGCCCATGGCTGCAGGCGCTCCCGATAGAGATTCCAGATCGCCCGGCGCCGCGCCTGGATGCGCTCGTGCGCGTTGAGTTGCACCCCTAGATACGCGGCCAGGATCTCGGACATGACATAACTCGAGCCCACGTCCACCCACGTATATTTATCCACCTGGCCGCGGAAGAACTTGCTGCGATTGGTTCCCTTTTCCCGAAGGATTTCCGCACGCTCGATATCGGCCTCATCGTTCAGGAGAAGCGCGCCGCCTTCGCCGCAGGAAACGTTTTTCGTCTCGTGAAAACTCAGGGTGGCAAAGCGTCCGAAGGTGCCCAGCGGCTGGCCGCGATATTTCCCCGTCAGGCCGTGGGCGTTGTCCTCGATGATCGCAGTGCCGTGCTGCCGGGCGATCTCGCCCAGGCGGGTCATCTCGCAACCAACCCCGCCGTAATGCACCGCCACGATGGCCTTGGTCCTGGCATTCACCTTCCGGGCGACCGCTTCTTCATCGAGGTTGAGCGTGTCGGGCCGCACGTCGACAAACACCGGCGTGGCCCCGCGCAGGGCGAGGGCGTTCACGGTGGAAACAAAGGTGAACGAGGGAACGATGAATTCGTTGCCCGGCCGCAGGTCGAGCAGGAGGCCGCACATCTCCAGCGCGTGGGTGCACGACGTGGTCAAAAATGCGCGCTTTACCCCCACGAGCGCTTCAAGATACTTCTCGCATTCCAAGGTGAAAAAACCGTTGCCCGAGATGTGCCCGTTCGCAATCGCCTGGCGGATGCCGTCCATTTCACCTCCGAGGAACGTCGGCGCGTTGAAGGGGACATGCATCTGACCCTTCATAGAATCGGTCGGCGGCACGGGACAGCTTTTTCTCGCGCCGCGTGTCTCGACCTACCCGCCTTATGAAATATCTGGCACTGCTTGTCCTGATCGGCTTCCTTTTCGGCGCTCGCGGCCTTTCGGAAACAGATAGTTATTCAGTCTCGATTGAGGGGCCGCCGCCGCAGGACGGCCTGCCGGAGCTTTCCTATGGAAAAGCGGATCATCCTGTTTCCGCCTCGAGGGAAATTCTCGCTTCGAGACTTCCGGAACGAAGTCTTATCTATAAGTTTCGCCTGCCGTCCGGGACCTACGATCACCTCCGCTGGACGGGTCATGGCGTTTCTCTTCCGCCCACCCTTTCCGTTCGCGATTACTGGGGTCGTGAAATCGCAGTCCTAAATACGGCCGGCGTGGGCTCAGCTGATCTCGTGGCGTCGCCCACCCATCCCTTGGTTCTTCCGTCGTCCGGTATTCTTTCTCTTTCCAGGTGGTCGCTTGAAAACGGCTGGGCGTGGGTGCTCGCGGTTCTTCTCTTTTTCGCACTGCGGACTCCCCTCGCCACAGCCACGCGCAACCTGCTTGCCTGGCACGCGGATCGCAGCGCTGTGGAGCAGATTAACGCAAGGACGATCCTTCCAAGTGTGATCGCGTTAGGCGCGGTCTGGCTCTGTTTTGCGTTGCCCGGCGCGATCCGTTTCGACACCGGTGACGACCCAGCCATGGAACTTCTTGCCTGCGGCGATGTCACCGGCCATCCCTCCGAATATCTCATCTTCATCAATGTCCTCATCGGCCTTCTTTTAAAAGGCCTCTATCTTCTCGCGCCTCCAATTCCCTGGTATCCCTTATTGCTGCTAACAGTCGTTATTTTCAGTCTGACCGGGATCACCTCTGTCGTTTTGCAGGAAGATCTGCCGGATAGATTTTGCTGGCTGTGCCTATTCGGCATCGTGTTTGGAACCTATCTCATCACCCATCTTCAGTTCACGTCGGCGGCCTATCTTCTCGGGCTGCTCGGCGTACTGATTTTCACCCTGAAAACCTCGCGGGTCTCGCTGGCCATGGCGATCGCTTTGGTCGCGGCGGGAAGCCTGATCCGCTTCGAGTCATTTCTCCTGCTTCTCGTCACGACTTCAGCCGCCGCTTGGCTCTTGTCCAAGCGGCCCCTTCGAGAAAGGGCATTCTTTATTCTGACGATCGTCATCCTGGGCTGGGCGGGGCAGGCCTTTGATCACGCCTACTATGATTGCCAGCCCGAGTGGCGTGCTTATCGCGCTTATAATAAATCCCGCGGTGATCTCAACATGACCGCCAAGCTGGACTACAACGACGTCAACCGCCCGGTCTATGAACATGTCGGCTGGTCCGAGAACGATTTCAAGATGCTCAACGTCCACTGGCTCTATGAGGACCCGGCGGCCTTCAGCGCCGACAAGCTGGCCTATCTCGACCAACATCTCACGGCCAACCGGGACAGCCTGGGCGCCCTGCTCGTGATTGTCGTTGCCGTTGCCCTCGCTCCAGCCGCCACGCTCCTCTTTTTGACTATGCTTTCCTTCAGCACCGAAAAGCCAAGGCCGCCGTGGCTGATCTATATCGCCATTCTCGGCCCGGCGCTTTTCATGATTGTTTACCTAGCCGACACCGCGCGATTACCAACCCGCGTCTTGGTGCCAATCCTGTATGCATCGTCGTTATTTTTACTGATTGCTGTGCGCCGGAACGGTGAAACGTGCCGACGCCTCGCCTCCACCGTTCTCCTGCCCCTCACCTTTGTCACGCTGACCGTCCTTTCGGCGGAGAACGTATGGAAAAACGCCACGAAAAACGCGGCAACGACGGCTAGGATTTCATCGTCCCTCCAACTCTTGGTCCCCTCTGCCGACAACACGCTGGTCAGCTCGATTAACGCCGTGCTGCTGGAGCGGCTGCCGCCTCTGACGGCCCTTGCCCAGACCCGGAATTTCCATATCATCCATCTCATGTGGTCGGGCGGCAGCCCCTCGTTCGAGACGCAACTGCAAAGGCACGGCTCCGCCTCGCTCTTCCAGAGCATCGCCTTCGATCCTCATTTTTGGCTGATGGTTCCAACGTCCCAATGGGATCGCGCCGATTCCTTCAGCCTCTATCTTCAAGAGCACGAGCACCAAAAGGTGAAGATGACCCCGGTCATCCTCTCCGACGGAAAGCCGGCTGTCTTTCCGGATTTCACCGTGTTGCACGCCGAGCGATCCGACCATCCCTGAGCCCTCGATGCGCCAACTTCTGCAAATCCCGGTCGTCTACTCGGCCTTCGCCGGTTTTGTGACGGGCAATGGCCACTTCCTCGATGCCTATGTCCGGAAACATATTCGCGCGCAATCGGGAGATCGAATTCTCGATATCGGCTGCGGCCCCGGCTCGATCCTCGAAATCCTGCCGAAGGATTGTCTCTATACGGGATTCGATGTCAGCCCTTCCTATATAGAATCCGCGCAAAAGAATTATGGACAGCGAGCCGCCTTTTTCGTTTCCGGCGTGCAGGAAAGCCTGGTCGGAGCCTATCCCGGCCGCGATCTGGTGATTGCCACGGGCGTGCTTCATCATCTCCCCGACGATCTGGCGCAACTTCTCCTGCGCATCGCCTGGAGCAACCTGAAGCCGGGAGGACGTCTGGTCACGTCCGATGGCTGCTTCACCCCGGATCAGCCGCGCTTGAATCGCTGGGTGGTCGGTCTGGATCGCGGCGAATTTGTCCGGCCCGCCTCCCGTTATCGGGAACTGGCCGCGGCTTGTTTCGAGAAAGTGGAGCTCTTCGTCCATCACGATCTGCTTCGCATTCCCTATTCCCATGCCATCATGGAGTGCACGCGGGAAAAGGCGTGATTATGCCCGGCTTGAACCGATTTCTTTTCACCACGCGACCGAGCGTCTCGGTAGTCATTCCCGTTTACCGCAGCGCGACGACCATCCCCGAGTTACTCGCGCGACTCTGCTCCACCCTGGCCACCATCACCGACCGGTATGAAATCGTCCTGGTCAACGATGGCAGCCCGGACGGGAGCTGGAACGTGATCGCCGCTCTCCTGCCGCAATACCCGGCCGTCGTGGCCGTCGACCTTTTGCGCAATTACGGTCAGCATAACGCGCTCTTGTGCGGGATTCGCGCCGCCACCATGGACGTCATCGTCACGATGGACGACGACCTGCAACATCCACCGGAGGAAATTCCCAAGCTCGTCGCCGGGCTCAGTGAGGAGGCCGACGTGGTTTACGGCATCTACGAGGAAGCGCGCTTCGCCGCCCACCGTCGTTGGACCTCCACGCTATCCAAGCACCTCATGGCGTGGCTGGCCGGCGGCAACGTCGATTCCAAGGGCGGCAGTTTCCGGGCGTTTCCCACCCGGCTGCGCGAGGCGTTCGACAATTATTACAGCACCTTCGTCGCCATCGATGTCCTCCTGCATTGGTCCACGACGCGGTTCGGTTGGGTCAGCGTCCGGCATGATCCGCGCAAGGCCGGCGAATCGAACTACACCCTGTTCAAGCTCTGGAATCATTTCATCAATAACATCACGGCGTTTAGCACGCGGCCGCTGCGGGTCATCAGTTTCGTCGGCATCGGCTTCACCCTCTTCGGGTTTTTCATCCTGGCCTATGTCGTGATTAATTATTTTATCAATCACGGCTCCGTGCCGGGGTTTGCCTTTTTGGCCTCGCTCATCGCCTTGTTTTCCGGCGCGCAGATGTTTGCCTTCGGTGTGTTCGGCGAATACTTGGCGCGCATGCACACGCGCCTGATGGACCGCCCGCCCTACTCCATTCATAAGATCGTTCGCGGAGGATCCCCGTCCTGAACTCCACCGCCTTGAACGGCATCGATGACCAGGACGGGCATCTCGCCGTCCTGGATTTGGACACCGGGATCTTCGGCTTCCCGGTCGCGGAATGGTCGTTGCCGGCTGAGGTGGACCGAATCGCACCAGCGGGCCTGCTTGTTTTCCAGCGGGCGGATGAACTCCAGTTGCGCCTCGTCTCCTGCCGCGTGCCTGCGAGCCAGCCCGCGCTGCTCGGCGCGGTGCAGGAGATTGGCTTCCACGTGGTGGATTGCCTCGTCACTTTGGGCATGCGCAACATCCAGCGCGCCCCGGTCGATCCCGCCCCGCTTCCGCTGCGCGAGGCCCGCGACGCCGATTTGCCGGAACTAGAGGCCATCGCGGGTCAGGCCTTTCAGACCGGCCGCTATCATCTCGATCCGCGGTTCCCCCGCGCCCTGGCGGACAGGCGCTATGTGGCGTGGGTGCGCAACGCGCTCACCGGCCGCATGCCCGGCAGCGTCCTCGTCGCCGAGCACGAGGGCACGATCGCCGGCTTTCTCGTCCAGCGGATCGAAGGCGATCATTGCGAGGGGCAGCTCGCCTGCGTGAATCCCAGGTTCAAGCACAGTATCGTGATGCATTCCCTCCTCGCCGCCCACACCGCCTGGCTGCGGCAGCGCGGCGTTCGCAAGACGACCGGGCGCATTTCCATCGGCCTCATGCAAGCCATCAACCTCAATCTCGTCCTCCACGCCGAGCTGCGCCACGCCGACTATGTCCTCCACTGGCACTCGCCCCGTTATCCGTTGCGCGAAGTTGACTTTGCTAACCCTGCATGAACAATCCGCTCATGACCAAAGCGGAATTCCTGGGCCATCTGGACGAGATCATGGAACAGGAACCCGGCACGCTGAAGGGCGGCGAGGCGCTCGCCGATGTGCCTCGATGGGACTCCATGACCGTGGTTCAGTTCATCGCCTTCGCCGACGAGGAGTTCGACCTGGCCATCCCAAGCCAGAAGCTTTTGGCCTGCACCACGGTGGACGATCTCGCCGCGCTGCTCAGCCCCCATATCACCGGGTAGGCCTTTTCCATCCGGCACCGTATGGCTCAAACCACGATTGGCGGGGTCAGGATTTCAGGCCTCGCCGCGGCGGTTCCCGAGCAAAAGGTCGCGCTCGATTCCTACTATGAGGCCTTCGGGCGCGAGGAAGTCGACAAGATCGTCGAGAGCACCGGCATCCTGGAGCGCCGCTCCGATCCCACCCTTTGCGCCTCCGATCT
>CAJCIA010000198.1 GCA_903970275.1 Betaproteobacteria bacterium
ATCGTCTGCATCACCGAGGGTATCCCGGTGCTGGACATGATGCGCGCGCGCGTGGGCCTGCGGGACAAGAAGTGCCGGCTCATCGGGCCGAACTGTCCCGGCATCATCACGCCGGGCCAGTGCAAGATCGGCATCATGCCGGGCTACATTCACAAGCCGGGCAAGGTGGGCGTCGTCTCGCGCAGCGGCACGCTGACCTACGAGGCGGTCTGGCAGCTCACGTCGCGCGGCATCGGCCAGAGCACCTGCATCGGCATCGGCGGCGACCCGATCAACGGCACGAGCCACACGGACGCCGTGCGCATGTTTAACGAGGATCCCGAGACCGAGGCCATCATCCTGATCGGCGAGATCGGCGGAACGGCGGAGGAAGACGCGGCCGCCTACATCAAGGAGCACGTCAAGAAGCCCGTCGCCGCCTTCATCGCCGGCGCCACCGCGCCGCCCGGACGCCGCATGGGTCACGCCGGCGCGATTGTTTCCGGGGGCAAGGGAACGGCGGAGGGTAAGATTCAAGCGCTCGAGGCAGCCGGGATTGCCGTGGCGCGCACGCCCGCGGAGATGGCCGACACACTGATCAAACGGATGAAGTAACTTGCGCCGCCGCTTTGTGCGACGCAGCCTGAACTCGCTTCCGAGTTAAACGTCCTGCTCCGGGGTGTAAGCATGGCCGACATTCACCTTCACACCCCCGGCGGCGAAACGGTGGTCCAGCCCGAGGTGCGGGTGGCCGAGCTTCTGCGCTCCGGCGAACTTGGTGCGCCCACGCTTTTCTGGCGATCGGGCATGGCCGACTGGGAGCCCATCGCCAACTTTGTGGCGGCAGCTTCCATGGCGGAGACCCAGCCCCTGCCCACAATCCAGACTCTGCCCGGAGCGCAGCCCAAGCCTGAGACCGTGATAGCGAGCGAGCCGTCCTTCTGGGCGCCCGCGAAGCTACCGCGCGGGACTGAGTCCATTGCCCGCCCGATGCCCGCGGTAAAGCCACGTGCCGCCGCCGAGGGCGAACCCGCCGCCGTGCGCCGGCAGGCCAAGGGACGGCGGCGCTTCTTCTTCCGGCGCAATCCCGAGCCGCTGACCACGATGCTCCAGGTGCTGCTGGTGATCTGCATCTGCATCGCGTCGCTCGAACTGGCCGATGCCATCGTGCGGTATTCCTCCGTAGGCACCGACTCGCCCGTGATGCTGGATGCCGCCGGCAATCCCCTCCCCAACGCGAGCGCCCAGGACGACCAGATCTCCTCTCTTTCCACCGATGGGAGCGCCCTTGTCACGCCCGAGCCGGACTCGAATGGGGACGAGATAGGCCAGTTGCTGCTCTGGGCCGGCGGGGGTGCCAACGCTTTTCTGGCCGTTATTTACTTCATGTGGCTGGCCCGTACCGACCAGAACTGCCGCAATTTTTCCTCCATCATGCGCTTCAATCCCGAGATGACGGTGTGGAGCTACTTCATTCCGCCCGTGTGCGTCTTCCGGCCGCTGCAGGTCATGCAGGAAATCTGGCGCGTGAGCCGCAATCCCCGCACCTGGAACAACGACCGCCCGTCAGTTTTTGTGGCCACTTGGTGGACGCTGGCGCTCGGCACGGTGGGCCTCGCCATTTACGGGGCGCTGCACAGTTTTGGCCTGGCAGGCCACCTGGCGCAAACGCATGCCGAGTTCTTTTTTCTCCTGCTCAAGGCGGTGCAGATCACCTGGTACGCCGTCTTTCTCACGATGATCACCATGATCATCCACGATCAACTGCGACTGGTGCGCGAGTCGCGCCGGCATGGCCGCGATCAGGATGACGTGGACGAGGAATGAAGGTCTTCGAACTGCGCGAGCGCTTTGGCCTCGATCACCTTCGTCCGGCCGAGCGACCGGACCCCACGCCCGCGCCCCGCGAGGTCGTGGTGCGCCTGCGCGCGGTCTCGATCAACTACCGCGACCTGCTTGTCGTCCAGGGTAAGTACAACCCGAAGATGGCGCTGCCGCGCGTGCCCTTTTCCGATGGCGCCGGCGAGATTGAGGCGGTGGGAACGGAAGTCCCTCGTTGGAAAGTGGGCGACCGCGTGGTGCTGCCGTTCATGCCCGGCTGGCGTGAAGGCGTTCTGACTCCGGAGAAGAGCGCCAGTGCCTTGGGCGGCGACGTCGATGGCGTGCTGCGCGAGCGCATGACCATCGCGGCCGAGTCGCTGCTGCCGATCCCGGACCATCTCGATTTTATCCAGGCGGCCTGCCTGCCCTGCGCGGGGGTGACGGCGTGGAACGGGCTCTTCGAGGCGGGCGCGTTGCAACCGGGACAAACCGTGCTGATCCAGGGCACGGGCGGCGTCTCGATCTTCGGCCTGCAGCTGGCGAAAGCGGCGGGCGCGCGCGTCATCCTCATTTCCAGCAGCGACGCCAAGCTGGAACAAGCCCGGGCGCTAGGCGCCGACGAGACGATTAACTATCAGGCCGAGCCGGACTGGGAGAAGCGGGTACTGACGCTCACCAGTGGCGAGGGTGTCGACGTGACCCTGGAAGTGGGCGGCAGCGGTACCCTGCCCCGCACGCTCAAGGCCACCCGTTGTGGAGGCCGCATCAGCCTAATCGGCGTGCTGACGGGCCTCGCGGGGGACCTGCCCATCGGCGCAATTCTCCACAAGATGCTGCACGTGGATGGCATTTACGTCGGTTCGCGGGCGATGTTTGCCGACCTGAACCGCGCGCTCGCGCTGCATCGCATCGTGCCGGTGGTCGATCGCGTCTTCGACTTTTCGGAGAGCGTGGAAGCGCTGCGCGCCTTCCAGCAAAGCGCCCATTTTGGCAAGGTAGCCATCCGCCTCGGGCCGGAGTAAGGGCTTGCCCGAAGCGGACCGGCCCTTCACATTTTGGTCGCGCCATGGGTAACGAACGACCGTTGTGGCTCGGCATTGTTTGTTGGGTGCTCATCATCACGGGCACCTACGGGCTTTACAGCATGATGAAGGTGCTGGGAACGAAGGCGTTCCTGGATTCCATGGACATCTTCCCGTATCCCGCCCATGCCGCCATCGCGATCATTTTTGTCACCCTGGTGGTGATGATCGTCAGCGGCATCTGCATGTACGAGCGGCAGGGCTGGGCACGCTGGTTCTATATCTTCATGGTGCCGGTCTACTTTTCGCAGCGCTTTTTCGCGATGACCGCGCCGCCACCCCTCGACAATGACGCCGCTCAAAACGAGTTCTATACACCGATCTACGTGCAGCAGGCGAACGACCACACCAGGGAGGGCATGATCCTGTCGCTCCTCGTCATCCTTTATTTGCTGTCGCTTTGGATTCTCTTCACCAACCGCGCGCGGCGCTATTTTCATCCGCCGATGTACGTGGATGAGTAAAGCCCGCGGTCGCACTCAGCCATTTGGCCGAACAGTAGCCGTCGACCTACCGGCCAAGATGCCGAGAAGAAGCGCATTTGCCTTCCAGCCGTCGCCCGGAGGTCGACGGCAACCGACACGCACTGCTAGCTCCACTGCACCGGCCCGGCCTTGATTTTCCATTCGTTGACCATGCCGCGCGGAAAATCGCGGATGAAGCGGGAGGGTTCCTGCCAGCGGTCGTCGAACGAGGCCGTGGCGCGCATGATGGGATAGGTCAGATAGAGCTCGTCGCGCGCGCGGGTGACGGCGACGTAAAAGAGGCGCCGTTCCTCCTCCTCGCCCTCGAGCGTCTGGATGGAGCGCTGCGCGGGGAAGAGCCCGTCGCAGAGCATGATGACGAAGACGGCTTTCCACTCGAGGCCCTTGGCCTGGTGCACGGTGCTGAGCCGCACGCACGGCTGATCGCGCACGGGTGACTCGCCCTGGGTGCGCGGGCCGCCATCCACGTTGGTCATGAGCGCGAGCTGGGCGAGGAAATCCTCCGTGCGCTCGAAGTTCTGCGCGAAGGCGCGCAACTGCCCGAGGTCCTCCAACCGTGAGGGATAATTCGGGAACTTGGTCTTCATGTAGTCCTCGTAGATCGCGTCGATGACGACTTGGATCTGCTCGGAGGGCCGTCCGCGCAGCTCCGGCGCGCTAACCTGCGCCTGGGTTTCCACCCACTGCTTCCACGTCTCGGCCGCCTTGGCCGGCGGCTCGATCTTCGCCAGCTCCGTGCCCGCGACGATCTTCGCCCAGATCTTCTCCGCCGTCTTGTCGCCCACGCCGGGCATGAGGCCCGCGATGCGCTTGAACGCCAACTCGTCCTTGGGGTTAAGCGCGAACTTGATGAAGGCGGCGACATCCTTGACGTGCGCCTGCTCAAAGAAGCGCAGGCCGCTGAGAAGCTCGAAGGGCATCTGGCGCCGCGTCATTTCCATCTGCAATTCCATGGAGTGAAAGTGGGCGCGGTAGAGCACGCAGATCTCGTCGAGCTCGACGCCCGATTCGCTCAGCTCCCCGATGCGCTGGCAAATGAACTGCGCCTGCTGGTTGGCGTCCTGCAGGCAGACAAGCGCGGGCTTCGCCTCCTTTTCCGCCGGGCGCACCGCGTGCAGGCTTTTGGGAAACTGCCGGGTGTTGGCGGCGATGGCGTAATTGGCCAGGGCGAGGATTTCCGGGGTGCTGCGGTAGTTGGTCTCGATGCGGACCTCGCGCGTGCCGGGAAAGCGCTCGGGAAACGTGAGCACATTCTCGAAATTCGCGCCGCGCCAGGAATAGATGCTCTGTGCGTCATCGCCCACGGCCATGACTTGGTGATGATATGCGGCGATCAGGTCGACGAAGTCGGACTGGATCTTGTTCGTGTCCTGGTACTCGTCGACCAGCACGTGCTGGAATTGCTCCTGGTAGAACTTGCGCAGGTCCTCGTTGTCCTGCATCAGGCGCAACGCGTAGACGAGCAGGTCGTCGTAATCCATCACGTTGTCGGTCTGCTTGCGGTCGCGGAAGATGCGCTGCGCCGCCTCGATCTTGTCCAGGATCGGATTGAAGAACGGATAATGGGAATCGACCACGCTGGCGAGCGACTTCTCCGTGTTGGCGGCGAGGCCGAAGATGTCGAGCAACACCGCGCCCTTCGGCAGCGTCTTGTCCTTCGGATCGACCCCCGTGGCGCGAAGCGCGGCGACGGCAAGGTCCGCGGCATCGTCGCGATCCAGGATGGTGAAGCCGCTGGTGAACCCGAGGCGGTCGGCGTGGCGGCGCAGCAGCTTGTTCGCAACGGAATGGAACGTGCCGCCCCAGATGCGCGAGATGTCGTGCGGGAGGAGGTTGCCGACGCGCTCCAGCATCTCGCGCGAGGATTTGTTGGTGAAGGTGAGCAGGAGGATGTTCTCCGGCTCGACGCCATTTTCGATCAGGTAGGCGACGCGGTAGGTGAGCGTGCGCGTCTTGCCGCTGCCGGCGCCCGCGATGCAGAGGATCGGCCCGGGCTTGGCCGTCACAGCCGCGTACTGCTCATCGTTAAGCGAGCCGCGATAATCGATCTGCGCGCCGGCCGGAGCCGCCACGCGATTGAGAACATACTCCACGGCCATCCCGTTACTCTCGCCGCAGAGGCAGGCGGGGCAAGCGATTTGCGCGGTGAACACGCAACGCCGACCTTGGACCCGATGTTTACAGCGACGTAAGTTACCGCGCGCCCGGTCGCGGGGTCATTGATCCTGCAACCAGTCGAATTTTTCACTCGTTCCTTTTATGCCCGAATCCATCCCCTCCTCCACCGAACGCACCGTCGTCGTGCAACGTCACGGCGCGCTGACCTACATCAGCCTTGCTTTCAACGCGCTGATCCTGCTGCTGATCTTGATCGCCATTGTCAGTCATCACGACCGGCCGCCACAGCCGCCGCAGGACCATGGCGGCGACCGTCGTGGCGAAGCCTTCGACCGGGGCGGACACTGGGGCGATCGCGACTTTGGCGGCATGCGCCAGGAGTGGAAGCATCGCCGGCTTGCGGATCGCGAGGAAGATCGCCGCATGGCCGACGGCAGCCCGGCGATGTGCGACCAGGACGAATCCGGCGGCGGCAGCGGCATGCGTCATGGCGAAGGAATGCGTCGAGACTGGCATGGTCCGGGTGAATTCAGTGGCGACCAGCAGCCCCCGAACGCCGAGGCGATGACCGATCGCTTCATGCTTGCGCTGACCAGCCGGCTTGCGCTGACCGACCAGGAGAGCGCGCAAATCCGCCCCGTCGTTCAGCAAAACATCGCGCAGTTCCAGAAAGACATGGAGGCGCAAAAAGCCGCGCACCAGAAGATGCTCGACGACGCGAAGGCGAAAATTCATGCCGTCCTGACGCCCGACCAGCAGAAGGAATTCGATGCGATGACGGCGGAAATGGGCGGACCGCCTGAGCCGGGCAAGTAGGGCGCGCTAGAGCCGCGCCGGCGCGTTTGTACTTGAGATCGGCTCGCGCTTTGGGAGTGCCCTTCGCGCGGGCTTGCGTTAGGGTGGCGGCATGCCGCGCAAGGCCGTTGCCCTTTACCTCATTCTCGCCCTGCTTGGCGCGGCGATTTTTGTCTACCTGACCTTCCCGCGAACGAAGGACCAGATCCCGACGAGCAATAACCAGCGGCCGTTTACGGAGCCGGCCTCGCCCAATCCCGGTGACGCGCCGGTGCCCGAGGCGCCACCGCATCCCACCACGCCGCCAGCCCCGCACGGGCCGACCTTGCGCGTGATGGCGTGGGCCTCGCCTGCGGAGGCGCAGGCGCTTACCGCGCAGCTCGACGCCTACGGGGCGCAGACCGGCTGGTATGCCTCGCTTACCGTGCTTGATGACGAGGCCACGTATCGCCAGGAGCTGGCCGCCGCGCTCGCCGCAAACACGCCGCCCGATGTCTGCCTGATCGATGCGCGCGACTTTTCCGGGCTCGATCCCGCCCGCGACCTCGTCACGGTGACGCCGGACCCTGCCACCGCCACGCGCGGGCAGGAAGCCTTCGCGGTGAATGGCGGCGAGAAGGCCTATCCCTCCGAGTTCTCCGTCGACCTGCTGTTTTTCAATCCCGCGGCGTTCAGCCGGGCGGGCATCGCCCCGCCGGGCCCCCACTGGAACTGGGACGTGCTGCAGGCGATGGCGCACGCGCTGGCCTCGCTCAAGCAGACCACCGCGACGGGCGAGACGGTGTATCCGCTCGAGGTGCCGGCCGACTTCGACTTCTGGAATCTGCTTTGCACGCAGGCCGGACACCCGGCGCTGGAAGCCGGCACATGGCACCTGGGCGAGGCTGACGGGCGCGACGCAGAGCTGAGGAGCCTCGCGCTCATTCGCGATTTCTTTGGCGATCAGAACGCGACCGCGCCGCTGCCCGCAGACGGCACGGAACCGGGCCGCTACTTCGGCGAGCAGCGCGCCGCCATGATGATCGGACCCTCGGAGCTCGTCGCCCGCCTGCCAAATTTCGGCTATCAGGTGACCGAACTGCCGCGCGACATGTGTGCCGCCAGCCTGGCGCGCGTCAATGGTTGGGCGGTGGGCGCGCAATCAACCCAGCGTGATGCTTCACGGGCGCTGGCCGCGTGGCTGGCGAATCAGCCGCTGCATGCCGGCTGGAGCAGCCCGCGCACGGGAGTCGCGCAGGACGGCTTCACCCAAATCTGCCAGGCCTCGCTGGCCGCGTCGGTCATTCCGCGACTGGGCGCGCGAGATGCGCAACTGGCCCGCTTTCTCGACACCCAGATTCAACAACTGGCGCGGCCCGGCGGCGGCGATCCCGGGCAGCTCTACGCCCGCATTCAGGCCGAGTACCAAAGCGATTTTCCCGACAGCACGGTAAAGTCCTCCTCGCCGGCCAAGTCCCGCGCGACCGCCGCCGGCGAGTTGCGGGACATGTAATCAATCCGCCAGCAGCGACGACTCGGGTGCCCTCAGCAGGGCAAGCATTTCGGCGACGGCTCGGTCGAGGCCGACGAGGATGGCGCGCGCGATGATGGCGTGCCCGATGTTGAGGGTGTGCAGGTGAGGCACGTCCTCAATATACTCACGCACGTTGATGTAATGCAGGCCGTGCCCGGCGTTCACCTGCAGGCCCAGCGCCCCGGCATGCGCGGCGGCGCGGCCTTGGCGGCGCAGCTCGCGGTTGCGCGCCGCGGTGCTGGTTGCATTCGCATACGCGCCGGTGTGGAGCTCCACCACCTGCGCACCGGCGGCGTGCGCCGCATCGACCTGCTCGATTTCCGGATCGATGAACGCGCTGACCTTGATCCCAGCGTGGTGTAACTGGCGCGCGACCTTGCGCAGGCGC
Source organism: Betaproteobacteria bacterium (assembly GCA_903970275.1). Lineage (GTDB taxonomy): Bacteria > Verrucomicrobiota > Verrucomicrobiia > Methylacidiphilales > UBA1321 > JABDGH01. Next base: position 8,182 of record CAJCIA010000198.1, read on the forward strand.
GGCAGGTCGCCCGCGACGTCAAGCCCGCCCTCCGTGGTCACCTCCTGCCGGTTTTCGGGCACGAGACAAACCTCGGCCGGTTTCAGCCGCAACGCATACGCGCTCATGGCCGGGGTTGCGGCCATCTCGAGATTCAGCGGCACGCGCAGGACCTTGCGCAGCTCGCGCACGTCGGCGTCCTGGATGTGGCGGCGATCCTCGCGCAGGTGAACGGTGATCTGTGCCGCGCCGGCGCCTTCGGCCAGGACGGCCGCTTGGAGGACGTTCGGCTCAGGCGGCAAGCCCCGCTTCCACCCGCGATAGCGCGCCTCGCGCAGGGTGGCGATGTGGTCGATGTTGAGTCCAAGTTCGATCATGGCGGGAAAACGCCGATGCTAGAGTTGATGCTTTGACCATCGCAAGTTCCGTTCGCAGGGCGAATCACGGCCTCTCCGGCCGCGCGCGGGAGTTGACCATTGAATTGACCCCTGCGCCCGCTTAGTTTTCCCACCGAATGTCCGCTTATCTCGAGAAGGTTCTGCGCCACGCGGAGCGCGATTTGATCGACAAATCGCACTTGCGGCCGACCGACCTTCTCGACATCTACCGGCGCTTTCTCAAGCTGGAGGAGCATCGGCTCAAACTCGAGCACCAGCGGGGCGGCAGCGGGCGCGACCTCTGCCAGCGCCGCGCCGACATGATCTCGGTCATGCTGCGCCACATCTGGGAGAGCGCCTGGGAGACGCACCGCAAGTCGCACCTGGAACATCCACCACGCATCGCCTTGCTGGCCGTCGGCGGCTTCGGGCGCGGGGAGCTCAACCCCTACAGCGACATCGACATCCTTTTCCTGCATCCGCACGACCACGCGAAGTACACCGCGCAGGTAAACGACATCGTCCAGCACGTCCTCTATGTGCTTTGGGACATCGGTTTTCAAGTCGGGCATGCCACGCGCACGCTGGGCGAACTGGTCAACCAGGCCAACAGCGACCTGCGGACGAAGACGTCGCTGCTTGAGGCGCGCTTCCTTTGCGGCGACGAGCCGCTCTTCGCGGAATTCGAGAAGGTGTTCATGCACCGCTGCGTGCGCGGGCACGAGAAGGAGTTCCTCGAATGGCGCGTGGCCGACCAGGCGGACCGGCACGCCAAGGCGGGCAACACCGTGTTCCTCCAAGAACCGAACATCAAGAGCGGGTGCGGCGGCCTGCGCGATTACCAGAACCTGCTTTGGCTCGGCCGGGTGAAGCGCGGCTTCCGCAACATGCAGGACTTCGTCGAGGCGGGCATGCTCACGGCCTCCGAGCGCAAGCAGCTCGACCGCGCTTACGACCAGCTGCTGCGCATTCGCACCGAGCTGCACTACCAGCAGAAGCGCGCCGGCGACATCCTGACCCTGCGGCTGCAGGGCCAGATTGCGGACAGCTTCGGCTACCAGCACCGCACGATTCTGCGACGCATCGAGGCGTTCATGCGCGAGTATTACTACCACGCCTCCCTGCTCTACAACCTGGGCAACATGCTGGGCCGGCGCCTGTGCGGCGCCACGCGCAAGACCAAGCCGCGCTGGGCTTTTCTTCCCTTCGCCGCCACGCACCGGCAGGAGATCGACGGCTTCATCCTGGAGAACGGCGAACTGGAGGCCGCCTCGCCCGGCACCTTCGCCGACGAGCCGCTGCGGCTGGTGCGCGTCTTTCTCCTCGCGCAGCAGCACAACGCAGAGCTGGGCGCCGAGCTGAAGATGCGGTTGCGCCGGCGCCTCAACATGGTGAACCGCGCGTTTATCTACCAGACGGCGGTGCGCGACGCGCTGCTGGCCATCTTCTCACGCAAGGGCCAGGTGGGCCACGCCCTGCGCACGATGCACGAGCTTGGCTTTCTCGGCCGACTCTTCCCCGAATTCCGCCCGATGACCAATCTCGTGCAGCACGAGTTTTTTCATCGCTACACCGCGGACGAGCACACGCTGGTCTGCATCGAGATGCTGGACCGCATCATCGACGCGAAGGAGCCGCCCTTCGTGAAGTACAAGCCGCTGCTGCAGCAGGCGCAGAAGCCGCACCTGCTCTATCTCGCCATG
>CAJCIA010000199.1 GCA_903970275.1 Betaproteobacteria bacterium
GCCTTCGCCTGCTTCTTGACGATCTGGCGCTTCAACTTCTGCGCGCGCTCGGACATCGTTGCGTCCTTGCACTTCATGATGAAAACGTCGAGGCCGCCAGAGCGATCGATCGAGCGCAGGGCGTTCATGCTGATCTTGAGACGCACATTCTGACCCAGCACTTCGCTGGCGAGCGACACGACCTGCAGGTTCGGGCGATAGACCCGCTTGGTCTTGTTATTGGCATGGCTGACATGGTGCCCCACGAGCACGCCTTTGCCCGTCAATTCGCAGCGCCGCGACATAGCCTTTGCCTCTCGTTCCGAAAAAAGAGGGGTCGTCATAAGGGGATGGCCCCCAGCAGTCAAGCAGCCAGTCAAGCGCGCCGAAAGCCTCTGATCAAATCGCGCGCGGCGGCATGGGGTAGTGCCTTGCCGGCAATGACGGAGGCTTCCAGCCTGGCAGCGGCCGCAGCCGTGGCCGGATCCGCCGCAATTTCCTCGCTCAGGACAGCCTCCACCTCGCTCCAGAACCAACGCCGGGCCTGCAGTTCCCGGAGAAGCTTGAGATGTCCCCCGTCGGCCAGGGCGCCACGGAAAGCCTCCATGGCCGCCCAGGCCTCGGCCACGCCCTCGCCTCTGAGCGCCGAGACTTTCGTGACCTGCGGAAACAGCCCCGGATATTTGGGCCGCATGAGATGGAGCGCGCCTTGATAGTCCGAGGCGGCGCGATTGGCCGCCGGCACGAGGTCGCCATCGGCCTTGGTGACCAGGACCAGATCGGCCAATTCCATCACACCGCGCTTGATGCCCTGGAGATCGTCGCCGCCGCCGGGACTGACCAGCAGGACGAACAAGTCGACCATCTCGGCCACGGCGGTCTCCGATTGGCCCACGCCCACCGTCTCAACCAGCACCACGTCGAAACCCGCAGCCTCGACCAGGAGCAGCGCTTCGCGCGTGCGCCGCGCCACGCCGCCCAACGTCGTGCCTGCCGGCGAAGGGCGGATGAAGGCGTCGGGATCGCGCGCCAGCTTCTCCATGCGCGTCTTGTCGCCCAGGATCGAACCGCCCGAGCGTTGCGACGAGGGATCTACCGCCAAAACGGCGACGCGTTTTCCCGCACCTGTCAGATAGGACCCGAACGCTTCGATGAACGTCGACTTGCCAGCGCCCGGCGCCCCGGAAATGCCGATGCGGACCGCGTGCCCCGTTTCAGGCAACACCGCCGCCAGCAGCGTCTCGGCGGCTTCGCGATCCTGTCGGCGCGTGGATTCGACGAGCGTGATCGCCTGCGCCAGCGCGCGGCGGTCCTTGGCCCGCAAAGCGGCCGCCAGATTGTGCTCGCCGATCTTTAACCCTCGCCCCTTCACGATTGGACCGCCCAGCCGCGCGTTACTATGATCGCCACCACATCCGGGAGATGACCATGTTGCGCCGTTCGGTTCGCGTACCTCTGCTGGCCGCCTTTTCTGCGGCGCTCGCGCTGCCCGCCGCCGGCGATCAGGCCAAACCCACCAAAGTGGCAAGCCTGGAAAACGGCTCGTCGCTGGGCGTCGCCTACACGATCAGCTTCTGGGGGATTTCGTTCGGCCATACCGACTTCGATTCGAAGTTCAAACCCGAAGGTTACAGCACGATCTCGCATTTCGAGACGAGCGGAATCGTCACCATGTTCTGGCAGGCCAAGATCGAGGCAAGCTCGAGCGGTCAGGTCTCGCCGCATGGCCTCGAACCGGCGGAGTATGACTCCTTCTATCAGCGCGGGTCCGACAAGAAAGAGCGTGTGAAGGTGACATTCACCGGCGCCGATCCGACCGTCGAGGCCGATCCGCCGTATAACTTGACTCAATATCCTGTGACCGCGGAGCAGAAGAAGGAAGGCCTCGATCCCCTAAGCGCGGTGACGCTGGTGCTCGCGGGCCTCAAGTCCGACGCCGCCAATCCCTGCGGGACCGTCGCACCCGTCTTCGACGGCCGCCGCCGCTACAACATCGAGTTCAAATATCTCAAAGACGAGAGACCCGACGTCGACGTGGCGCTCGGCCACGGCAAGGCGCATCTGTGCGAAATGCACTACAACCAGATCGCCGGCTTCAAGCCGAAGATCGTGAAAGAGGGAAAAGCCTTCCCGCCGATCTATGGCTGGTTCGTGGACGTGCCGAACCCCAGCGTGCCCAACGGACATTACGAGATCGCGCTGAAGGTCTGGGCCACGACGGGCTACGGCACGGTCGCCGCGACGCTGTCCCAGATCCATGTGAACGGCGCCGATCTCACGCCGAAGGGTTGACGCGCGCCGCCGGTTGGCGACGCGCTTCGCCTGGACCATTACCAACCGATCCGGAATCCCACGCGTCCGCCATATTGTTGGCCGTCCGCACTGGCAGCGAGGCCCGCGTTGGCGCTGACGTGGTCGGTGAGACGGTAGGCTGCGCCGATCGCAAAGCCGTTTTGCGATTGGAACGTGCCCCAGTTGCCCGCGAACGCGATGTGCTCGTCGTCGTGCAGATCGGGAACGCCGGCCATTGCATAGGCCATGGCGATGCCCTTGTTGCTCTGGCTGCTGTATTTCGCGAGTTGAGAAGATACCGCGGCGAGCTGAGAAGACACGCCAGCGAGTTGAGAAGACACCCCGGCGAGTTGGGAAGACAACGCGGCTACGCTGCCGGAACTCGCGAAATTGCTGAGACTCACGACCCCTGCTGTCTCGTAATCCAAGGTAATCCCTCCGGGCGTCTGTGTCTGTTGCTGGAACAGAGCCACGTAAGAGTTTGCCGGCGTGACTTGAGCACCCGCCGTCGTGGGATAGTTTGGACTAGAGCCAGAGGAGATGTATTCACAGCCGATAACGGGGTTAGGGCAGAGAACTGGATTGGCGTAAGTCACGCCGGCCCAGTTATCGGCCCAACTGATGGATGTACTCGACAGGAGCAGTGCGGTGACAATCGCGGAAAGCGAAAACTTGCGCATACGGTTTCTCCGTCATTCGAGCCCCCGCTCCACGGATTCGCAGAGTGCTCTTAGCGAGCATTGCCGCCCGGCCTATTTCAAGGGCGCCAAGCACAGCTCGGCCATTTCCGGTGCGATATCGAAGTGACAAATCGTCAGTTCTAGGCTAAGGCTGTTCCCGCCTCGCGAGGAGCGCTGATTCATGGCCGATCTGCCGACCGTTCTCGATCTGACGCCGCTCAATCCGACCTTCAACGAAAATCCGCACGCGCTCCTCGACCGGTTGCGTACCGAATGTCCGGTGAACCGCGACGAACGCGCGGGGCTCTTCCTGCTGACGCGCTACGCGGACGTGCGCGGCGTGTTGTCCGACACGTCGATGTGGCGAGGACCCGAGCGTGCGGAAGAGGCAGCCGTTCTCACGCGCGCGATCCTCAACCAGAACTTGCCCGGCCGCACCGT
>CAJCIA010000200.1 GCA_903970275.1 Betaproteobacteria bacterium
GTCGGCGCGGGGCTGCTGTCGGTGGTGACGCATCCTGATGCGCAGCCAGTCGTGGCCGCGCATGCGCCGCCGGAATCGATGGTTTCCGCGTGGCGCGGTGTGACGACGCCGGAGGTGGTAGCGGGCGCTTCGGTGGTGGCCATTGGGCCGGGCATCGGCACCGATGCGCGCGCACTGCGCATGCTGCGGGCGGTGCTCGCAGTAGGCTGTCCGGTGGTGATCGATGCGGATGCGCTCACCGTGCTGGCGCAAAATCTCGATTTGTTGAAGGACGCCACGGGACCCGTGGTGCTGACGCCGCATGTGGGCGAGATGCACCGGCTGATCGGCCGCAAGTTCACGCCCGACGAACGCGAGCAAGTGGCGGGCGAGTTCGTCCAGACGCACGATGTCACCCTGGTACTGAAGGGCACGCGCACGCTCATCGCTGCGCGGGGCGAGCCGTTCTTCATCAACACGACCGGCAACCCGGGCCTGAGCACCGGCGGCTCGGGCGACACACTGACCGGCATCATCGCGGGCCTGCTGGCGCAGAAGCTGAAGCCGCTCGACGCCGCGAAGCTGGGCGTGTGGCTGCACGGACACGCGGCGGACCTCGTGCTGGCGGTTCGGGAATGCGAGGAGGGTCTCACGCCCACGATGCTGAGCCAGCATCTTGGGCCAGCGCTGGTTTCGTTGCGGGCGCACGCGGGCGAGTCGATCGGGTTGCTGCGACAAGCCGGCCGATAATTGCCGCGTCTATGACAGAGGGGACCCGGTCGACAATCTCGCCCTGTTCGTCGGCGGTCACAGACCTCCGGTACAATTTAGAGGCCTTCGGCAAATTAAGGCCCGCCGATGTGAATCCAATCCCAGGTTCCAATCAGTCCAAAGGCGAACCCAACATAGATGCTGATGAGCATCGCCGGAATGAGAACGAGCACATAGCCCATGCTAAAGGAGGCACGTTCGCGTCGCGCCAGGATGCTAAGCGTGGCCAGCACCAAGAGCGGCATTCCTATATCGATGACGTGCCGGATATCGATGGCATAATAGGTCAGATCCGGAATCGTGACCATGAGCCACGCGGCAAAGACGCTAAAGCCGAAAACCTTAAGCGCTTGGATTTCCGACGCATGGGGCAGGCGCATCACTTCCCTTTGCCACAAGAACGCAAACCAGCAAACCGGCGCGCAGCCGAACATGGAACAAACCGGGCCCCAGACCAATCGATCTGCATAGACGCCAGGAAGCAAACGCGGGCCGGGATAAACATAAGGAAACCGGTGGCTGAAAAGAGGCGGCATGAACAAGTCCTCCCAGATCCGGTCAGCTAGATACCAGATGCTGAACCGGGGCGCGGTCATGTCATAGGAATTCAGGCAATATTCCTGGCCGAAATCGACGGGACTGCCAAAGCGCGCCTGATTGTACCACGCGATGGCAAGACCAATTAGCGCGGCGGGCAACACCATGATGGCGGTTTGAAGCGAGAACTTCCTCCCGCTCAGGCCCTCGCGGCTTCTGGTTCGAAGCAGATAAAACCAGACGAAGAAGGGGGCGACGCCGGCAAATATATAATTGTCCCTCGTCGCCGCCGCCAGTCCGTAGGTTAGCCCCGTCATGAACATCCAGAACGTTCTCCGGCGCAGCAGATGAAGCACGAGAAAGAGCGAGATGAGGAGAGGAAGGAGCGCCGTAGCTCCGGCCATCTCTTCCATCTCATACATCCAGCCGCGCCTCATATGATAGAGAGCGAGATTGGAAAAACTATAGACCAGCACGAGTGCCACCTGCCAGAAAAGCGGGACGTGCGGAAATCGGAAGCGCACCATCAATCTCAACAACGCCGTAAAAAGCAGGACATTGACAACGCAAATAATCAGGAAAGCGAGCGCCTGATGCATGATATGCCCGGTAAGCAACTGATAGGGGCAGAAGAGAAAGAGCGCCGGCGTAACGCCGCGGTCAAAGTAATATTTGCCTTTATAGAAGCAGCCATCCCACAGAATGTCGCCGCGATCCGCGTGAGGATCATAAGGATTGGGCGAGTTGAGGAGTTTGGGATCCGGCTCGATTAATAGGTAGAGATGACCATGGAGAAAGGCATTGGCCATGTCGCCATAGCGACCGCCGTCTCCATTGAAAAAATCATTATTGCTGGAATAGGTATTCCAAAAATAGAAGGCGAAGATGGCCGCCAGGGTCGCCGTGAACCAGATCCATGCGCGGGGTTTCCTGCGCGGCAGGGAAGCTCCATTGGCTTGCCGGGTCAGCGCGCTATCAGCAGTGGCGTCCGGGCCCGGCAAGCCGGCGGGGTACCGCCCAAGCGGGTGTTCGGTGGCGGCTCGTTCGAGCCTCCGCCCAAGCGCCGCACCGACCAGGGTGACAACGAACACCGCCACCAGCTTCGGGAATAAGCCGAGTGGCGGGGATTCCTCACGCTGGGAGGACGGAGAATCGCGCCGCATGCGGAGGGTAGTTGGTGCTTACGGCAAAACGGGCCGGGTTTCTTCAGCCAAGATGGGCGTGAGCGCAGATACGTCGGTCAGGACGAATCCTCTTCGGTGGAGGGCGACGCGACAGGTTCCAGCCAGCTCGGCAGCGGGGCGATGGCACGGCCTTCCAGCGGCCGCCGGTAATCGTAAATTCCCGGACTGACCTGGCCCTTGTCGCGATAGGTTTGCGCGAGCATTTCCAGGTGCGCGTCGATATTGTCGATGTGGTGCAGCATCCAGGCCTCGGGGGTGCGCGGAGTGACGGGCGCGCCGTATTCCTTGAGCCCGTGGTGCGAGGCGATGAGGTGCAACAGGTGCTCGCGCACCGCGGCCGCGGCGGGCGTGTGGGCCGCGGCGGCAAAATCCGGATTGGATTCGAGCTGGCGCCAGAGCTTGTTCACCAGCTCGATGCCGATGGTGATGTGACCGAGCAGTTCGCCCATCGTGGTCATGGGGCTGACGAAACCCTGCGGCTGGTAATCGAGTTCCCAGAGCTTGCCGGAATCGTGAAAGAGCACGCCAGTGAGCACGAGGTCCCAATTGAGGCCGGCATAGACCGTCGAGAGGGCACGCCCGGAACGAAGCATCTGCGCCGTGTGCTCGAGCAGGCCGCCGCGCCGCGCGTGATGATAATCCCGGGCCGCCGCCGCGCGCCGGAACTTCTCGCCATACTCGCCGAGATAAAGCTGGCAAAGAGCGCGCAGCCGCGGGTCCTTCAGCTCGGCCACGATCTTCTCCACGTCAGCCCAATCGCGCTCGAGCGCGGCGCGGCGCTCGGGCGTGCCGCCAAAGAGATCGGCGATCTCCTGCTTTTCCAGCCAACGCAGCCGCAGGCCGTCGACGTTCATGCCGTACTGGTTGCGGAAAAACGTCGCATCGATCTTCACGCAGTCGCCGTCCTGCAGATCGGCGCAGCTGTCGTAGGCCTGGTTGTCCTCCCAAATCTTGAATTTTTCCGTCGCCGTGCCGTCACCAATCTCGAGTTCAAGGAACGGCTTGCCCTGGCGCGTCATGCCCTCCCGCGCCTTGAGCACCTGGCACATGACCTCGGCCTTGATGGAGCTGCCATCCGCGGAGGTGGCGGCCGCGATTTCCTGGAGAGTCACGCCCTGAGAATGCATCGAATGGCGCGCGATGTCATCACGATCTGAGCTTTTGCCGCGCGGGCGACCAGCACGTCGTGCGGCCGCCGATGGTGGCGTGCTTGAGCTTGGCGCCGGTCCTGGGACAGGTGCCGCCTTTTTGCCAACGGTGGTTGAAGAGCCAGGAATCGGGCGGGTCGCCCCAATTCTTGCCGATGATGCGGAGTGCGTCGCGGCAGACGCCGCGGATGTCGCGAAACAAGGCGCCGATTTCCTTGGCGTCGAGTGTGCCGGCAGGCTGCGCGGGGTGGATGCCGGCGCGCCACAGGATTTCGTCGGCCATCCAGTTGCCGATTCCCGGAAAGCGCTCCTGCATGAGCAGCACGGCCTTGATCGGCGCCTTCTTGCGGCGCTTCAGAAAATCAGCCAAGGCGGTTTTAGTGAACGCGGTGCCAAGAAGATCGGGCGCCTGCTTGGCCCACCATTCCGGCGGCTCCTTCCCTTCGCCAAAGAGCACGCGGCCGAAGAGGCGGGCGTCCTTGAAGACGAGAGCCTGCTTCTTCTGCCGCAGGACAAGATGATCGTGCTTGGCGGGCGCGAAATCGGGTTTCTCCACCCGCAGGTTGCCGGTCATGCCGAGATGAAGGCCAAGCCAGGCGCGGGTTTTCCCGCGCGGCGACTTCGCCACGAAGAGCATCTGCTTGCCTCGCGCCTCCGAGCGCTCGAGCGTCGCGCCCGTGAGTGCTTTTTGCAGCGCGGCCGCGTCGCCGCCGCGGAAAATGCGCTTCTTGTCGTGCAGCAGCACGTCCTCGATCCGCTGGCCAAGGCCGGGATCCCACTGTTTGCGAAACCATTCCACTTCGGCGAGCTCGGGCATGTGCCAAGGTAAAAGGTAAAAGTGGAAAGGTAAAAGACGGAACGGGGGCGGGCCCGCAGCGTTCTACTTTTACCTTTTTCCTTTTACCTTTTAACTTCGCACCCGTGTATCGCCAGTTCGCGCGCCCGCTTTTCTTTCGGCTCGATCCGGAATGGGTGCACCACGCCTCGCTGACGGCGCTGACGCGGACGCCGCTTGCGGAGCTGCTGGCGCCGTTTGCCCGCCGCGAGTTTCCTGCGCTGCGGCGCAAACTATTCGGGCTTACGTTTCCCAATCCGGTCGGGCTTGCGGCGGGATTCGACAAGAATGCGCAGGGCGTGACGCGCTGGCCGCAGCTGGGATTCGGCTTCATGGAACTCGGCACGGTCACCCCACGGCCGCAGCCGGGAAATCCGCGCCCCCGCATTTTTCGCCTGCCGGCGGAACAGGGGCTGATCAACCGGCTGGGCTTTCCCAATGTGGGCGTGGAGGAGGTGGCGCGTCGCTTGGAGAACATCAAGAATGCGGGCCGCTGGCCGAAAACGCCCGTGGGGCTCAACCTGGGCAAGAACAAGGACACGCCGCTGGCAGACGCGGGGCGCGATTACCTCGCGTGCTTTCGCCGCACCCGCGAGCTGGCCGATTATTTGGTGGTCAACGTGAGTTCGCCCAATACGCCGGGCCTGCGCGACCTGCAGCAAGGGGCGCTGCTCGATTCGATCCTCGCGCCGCTGCGGGAGGAAGATACGGGTTGCGCGCGTCCGTTGTTGCTCAAGATTGCGCCGGATCTGGAGCCGCCGCATCTCGACGCGATTGTCGCCGCGGTCGAGAAATACAAACTGGCGGGCATCGTCGCGACCAACACGACCATCGAGAAGCGCGGCCTCTCGGTGCAGGAGGAAGGCGGTGCGAGCGGACGTCCCCTCGCCGCGCGCAGCACGGAAATCATCCGCGCGCTGCGCCGCCTGACCGCCGTGCCGATCATCGGCGTGGGCGGGATTTTCAACGCGAACGATGCGCGGGAGAAGCTGGCGGCCGGCGCGGACCTGCTGCAGCTCTACACGGGCTTTGTCTACGAAGGTCCGCTGGTGGCGCGGCGGATTTGCGAGGGGCTGACTTAAGAAGCGGCGTGCGCCTATTCCGAAGCGAATAGAAGCGGGCGCGTGGATCGCGGAGCGGAGCTGGCTCGGCGATGCGAGCTCTTGTGGCCGCGACCGGCGTCGGGCCGACGCCGGCTACCTTCGGAGGTCCTCGCCTTGTTGAAGCGGGGTAGGAATGAGAGGTCTTCTGTAGCGGCGGTCCATGATTGCCGGGCGTGGCGAAAGGTTATCG
>CAJCIA010000201.1 GCA_903970275.1 Betaproteobacteria bacterium
ACCGGGTTTGGCTAGAGCAAATCGCGCAGCGCCGCCAGCCAGTCGCCGTGGCGATATTCTGCCCACCCGCGATTGGTCCGGGCTTGCGTGTAACTGGGGGCAATATCCAGCGCGCGATTATAGTCGAAGAGGGCGGAATCCAGGTCGCCCTGCATCTGCTCGGTGAGGCCGCGGTTGTTGTAAGCCTGCTGGTCATCCGGATCGACCTGCAGGGCGGAGTCGAAATCGGCCATCGCGTCGCGGTACTGGTGCAGGTGATATTCCGCCACGCCGCGATTGTCGCGGGCCTGCGCAAAACGAGAGGCGTAATTGAGCGCCTGGGTGCACGCGCGCGCGCCTTCCGCATACCGGCCCTCGTCCACCAGCACGCTGCCCAGGTTGCTATAGGCCTCCGCATTCTTCGGGTCGCACGAAATCGCCTGCCGGTAATCGGCTTCCGCGCCTGCGACGTCGTTTGCCGCCTGCTTGAGAACGCCCCGATCGTTGAGGGCATCCGAAAACTTCGGATCGATCTCCAGCGCCCGGTTGGCATCCGCCAGCGCGGCCGCACTGTTACCGAGATATCGCTGCAGATTCGCACGATTGGCGTAGGCGGAGGCACTTTGGCCATTCAGCGAGAGGGCTTCGTTGTAGTCGGCCTCCGCCGCGTCGGTCGCGCCAAGGTGATAGTGGGCCAAGCCCCGCTTATTGAAGAGATCGGTGTCCTTGGAGCCATTGCGGATCGCCGCGTCGTAATTGTTGGCTGCGGCCGCGTAGTCGCCCGCATCGAATTTCATGTCGCCGAGGTCAGAATAGGCGTCGACCTCGGTCGGCTTGAGTGCGATTGCCTTGTTGTCGTCCGACTCGGCGCCCGCGTCATCGCTCAAGTCGCGGCGCGCCAGGGCGCGATTGACGTAGGTATCGGGGTTGGTGGTGTCCAATGCGACGGCGCGGTCAAAGTCGTCCAGCGCAGCCCGGGCATCGCCCTGCTCTCGCTTGAGCACGCCACGGTCGGCGTACGGCTGCGCCAGCTTCGGATCGAGCGCAATGGCCTGATTGAGATCCGCCAGACCGCCCGGCATGTCGCCTTTGCGGTAGCGCGACCAGCCCCGGTTATTATAAGCGTACGCGTCCTGGGGGTTGAGCTGTAGCGCGGCCGAGTCGTCCGCGATGGCGCCATCCCAATCGCTGCGATCGTTGCGCGCCATGGCGCGGTTCACGTAGGCGTCCTCAAACTTGGGATCAAGCCGGATGGCTGCGTCGTAATCGGCGATGGCGTCGTCGAGGCTGCCCTGGTCGTAGCGAGCCAGCCCGCGATCGTTGTAGATGCGCGCGGACTTGGGATCGAGCCGAAGCGCCTGGTCGAAGGCACTGATCGCCCCGTTGAGATCGCCCTGTGAATACTTGCGCGAGCCAAGGTCCTCGTACTTCGACACGTCCTTGTTCGCGGACCACGCGGGCCCGGCGGAAAGCAAGACGGCCAGCACCCAGGCGGCGTCTCGACGCAACGTCATGTCCCTATCCTAGCAAGTTTCGCACCTGCCTCAAGCGCAACGCGTCTAAGCGTGGATTGCCTCGGCCAGTGGCCGGGCGAAGTCCTCCAGCCGGCGGGCGAGCTGGGGATCCTCCGCACACTGCGCAATTTGGTTCACCAGCGCGCTGCCGACCACGGCGCCATCGGCCTGCGACGCGACAGCACGGGCTTGTTCCGGCGTGGAGATGCCGAAACCAATGCACACGGGCAGGGCGGTATGCTTCCGAATCAGCGCAACCCGGGCCTCCGCACCCTGACCGATGCTGGCTTGCATGCCCGTTACGCCCTCGCGCGAGACGTAATAGATGAAGCCGCTGGCCTGCTTGACGATCTGCGCAATGCGCTCTGCCGGGCTCGTGGGGGCGACCAGGCAGATGCGCGCCAGGTGGCCCAGCTGCCCGGCATCTTCCTCCGGCGGCAGGTCGAGGATGAGCACCCCGTCCACCCCGGCCTCATGCGCCTGCATGCAGAAGCGTTCCACGCCAAAGGCATAGAGCAGGTTGAAATAGGTGTAGAGGACGAGGGGAATCTGCGACTGCTCGCGGATGGTGCGCACGAGGTCGAGCACATGGGCGGGAGTCGTACCGGCGGCCAACGCGCGCTGAGCGGAGAGCTGGTTGACCACGCCATCGGCGAGGGGATCGGAGAACGGCACGCCGAGCTCGACGATGTCCGCACCGGCGCGCTCAAGGGCCCAAACGAGCTCGGGCGTGAGGGCGGGTGAGGGATCGCCAGCGGTGATGTAGGCGACGAACGCTTTTTGGCCGCGCTCCTTCAGTTGTTGGAATTTCCGCGCAAGGCGGTTCTCAGGAGGCGCGTTCATGGAGAGCGTTGGCTATGATGCGCAGTCCCTCGAAGACGAGTAAAGGCCTGAACTCCGCGTTCGCCAGGCCGCGCGCGCCGCGCAGGTGCTGCGCCTCGCCGCCGGTGACGATGACGCGGGCACTTCGCCCCATTTCACGACGCAGGCGGGCGACAATTTCCGCAACGCCGCCTTGCCACCCGAACACGACGCCGGCCCGGATCGCCGCCGACGTTGATTTGCCGAGTGCCCGGGGCGTGGCGGCCAAATTAGCAAGCGGGAGCTGCGCGGTTCGTGATGCCAGAGCCCGCAACTGCGTGTCCATGCCGGGCATGATCGCACCGCCGGCAAAGCGTCCACGGCGATCCAGCACGCCAAACGCCGTGGCCGTACCGCAGTTGAGAATGATGGCGGGAGCGGAACTGCCCGCGCCGATGGCAGCCGCGATCCGGTCAGCGCCGATCTCCGCCGGATTTAGGTATGCAAAGGTTAGCGGAAGCCCACGCAGCGTGCCCCCCACCAGCGTGATCGCAGGCAAGGCGCAGCGCAGCAGGGTGGAAACAGCGGGCACCACGGAAGCTGCGACAACGCAAACGCCGGCATGCTGCTTCGCGAACGAGGCTGCCCAGCGCGGGGTCACACGGGCGGTAGGAACCGCGCCCTGCACCTTGATCACGCCGCGGGGGGTAACTGTGGCCCACTTCAGGCGGGTGTTGCCCACATCAATAAGGATGAGCGCGTTCATCCTCAGGCCAGCGTCACCCGAACGTCCTGCACCTGGCCCACCTCGCAAACCACCTCGATGTTCATGGGCGCGCAGCAGACCTCGCAATCTTCGATGGTCGTGTAGTCGCCCTGCGAGGTATCCGCAGTCGTGGTGATGATCTCCCCGCAGTGCGGGCACTGGATTTGGATTTCAACAAGCATTGTCTAAACAGGTCGACGGGTTCCGTGGCGAAACTGAGGACCGCGATACGTTTGAGATGGTGATCGATCCGATACGTAATGACGTAAGGTGCAGAAACAATTTGCGCCAGCGGGGATTATGGCTCGTCACCGAGCCGATTGCCGGAAATTTCTCCAAGGTCATCACCTGATGGAGCAGTTCGTTGCCGAAAAGTTTCGGCGCTCGGGATTTTCCAACGCAATGTAAGCAGTGATCCCTGCAAGGCTGGCAGCGCCTTGGGAGAGAAAACTACTTCGTCGTCCACGTGCGGGTCAGTTTGCGGGCTTCCCGTAAGGGGATGCCTTGGCCGGCGTCGATTTGATTCTTCCCCTCCATGGTGTCCGCGAGCATTTCGGCCGTTTCCAGCTCGTCGCTTTCGTACTGTGAGTGCAGCAAGTGCATTAATTCAAAGCGCTGTAGCTCCGGCAATTTCGCATTCGCATCGCGAATCTCCTGAACGGTGCTCATAGTGGGACGGTACTTCGCGGGCTGGTCCATCACAAGCCCGCTCCCTCGACAAGCCGCCGGCCCCGCGCTCTTATTGGAGCATGGCAAAGCGGATTGTTCTGGGCGTGACCGGTTCCATTGCGGCTTATCGCGCGGCGGACCTCGCGAGCTCGCTGACGAAGGAAGGCGTGGAGGTCGATGTGGTGCTGACCGAGGAGGCACTGCGGTTCATCACCGCGCTCACCTTTCAGGCGCTGACCAGGCGCGAGGTCTACACGCGCGACAACGACGGCATGCGCGAGGGCCAGCCCGCGCATATTTCGCTCGCGGACCGAGCGGATCTCGTCCTGATCGCGCCGACGACGGCGCATCTCATCGCGCAACTGGCGCACGGACTCGCGCCGGATCTGCTCACGTCGCTGCTGCTCGCCACGCCTGCACCGGTCGTGCTCGCGCCCGCGATGAACGGCAAGATGTGGCATCATCCCGCCACGCGCGACAACGTCGCGCTGCTAAAAGCGCGCGGCGTGGAATTCATCGGGCCGGAGGCGGGAATGCTCGCGTGCGGTTACGAAGGGCTCGGCCGTTTGTGGCCCGTCGCGGAAATTGCGCGCGAGATTTTGGCGCGTTTGGCGCGCGCGGCGTGAACGCGCGGACAAAACTATTTTCACTTTTGCGCAAATTAAATTTGACGCTCTCACGCGAAAAACTTAATCGTTGTGCAGTGATCAATTTCGTTGGACACGATTTCGCGCAGCATGTGCGATTTGCAAAGGGGGTGATTCTCCATGGCAGCTAAGAAGAAAACTACGGCCAAGAAGGCCCCCGCTAAGAAGACGGCTAAGAAGAAGAAATAACTTCTAGTCTCTAAGAAAAGGGAGAGATCCGAAAGGGTCTCTCCCTTTTTGTTTTTCGGATTGGACACGTACGGCGCGTCACCAAGCCGATTTTACCTCTAGAAAAACGGTTGGCGGCACGTCTCAGCGGCCGCGGGGAAAACGCTTTTCCATCTCCTCGAGGAGTGTCGCGGGCAGCGCGCATTCCTCCGGCCATTCGCGCGGATACCCTTCGCCGGCGAGTTTGCTCGTCGCGTCGAAACCGATGTGCGAACCGATGTTCGCCACGCTCGGTGCGTGATCGAGCGAGTCGCACGGGCCCTTGGTCAACAGGCTGTCGCGTTGCGGATCGATGTTCGCGCAGAGATGGAAGAGCACGTCGCTGGTGTCGTGGACATTCACGTGCGCGTCGACCACGACGATGATCTTGGTGAACATCATCTGCCCCATCCCCCAGAGCCCGTGCATAATCTTGTACGCCTGATACGGGTACTGCTTGCGGATGCTGACGAAGACGAGATTGTGGAACACGCCCTCCGCCGGCAGCGCCATGTCGACGATCTCGGGGAAGTTCATCTTGAACACCGGCAAGAAAAGCCGCGCGCTAGCCTGGCCCATGTAGAGGTCCTCCATGGGCGGCTTGCCGACAATCGTGGCCGGATAGATCGCGTCGCGCCGATGCGTGATGCAGGTGACGTGGAAGGCGGGGTAGCCATCGACCGGCGTGTAGAAGCCGGTGTGATCGCCGAACGGGCCCTCGGGCCGCAGCGGCTCGGTTGGATCGATGTAGCCCTCGATGACGAAGTCCGAATGGGCCGGCACTTCCAGATCGATTGTCTCGCACTTCACTAGCGGGACTGACTTCTTGCGCAGAAAGCCGGCCAGCAGGATTTCATCCAGGCCGTCCGGCATCGGCGCCATGGCGCAAAAGGGCATGACGGGGTCGCCACCGAGGCACACGGCGACCGGCATGCGCTGGCCGGTCTCGTAGTACCGCTTTCCGTGGCGCGCGGCGACCTTGTGCAACTGCCAATGCATGCCGGTGGTGCGCCCGTCGAAAATCTGCATTCGGTACATGCCGATGTTTCGGTCGCCCGAATCGGGATCCTGCGTGTAGACCGTGGGCAGGGTAACGAACGGGCCGCCGTCGCGCGGCCAGCATTTGAGGACCGGGACATCGGCCAGGCTGAACTTGTCCCAGCCGTCGTCCAGCCGGTGCACGACCTCCTTGCACGGGCCGGTGGTGACGCGCGAGGGCCGGGTGTGGATGAGGTCGAAGCCTTCGCGCAACAGCGTCCACGCATCGGCGAGCGACCTCGGCGGCTTGGCCTTGAGCAGGAAGGCGATTTGGTCAGTGATCTCGTCGACATCGGTGACTTCCAGCGCAAGGGCCATGCGGCGCCTGGAGCCAAAGGCGTTGATCAGGACCGGGAATGACGAGATCGAGCCGTTGGGCAGCAGGGGCTTTTCGATCAGCAAGGCGCGGCCGCCGTTGGGCGATTTCATCTCGCGGTCGGCGAGGGCGGTGATCTCAAGCTCCGTGGCCACCGGCTCCGTGATGCGAATCAGTTCCTTCTCCGCCTCCAGTTTTTCGGCGAAGGCGCGCATGGAGGAGAAAGCCATGGGTCATTGTGGCCGAATGTGCGCGCCGAGGCAAATGGCGAGGTTGGCAGCGGGCGCGGCGCGGCGTATGCATGTCCATGGCCATTCGCCTGGTGCTGAGCGGAGGAGACACGTGGCGCGAAACGGCGGCACCGTGGCTGCGCGGCGTCGAAGCCTGGCGGGAGGAGCGACCCACCGTGGTCCTTACGCCGGATCGCGCGCAAGGCTTCTATTTGCGCAGCCGGTTGGTGGAGGAGAAGCGTGCGCTCCTGGGCGTCAGGTTCTGGACGCCGAGCGATGCGCGCCAATTCCTTCAGGCAGCGATTTGCCCCCAGCAACGTGCGGGGACCCAAACGGAACAGGCGCTGATCGTACGCGCTTGCGCAGAGAAGCTGCTGCGAGAACGCCCGGGTGATGATGAGGCGACGCTCCGCAGCTTGGCGCAGGAACCATCCTCGTTCCTGCGCAGCTATGACCTCTTGGTCAGCTCCGGTTGGGATCCCGCGCGCGATGGCGTGTCGTACGGGCGCCGGCTCGCGGCTGAGTTCCAATCCGCGCTGCGGGCAGCGGGCGCGACCACGCAGGCGGGTCTCCATCGTGAACTGCGCGCCGCGGCATCCCCAACTCGCCAGCCCATCGCGCGCGTGCTGGTGCTCGGCTTCAACGCGGCGCACTGGCCCCTGTGGGACCTCCTGCAGGCCGTCTGCCGGTTTTCCGATGACGCGGACGTCGTGCTGGATCATCCGGGCGAGTTTGGGAGAGCGCTTGACGAATTGTGGATCAACTCCTGGGAATCTTTCGCCGGGAGTGGTTACGAGGTCGGCGAGGCGCCCGAAGCCGAGCCCTTTGATGCGCTGGTAAAATCGTATGAGGACGGTGCCCCGTCCTCCTTGGGAGAGGCGGAAATCCATTTCATCGCGACGGCCGAACCGGGCGATCAGGTGCGCTCCGTCGTTCTCCAAGCCCTCGATTATTTGCGCCTGCCTGACTGCACGCGGCTTGGCCTCGTCTTTCCCGAGGCGGACGCGCTGGCCCTGGGCGTGGCCGCGCACTTGCGCGACTTGGGCGTCCCGATGAACGACAGCCTGGGCGCACTCCAGCCTGGGCCCTTCGAAAGGCGTCCGTGGCAGACCTGGCTGGAGCTTCAGGAGGAACCAACCGTGCGGCGCCTGATCGCGTGGCTCCGCGCCTGCGAGGCCGGCGGTCTGGAGACGGGCCTTCCGTTGCTCTCGGCGGAGCGGGCTGCGACGCTGCTCGATCGCGCCCTGGGCGAGGCGATGGTGGATGATCTCGATTTCCTCGCCGCGCATCTGAATCCGAAGGAGACCGAGTCACGCGCCCTCGCCGACTTCCTGCGCAAGCGCCCGACGTTGGCCCTGGAAGGAACGATGGCGACTTATCTAACCATCGTGCAGGCAGCGCTGCGGCGCCTCAACTGGAAGGAGATGCAGGCGCTTCTGCCTGAGGAAGGGCCCGCGCATTTGGAGGATCTTCAGGTGTCGCGCCGCACCTTCGTGGCCTGGCTGCGCGAGATGGCCGACTCGCGCGAGCGGGTGCGGCCAGAGGGGAATCACTTTTACGGCAGGGTTCATCTTCTCGTCTACGGACAGCTGGCCGGGCAGACGTGGTCGCATCTCGTGCTTACGGGATTGAACGAAGGCGTGTGGCCACGGCTGGCGGAGCCAGGCGCGTTCGGCTCGCGCTACGAGCTGGCGGAATTGAACGCGCAGGTGCGAACGCTGAATCGCCAGAGCACGCGCCGCGGCGAGCAGGGCGAGGGGCAGGAGATTGTCGCGCCGGGCCGGGGTCACTGCCTGCTGCCGATGGAGCGCCATGATCTGGCCTTGCGCGATCTCTGCGCGGCGCTCCGCCTGACGCAGGGCGCGATCTGCCTTGCCACGCGCGCGATTGAGAACGGCCGCAACGCGCTTCCCTCCGACTTCTTCAGCCATGCCTGGCAGGTGAAGACCGGGCAGGTCCTCGACGACGCGATGCTGCGCGACCTCGTGCTCAAGACGGCGCGCCGCTGCGGTGAGCATGCGGCGGTTTTTCCCTCGGCACCGGTCGAGGCGCAATCCATCCAGGCCACGCACCTGGCGTACGCCGCACGTCGCAATGCCGAATTGCCGTTTGGGCGATACGAATTCGCGTTCACTCAACCGCCCGCCGCGCCGGTGCAGCTGCCCTGCAAGGAATGGGAGAACGCACTCGCGCATCCGGCGGCTGTCTGGCTCTCGCATATCGTCGGGGTCGACGCGTGGCCGGAGGGCGGCCTGAGCTGGAAGTTGTCGCTGGGAACGTGGACGCATCGCTGGCTGTCGGACGCACTGGGTGCTTCCGGCAGTCCGGAAGGCTTGGAAGATCGCGTCAAGGCCGCCGCCGAACGCGATTGGAAATCAGTGCAAAAGCGCGCACGTGACGCGGCTCTCGATCTCTATCCGTGGTGGCGTCAGATGTGGGAGCAGGCGCGAGGCGTGGCGTGCGGCATTGCGCGCGGTCTCGTCCCCGAACTAACCGGCCGCACCGCGCTGACGGAGATCCGGCTGCCGCGCAGCCTGGCCGTTGCGCTGCCGGGCGCGACGGTCAAGGACTTCGAGGTGAGGGGACGCGTCGATCTGCTGCTGCTGGAATCGGCCAACGCGACGGTTGCCGCGCCTGTCTCGGCGGAAGTGGCCGACCTGACGAACTGCCGCGCCTGGGTCATCGACTTCAAGACCGGTTCCGATACCGGACTGACCGAGCGGCGGCTGCAAAAAGGCCGCGGTCTGCAGATCGCGCTTTACGGACTGGGCCTGCGGGCGCTGGACGCGGAATCGGTCACGATGAGCGTTCTCACGCCCGGCACGGAGCTAAAGCGCCAACTGGCCGGCGACAAGGTGCAGGCGATGCAGGAACCGTTTCGCATGCTCGACGCCATGCATCGGTCCGGCGTCTTCGGGCAGTCGCCGGCGGAGGATCGCGAGCACGGCTTCGCGCCTGACTATCCGCTCACCACGCGGTCCATCCCGCACGACGTCCTGCGGGCCAAGTGGGCCATCGAGCACGGCGGGGAGGGCGCATGAAGAAAAAACCACTCGCCGCGGTCGTCGTGCCGCTGGCGGATGCGCTGCATCGCCAGCGCTTCATCGAGGTGCACGACAAGAACATCTCCGTCATCGCGCCGGCCGGCGTGGGCAAGACGCGCAGCCTGGTCGACCGCATCGTTCAACTGGCCAGCCAGCCGGATGCGGAGGAGTTGCTGCCGCGGCTCGTGGTTGTCACGTTCTCGGTGGCGGCGGCGCAGGAGATGCAGTCGCGCGCGCGGATCGCACTGCGCGGTGCGCAGCTCAAGCTGGGTGTGCAGCGCGCCTTCCAGCAGACATTCTTTGGCACGATCCACAGCTTCTGTGTGCGGCTATTAAGCCGCTTTGGCCATTACCTCGGCCTGCCGGGCGCGTTAACATTGCCGCGCTCGGACGACGAGTTGTGGGAACGCTTTCTCATCCACGGCGCCAAGCGCAATCCGGCTGAGGAAGCGGAGCTGCACGATCTCTTTGCCTTCTTCACCGTGGAGGAACTCTACGGGCTGGGCCGCACAGTCGCGCCGGGTGAAGAAGGCAAGCTCGAGGCGATAGCGTTGCCCGACGTGAAGCGGGTGCAGGCTTTTTCAACTGCCGGCCTTCATCCCTCCACGCGCAAGGCGGTCGGTTTGCGGCAGGAGGCGCTGGCGCGGTGGACGGCGGCATGGGAACGCGGCGACCGCTTTGCGCCGTTGCCGACCTGCTGCGAGAATCCGCCCGAATTCGTGGAGCTTTGGCGGGACACGTTTGCGCCACTCAACGGCTGGCTGCGCCGCGGGGCACTCGAATTCGGGCGGCGCGTGGCGAACGACTTCGCGACCTTTCGCCTGCGCGAGGGCGTGATGACCTACGACGACCAGGTGCGGTTGGCGCTGCAGGCGCTGCGCACGGAACCGGTGCGCGAGGAATTGCGGCGTGAGCGTTGGAGCGTGCTGCTCGATGAGGCGCAGGACACCGACAAGAACCAGTTCGAAGTACTCGCCCGCGTGGCCGGCCTGATTCCGGAAACACCCGGCCAGGCGCCAGGCCAGACCTTCTGCATCGTCGGCGATTTCCAGCAGGCCATTTGGGCGCCGCGTTCCGATCTCAAAGCGTACCAGCAAATCCACGTCGACATGGTGAAGGAGCCCACCGGCCTGGCCGTGGAGCTGACGGTGACGTTCCGTTGCGATCGCGCGATCATCGACTTCGTCAATCGCATCTTCGATCCGCTGCTCGATAGCGCGGAGGGCCAGGCGAAGTTCGTTCCGCTCCAGCCGCGTGACGGCGCAGGCGAGGGGCAGGTGGTGCGCTGGGGCTGCCCGGTGCCGCAGGTGGGCGAGGAGAAGCTCACGACCGAAAAAAGGGCACGCCACGAGGCGCGATTCCTGGCCGAGCAGATGCAGCGGCTGGGTTGCGCCGGACTGGGCGCGGAAGATTGGAAGGATGTCGCGATTCTCTGTCCGCGCCGCGACTGGCTCCACGTCATCGACAACGCCTTGCGCGCCGCCGGTATCGAGACGCAGCTCCATTCCGGCGATGAATCCCAGGCCGGTTCCACGCCGCACGCGTGGCTGACCGCGCTCGTCTGGATCGCGGCTCATCCCGAGGATCGCTTCGAGATTGCCGGGGTGTTGCGCGACATCTTCGGTGCGGCCGACGAGGCCATGGCGCTCTTCACCGGCGGAAATGGCGACCTCTTGCGTCTCGACCGGGCGGTGCGGCACGAGCAGCGCGACGGCGAGGTGGCCGAGGCGATCGCGCTCCTGCGCCGCGCGGGCGAGGGGGTCGCGACGTTGCCCCTGCACCTGGCCGTTCGACAGCTGATGGACCGGACCCGGTTGCGGGACCGCGTGGTGTCGCTTGAGGAGGAAACACCTGAGCTGGTCGATCGCGAATTTGGCGAGCTGCTTGCATTGATCGATTCGCATGCCGCAGAGGGCATGACGCTTCCCGATCTCGCGCGCGAGTTGCGCGAGTCGCTGGGCGAAGTTTCGCCGGCCGGCGAGGAGGTGCGCGACGGCGCGGTGCAGCTTTACACCTGGCACAAATCAAAGGGACTGGAGTGGCAGACGGTCATCGTGCCGTTTCTCCACCGCAGCTTCGGCGACAAGCCGACCAGCTACCCGCGCGTCATCCTGCGCGAGGGCGAGGAGATCATCTACCGCGACTCGGCCGACTACGAAACGGGCGTGAAAGCGTTCGTCGAGCAGCGCGCGCGCCAGCAATTTCAACGGCTGCTTTACGTGACCTGCACGCGGCCGAAGCACACGCTCGTGCTAGTCGACGACGAGGTGGTCTTCGATGACGCAAAGCCCGTCTTTCCCTACTGCGCCGCCAAGCTGCTGCGGATCGACGAGGAACCCGCCCGCGCGGTATGGCAGGCGTTGCCGTCGGAAATCCGTCCGACACCAACACCCGTCTCCCCGAGGGAGGCTGCGCCGGAACTGATTCCGCCGTATCCAGCCCTCAAGCCGGGCGATGTCGAGGCCGCGCTGACGCGGGCACGCGCCATCCCCCAACGCGTGACGCCGCACGCGCTGGCGCATCGGCCGCCCGTCGAGGCTGAACCGGAAATTGCCATGGAACGCGAGGACCCCGCGCCCAACAGCCCGGCCATTCTCTACGGCATGTGGTGGCACGAGACCATGGAGGCGCTGCCGTGGTCGCAGCCTCCGGCGGCGTGGGACGATCACGTGGCCCGGGCGCTCCCGGCATCACCGCAACGCGAACGCTCCCGGCGCGAATGGGAAGTTCTGCGCGGCTCGGAGCTGGCCCGCTGGCTGGCGGAGCCCGGGCGGATCATCCATCGCGAGCTCCCTTTTCTCTGGCCGGTGGACAATCGCTGCGTCGAAGGTGTGATCGACCTCGCCGTCTACTCGCCCGCGGAAAATCGCTGGCGCGTCATCGACTGGAAGACGAACCGCACGGACGCGGCGAGCCTGCTGACGATCTATCGCGGTCAGGTGCAGGCGTATGTCGATGCGCTGCGCACGCTGCTTGGCACGCCGGTCGAAGGCGGGCTTTATCTCACGGCCACGGGCGAACTCACGCTGCTGGACGCGTCCGCCGTGCCCGGTTCCACCACCTCGTAGAGCTTGAAGTGCGGCGTGACAGCGCGCAGCCGCAGCAGGTCGCCCGGCACGTGCTGATCCGTCACGAGCATCTGCGCGATGGTCGCGTCGGCGTTGCCGGGTTCCTTCTCTGTGCTCGGCGCCTGGCCCAGAATCTCCTGCGATGAACCGAGGAGGGGATAGACGTAAGTCGGCTCATCCCACACCACGACCCACCGCACTTTGCGGCGCTGGAGAATGCTCATCGCGTCGTCCCACGAAGTGGAATCGTAGAATTCCGCGCTGGCCGCAATGCCCGTGATGCCGCAATGCGAGCTGCCGCTGACGATGGGCTGGCCGGAAAAATAAAGCAGCCCCGGCGACAGCCACCACGGCGCGAGGATGCCGCCTGGCGCATCGATCGCTCGGGCGAGCTGCGCCAGCTCGGGCGACGGCTGATTCGCCGGAATGGACGCCGCGCCGCGAATCTGCACCCAGTTCGCGTTGCTCACGTTGAGCAGGAAAAGCGTGGCCAGCCCAGCGCGGATCCAGCGGTTGGGCATAAGCTGGAAGAAACGCGCGAGGCAAAAAAGCTCGCCCAGCATGGCATAGGGCAGCCAGCGTTGCTGGTTAAGCGCACAGCCAGCCAGCACCACCGCGAGAAAGAGGATGAATCGATCCGTCGCGCCGCCTCGCCGCCAGAGCCAGACGGCGATTGCCGGCAGCGCGATGAGCATGAGAAAGCTGCCAACCTCGCAGAGCGTGAAGACCGGCGAGGAAAATGCGGAGGAAAAGGTGATCGCATCGCCAAACTGGGGGGCGGCCATCCCGTGCATCTCCGCGATGAATTGCAGCCAGTTCGTCAACACCGGACGGACCTCGGGTGGCGGGACATACACATGAATGCCCTCGATCGCTAGCGCGAGCAGCATGACCACGCCGAAGGCGATGGCGAAGGCCGGGCTCTCCCGCCGCCGCACGGCCAGGTTGTAGATGACAAGCAGGGCCACGACGAGAAGCGGCTCGTAAAGGGACGTCCAGCAAACCAGGCCCCACATTAGCCCGGCCGCGATGTGCCAGGCGCGCGGTGCATCCTTCTCCCAACGCTCGTACTCCGCAGTGAGCGTCACTGCGAGCAGCGCGACAATGAGCGATTGATGTCGGGGCCGGCCAAAGGCCGTGGCCCAAATCAGGCCTGGGATGAGACTAAACCCGACGATGAGCGCCGCACGCCCCACGTTCAGCAGGCAGCGCGAGCGAAAGAAGAGCCAGAAACCGATAAGTGCAAGTGCCAACACGGGTGAGACCAGTGCGCCCGCCCAATCCAGTGGGTAATGCGTGATCAGGGCGAGGGGAGCCCACAATGCAAGGATGACGTAGTCAAACGGAGCCGTCGTGCTCGGGATGAGCCCTTCCGGCCAGTTCTCGACCGTGAAATGATTCTGAACCAGCCCCTGCCCGTGAAGAATGCGCTGCACGCGGGCAAGCTGGCTGTAGCAGTCGGCCTCCACCGCCCAAGGCCGCAGCCCGTGCGCCGTGGCCGTGGGATGCCATTCCGGCGCGTAGGCCGTGCGCAGCCAGCCGCCGATCAGAACGGCAGCGAGGATCACGCCGAGAAAAAGCGTGAGCGACGCCGGGCGATTCACGCGGCCATCGTGCCACGCGCGCCCGGCGAGTCAAACCAGCCGGCAACTAGGCTGGGTGATTCATCGCTCCGACGATCCACAGCAGCAGGATCGCGCCAATGATCGAGAGGATGAAACCGGCGGGATGAAAGAACGCGCCATCCTTGGGCCGCGAAAAGATCCGGGCAATCAGGCCGCCGACGATCGAGCCGCCAACACCGACTGCCGTCGTCAGCCAGAAGCCCATGTGATAACCCATGATCGCATTTGCAATCAGCCCGACAATGAAACCGACAACGATCGACCAGATGATGTGAAGCATGAGAAAGCTTTTGGCGATCAGGCAGGGAAGTCAACTGTACGCGCGTCGGGGATCGCCCGGATTGAGGACGCCATGGCCGCTAGTTCTAATTGCGATTTTAGACAACATATATTGTGCGCAATATACTGGTGCAGCGTCTAGGACCGCCGAGGAACCCTAATGAATATGCGCCGGCGGTTATAGACCGCCGCGAGAGGAAGACGGTGCTGTGTCAAAGCTCGAGCGCGGCTATTTATCCCGGTGGCCAGCCTAACGCACGCCCGCCGAGGACATGCACGTGCAGGTGCGGCACGCTTTCACCGCCATCGCGCCCGTGATTGATCACCAGCCGAAAACCGGTCTCGTGCAGTCCCTGTTCCTTGGCCACGGATTGCGCGACAAAGATCAGGTGCCCAAGCAGCGCGTCGTCTGCCGCCGTGGCCGCGCCCACCCGGGCGATTTCCTTCTTCGGGATGACCAGGATGTGCACTGGCGCTTGCGGCGCGACGTCATGGAACGCCAGGCACTGGTCATCCTCATAAACGATCCGGGCCGGGATTTCGCGGGCGATGATCTTCGAAAAGACGGTGCTCATCGAATCATGAGAGCAGGTTCGGCCATTGCCGTCGATTCGTCAGCCAACCGGTAGCGGCGATGGATGAGCAACCACAAGGTGCCCGCGCGTTGCGCCAGTAAAGGCGGCGGTCATCGACCGCGCTATAGCGGAATGGCCCTAGCTCACCGCGACCAGCGATACCACCTGCGCGCTGCCCATTTTCTCGCGCAGGCCGGGCCACTGGGAAAACGTGGGATCCTCCTTGATGAGCCGGTCGGCGCCAACGCGCGCTTCCGTCAGGAGCTGGAAGTCGCGTTCCAGGCTAGCGAATCGCAGCGGCGGCAGGCCGCTTTGTTCCGTGCCGAAGATATTGCCCGGCCCGCGAATCTTGAAATCCTCCTCCGCGATGCGGAAGCCGTCACTGGTTTCTTCCATGATCTTGAGCCGGCGCCAGCCCTCGAGGCTCTTGGGTTCGCCGACCAGCACGCAGTAGGAGGCATGCTCGCCGCGCCCGATGCGCCCGCGCAGCTGGTGCAACTGCGCCAGGCCAAATCGCTCGGCATTCTCGATGAGCATGATGGTGGCGTTCGGCACGTCCACGCCCACCTCGATGACCGAGGTGGCCAGCAGCACCTGAATCTTGCCGGCGCGAAAATCGGTCATGACCTGCTCCTTCTCGTCGCCCCGCAGTTGGCCATGAAGCAGGCCCAGCCGCACGTCGGGCAGCACGCCTTTTAGCCGCTCGAATTCAGCCTTCACCGATTTGGCCTCCACCTTCTCGGAGTCCTCCACCAGCGGATAGACGACGTAGGCCTGGCGTCCCTCGCCCAGCTGCTTGTGCAGGAAGGTCCAGAATTTCTCCAGCTCGCCCGACGCGCGGCACTTGGTGACGATGGGCGTCCGGCCCGGCGGTAGCTCGTCGAGAATGGAGACGTCGAGGTCGCCGTAGACGGTCATGCCCAGGGTGCGCGGGATGGGCGTGGCGGTCATGACCAGGATGTCGGGATTCCTGCCCTTACGGCTGAGGGCGAGCCGCTGGAGCACGCCAAACTTGTGCTGCTCGTCGATGACGATCATACCGAGCTGATCGGCGGCGTAGCGGTCGTAGAGGAGGGCATGCGTGCCGATGACCACGGACCCAGAGGGCGCGGCGGTGGCGGGTTTCTTGCCGTTGTTGAACAAGTCGAGTTCCCCTCCTCGCAGCCGGTCCGTTTTCTTCTTCGTGTTGCCGGTGAAGAGATCGATGCGAACGCCAAGCGGCTCGAGCCAGCGGCGCAGGTTGAGCGCGTGCTGCTCGGCGAGGATCTGCGTCGGCGCCATAAGTGCGGCCTGCTCGCCGGCTTCGACCGCGCGCAGCATGGCGTAGAGCGCCACGAACGTCTTGCCCGCGCCCACGTCACCCTGCAGGAGCCGGTTCATCGGCGGACCCTGTCCGAGATCGGCGTCAATCTCCGCCATCACGCGCCGCTGCGCGCCGGTCAGTGGAAACGGCAGCGACTTGATCCAGCGCGCGGTCAGGTCGTGCGAAGCAGCCTTGGCGCGCGGGCGGAATCCGGTCACGCGATTGAGCCGCCGCTGCGCCACCACGCATTGGAGGACGAAGAATTCATCGTAGGCCAGCCGCTGGCGCGCCCGCTCCTCGCCCTCCAGCGTCTCGGGAAAATGGATGACGCGGAAGGCCTCTTGCCGCGCCATCAGTCCGGGCGGCGCGGGATAGAATTCCGGCGCCTCAAAGGCCGTGCGCTGCGTGGCCTCGAACATGATCTTGCGCATGATCCGCTGCGAAAGACCGTCGGTGAGTGAATAGATGGGCGCGAGCCGGTCGATGTGGATGTAGGAATCGGCATCCTGATGGACGATCTCGTATTCCGGCTGCCGCATCAGCCAGTGGCCTTTCTTGTCGCGGATGACCCGGCCGTAGAGAAACAGCTCGCAGCCTTCCTTGATGCCGTAGGGCCGATAAGCGAACCAGCGCGCGACCAGGATGTCCTCCTTGCGCGACACATCCGCGGGCGCGATCGTCGCCTCCAGGCGCATGGCGCCCCACCGGGCCTCCTTGGCGCGATGCACCTTTCCCCTCACCGTGATGGACGCGCCTTCCTGCGCCTCGCTCAGCGGCACGAGATGCCGCCGGTCCTCATGCCGGCGCGGCACGTTATGCAGCAGGTCGTCGTGCGTGACCAGGCCGAGCGTCCCCAGCAGCTCGGCATAACGGGGACCGATGCCCTTGATGCTGGCCAGCGTCGGTGTCTCGGACGGCATGCGCAATTATCCAGCATCGGCGCGTCAGCGCCAATCGATGATTCGGATTTGCACGCGATCGTTGTAATCGTCCCAGTCGAGCACGCCGGCCAGTTGTGCGGGCGGCCGCGTCCAGTCGTGCTCGCCCAAGCCAAAGCCGACCGCCTCGATCTCACCCTGCTCACCGCGCAGGAAAAGCTTCACGTGATTGCGCCCGAAGAGCCGCGCGGGCCGCGTGCAGATGACCTGCTCGAAAAGGAAAATCGGCTCGGGATTGTGCCGGCCGAAGGGCGAGAGCGCGTCAATCTGCTCGAAGAGCTCGTCGCACACTTCGCCGAGCGAGATGGTCCCCGAGAGTTCGAGCGACGATTGAAAAACCTCGTCCAGCGCGTGGGCGCGAATGTGGCGCGAGAAGGCCTCGCGAAAGGCGTCCACACGCTCCGCGCGAATGTTCAGGCCGGCCGCCATGTCGTGGCCGCCGAAAAGTTCGAGGTGCTCCGAACAGCTGCGCAGCGCGTCGATGATCGATACGCCGTCGATGCTGCGCCCACTTCCCTTCCCGTGGCCCGTCTCGTCGAAGCCGATGATAACCGTGGGCCGGTGATGCCGCTTTTGCAGGCGCGAGGCGACGATGCCGATGACGCCCCAATGCCAATTGGCGCCGGAAAGAACGATGCCCCAGTCGCGCTCGGGCATGTAGGTCTGGTCGAGTTGCAGTTCGGCCTGGGCCAGCGTCTCCATCTCCACCTGCTGGCGGTCGCGGTTGTTGCGGTTGAGCTCGGCCGCCAACTCCATCGCCTCCGCGCGATCGTCCGTCTCGAGCAGGCGCAAGGAGCGCATGGCGTCGCCCAGTCGGCCGCTGGCATTGAGCCGCGGCCCGAGCCGGAAACCGACATCCTGCGCCGTGATCGGCCGGCTGATCTGGCTGACCTCGACCAGCGCCAGCACACCAGGCCAGCGGCTGTTTTCCAGCTGGCGCAGGCCGCGGCGGACGAGCACTCGATTTTCCTCAACGAGCGGCACGATGTCAGCGACGGTACCAAGCGCGACAAGGTCGAGATACTCGCGCAGATCGAGCGCACCGGGCCCCGCGAGCTTCAGCAAGCCGTGGCAGACCTTGAAGACCAGTCCTACGCTGGCCAGGTAATCGAGCTTTCCGTCCCGCTGCGGGTTGACCAGCGCGTGCGTGGCGGGTAGCTGCGGCGGCAGCGCGTGGTGATCGATCACAATGACATCGACACCGCGCCCGGTGAGCCAGGCGATTTGATCAACCGCCGTCGTGCCGCAATCGACCGCGATGAGCAACTCCGGCGCGTGCTGCTCGACGCAACGCTCCACGCCATCCTGCGAAAGGCCGTAGCCTTCCTCCATCCGCAACGGCAGGAAGGTGGCCACATTCCGCGCGCCCAAACGGCGCAGGACGCGGGCAAGCAGCGCGGTCGAGGTGATGCCGTCGACGTCGTAGTCGCCGAAAATCACGATACGTTGCTGCGCAGCCACCGCGGCCATGATGCGTTCCGCTGCCCGTCGCAGGTCGGTGATGAGGAACGGATCGCTCAGCGACTGCAGGCGCGGATCGAGAAACGCACGGACCTGCTCGGCATCACGATGGCCGCGGTGCCAGAGCAGCGAGGCGACTTGGTCGTGAAGGGTGTGAACGCGCGCGAGCTCCAGCGCCTCGGCACACGGCGCGCGATGGATCCAGCGGCGGCGGAGGGCACTCAGGTCGGCGCTCATGACGTGGTTTGGAAGTGATGATACCGCCGTGGGACGCGCGCGCCAATGTTGGTCAGGATTTCCCACGGGATGGTGCCGCAGCGCGTGGCCAGTTCGTGCGCGGTAAGGAGCGCCTTCCCCTGCCCGCCCAGCGCCACCACCTCGTCGCCCACCTGCGCTCCCGCCACGCGGGTCACGTCGATTACGATCTGGTCCATGGTCACGCGCCCGCGGATGGGGCAGCGAACACCGCGCACGAGCAGCGCACCGCCGCTGCCATTCGCGCGAAAATAGCCGTCGCCATAGCCCATCGCCACCACCGCGTGCTGCTCGCGCGAGCGGGTGCGGTAGGTCGCTCCGTAGCTGACCGTCCGGCCGGGTCCCACCTCGCGCAACAAACCGATGCGGCTTTTCCACGTGAGGGCGGGACGCAGGCCCAGCCGCGCGTCGCCCGGACGAGGCGGCACGCCATAGAGCGCCAGGCCGAGGCGCACCATGTCGGCCGGGAAGCCGTAGCCGCGCGTCACGGCAGGGCTGTTGGCCGCATGACGCAACAGGTCGGGATGCGATTCGAAAAACGGCGCGACCAGCCGCCATTGCTCGCGAGTCAGGCGCACGTCTTCGTCGGCGGACGCGAAATGGGTGCAGAGCCCGGTGATCTTCACGCCTTGGACGGCGAGCGCGCGGGCGAGTTCCCCCGCTGCGGCCACGTGCCAGGCGCCGAGCCGGCCCATG
>CAJCIA010000202.1 GCA_903970275.1 Betaproteobacteria bacterium
CGTCCGCATTGCGTGCGAGATGGTGAAGGAAAAGCTGATCACCTGGCAGGAAGCTGTCGCCCGCGTCCCGGCCGACCAGCTAAGCCAGCTGCTGACCCCGATCTTCGACCGCAAGGCGATCAAGCACGCCGAGGTCATCGCCACCGGCCTGCCCGCCGGTCCGGGCGCCGCCTCGGGCCGCATCTACTTTGACGCGAACGAAGCCGAGGCCGAGTCGGCCAAGGGCAAGGTTCTGCTCGTCCGCGAGGAAACCTCGCCGGAAGACATCCGCGGCATGCTCGCGGCGGAAGGCATCCTCACCGCCCGCGGCGGCGTCAGCTCGCACGCGGCGCTGGTCGCCCGCCAGATGGGCAAGGTTTGTGTCTGCGGCGCCAGCGCGCTGCACATCGATTATAACGAGGGCACGCTGACGGTGAAGGACAAGGTTTACCGCAAGGGCGACTTCCTTTCCATCGACGGCTCGACGGGCGAGGTGTTCGCCGGCGAAGTGAAGACGGCGCCGTCGGAGATCGTCCAGGTGCTGATCGACAAGACGCTCGAGGGTTCCCAGAGCGCCACCTACGGGCAGTTCGCGCAGCTCATGGGCTGGGCGGACAAGCTGCGCAAGCTGCAGATCCGCACCAACGCGGACCAACCGGACCAGGTGGCCAACGCGGTGGCGTTCGGCGCCCAGGGCGTCGGCCTTTGCCGCACGGAGCACATGTTCTTTGAGGGAGACCGCATCGATGCGGTGCGCGAGATGATCCTCGCCACGACCCAGGAAGCGCGCCAGGCGGCGGTGAACAAGCTCCTGCCTTACCAGAAGAAGGATTTCGCCGGCATCTTCCGCTCGCTGAACGGGCTGCCTGCGACCATCCGCTTCCTTGATCCGCCCCTGCACGAATTCCTGCCGCAGACGAGCGAGCAGCAGAGCGAGCTGGCGCACAAGCTGGGTGTCTCGGCCGAGACGGTCTCGCGCCGCGTCTCCGAGCTGCACGAGTTCAATCCCATGCTCGGCCATCGCGGCTGCCGCCTGGGCATTGTCTATCCGGAAATCTCGGCCATGCAGGCCCGGGCTATTTTCGAGGCGGCGATCGAGGTGCAGAAGGAAGGCATCAAGGTCCGTCCCGAGATCATGATCCCGCTCGTGGGCTACCCGAAGGAACTGGAATTGCAGACGGCGCTGGTGCGTAAGGTTGCGGACGAAGTGGCCAAGGAACACAAGGTGCGCCTCAACTATCTCGTTGGCACGATGATCGAGATTCCCCGCGCCTGCGTGGTGGCGGACGAAATCGCCAAGGAGGCGGAGTTCTTTAGCTTCGGCACGAACGACCTGACGCAGACGACGCTGGGCATGAGCCGCGATGACTCCGGCTCCTTCCTGCCGGCCTACCAAAACCTGGAAATCATCAAGCAGAACCCGTTTGCCACGGTCGACATGATTGGCGTGGGCGGACTGATGAAGATGGCCATCGAGCGCGGCCGCAAGACCCGTCCTGACATCAAGTTGGGCATCTGCGGCGAGCACGGCGGCGATCCGGCTTCGGTCAAGTTCTGCCACGATATTGGGCTGACGTATGTCTCCTGCTCACCGTTCCGCGTGCCCATCGCGCGGCTGGCGGCGGCGCAGGCGGCGCTTGCGGCCTCGGCTTGAGGCACTATTTGCGGGTCAGGTTCCGCGATCTGAAACTAAATCAGGTCGCGGGACGTAATATTAAGGTTGTAAAGTGGAGCATGGCTCTCATGCTCGAAACGGCCCTGTAAAGCACCTGTATGTACGCGGACGACGGCGATTCTGGCATTAAAATCTACCTGCGTGAAATCGGGCAAACCCCGCTTTTGACACGTGAGGAGGAGGTCAAGCTTGCCCGCAAGATCAAGCGGGGCGATCAGGCCGCGCGTCAGCATATGATCAAGGCGAACCTGCGCCTCGTCGTGAAGATCGCGCACGATTACTCCTCGTACGGCCTGCCGCTGCTGGACCTGATTTCCGAGGGCAACATCGGCCTGATGAAGGCGGTGGAGCGTTTCGATCCCAAGAAGGGCGGCAAGCTCAGCACCTACGCGGCCTGGTGGATCAAGCAATCGATCAAGCGCGCGCTGGCCAACCAGAGCAAGACGATCCGCCTGCCCGTCCATCTCGTGGACAAGATCGCGCGCATGCGCCGCGTGGCCATGCAACTGGCCGAGGAATTCGGCCGCGAGCCCACGGACGAGGAGTTGGGCGAAGAGCTGCAGATGCCGGCGGCGAAGATTTCGCAGCTGCGCACGGCGGCCATCCGCCCGGCCTCGCTCGACGCCAACGTGGGCCAGGATGAGGACGGCGCATCGCTGGGCGACCTGATCGGCGACGAGAACGCCCAGACGCCGAGCGATCTTTTCAGCGACAAGAATTTGCGGAAATCGGTCATGGATCTCCTCCACGTGCTCGACGAGCGCGAGCTGAAGATCATCACCATGCGCTTCGGCCTGGACGGCAAGAAGGAGATGACGCTCGAGGAAGTGGGCCGCAAGTTCAAGGTCACGCGCGAGCGCATCCGCCAGCTGCAGAACATCGCCCTGCGCAAGATCAAGCGGGCGCTGGACAAGCAGGACAAGCTCAAGCCGGTATAGGGACATCGCTGCTGCAGGCAGAAGGTTTTCCGGTAGTTGTCGACCTCCGCGCGACGGAGTTGGACGAGCACGAGATCACCGCCTTCCCGATCAACTCCGTCGCCCGGAGGTCGACGGCTACCGGCCAATGCTGGACGCTCTGCTGCTGGCCAGTTCAATCACCGCCCTACTAAAGCATTGCGGATTGTGACGGTAGCGCTACACACCTAATGAAAGCCCGCGATGACCACTTCCTTTCGTAGCGCGATGGATCGGCTGAAGTTGCACATCCGCGACGTGCCCGATTTCCCGAAGCCCGGGATCGTCTTCAAGGACATCACGCCCATCCTGTCCGACGGCCAGCTCTTCCGCCTGGCGGTGACGATCTTCGCCGAGCGGTACCAGCGCAAGAGCGTGGAGAAGATCGTGGCGATCGACGCGCGCGGCTTCATCTTCGGCGGCGCGCTGGCTCATTACCTGGGCATCGGTCTGGCCGTGGTGCGCAAGAAGGGCAAGCTGCCGTTCGACAGCCACGAGGCAGAATACGAGCTCGAGTACGGCCAGGGCGTCCTGGAAATCCATACCGACGCGGTCAAGCCTGGCCAGCGCGTGGTGATCATCGACGATCTGCTCGCCACCGGCGGCACGGCGGAAGGCGCGGCCAAGTTGGTGCAGATGTGCGGCGGGGAGATCGTGGAACTCGCGTTTCTCGTGGAGATCGCCTTCCTGAAGGGCCGCGAGCGCCTGGCGAAATATCCGCTCTTCTGCGCCATCAACTGCTGAGCCCGCCCGGCCCCCGGCGTTGGGCGTTACCTTTTCCGCCCGCCAGGCGTCATAGGAGAGGTGAACACGCCGCCATTTCTTCTGCTGGGAGTGCCCTGCATCGTCGCGGTGTTGGCCGTCGGCTATTTTGCGACCCACCCGCGGGTGCTGCATCCCCTGGTTCCCGCCCCAGCACCGATGTTGGCATCGTCCTCCGACGCGGTGCCGAATGCAGAAGCAGCTGGTGCGTCACAGCACCACCTCGTGGATCAACTGGATTTGACCGACGCGCAAAAGCAGGAGATCGCACAGGTCCGGCAGACGGTCGCCGACCACAAGGCGCGGCACCAAGCGATCCTCAAGATACTGACTCCCGAACAGCGAACCCGTCTGAAGGAATTGCGGGCGTCCTCCACTTCCTCCCCCACCCTCACCTCCACGCCGGCGAGCGAAACCAAACCCTAAATGTGAAGTTTCGCGCCGCCAGTGCGCCGATTCACGCATTTCCCTTTGATGGAAACGTGCGCATGAATTATCATGCGGCATGGAGTTGATCACCGAGCAGAAGCTTGGGAAGGCCGGCCGCGAGCAGTACACCCGCGCCAAGGCGGCCGTTGCGACGAAGAACTACGATTACGCGATCAATCTCCTGCAGGCGGTCCTGAAGGACGAACCGCTT
Organism: Betaproteobacteria bacterium; assembly: GCA_903970275.1. Classification (GTDB taxonomy): domain Bacteria; phylum Verrucomicrobiota; class Verrucomicrobiia; order Methylacidiphilales; family UBA1321; genus JABDGH01. Next base: position 4,013 of record CAJCIA010000202.1, read on the forward strand.
TTTCTGGACGGTCGCCATTATCTTCGCGCGATTGAGATCAACAAGTACACCGGTCTCTCGAAGTTCCAGCAGCAGATGGTGGGCATGAAGGTGGCCAGCGCCGCGATGAAGCTTTCCAACGCGGGCAAGAAGGAACCGACCGAGCAGATGATGCTCGCCGAGGAAGTGCTGGCCTTCGATCCCTTTCATCTCAAGGCCAACATGCTGATTGGCGATGCGGGCACGGCGCTCGGCTTTCCCGCCTTCAAGGCGCTGACCTACGAGACGCTCGCGAAGGGCAAGCCCACCGACAAGGCGATCCTGAACAAGCTGGCCGAGGCCTACATGGAAATCCGCGCGACGGACAAGGCGGAGCGGACCTACCAGCGCATTCTCGACATTGATCCGCGCGACGGCGATGCGCTCAGCGGTCTGAAGAACGCGAGCGCGGCTCATGCGCAGCGCACCGGCGGCTGGGAAACCGCCGGCGGCACTTACCGCGATGCGCTCAAGAACAAGAGTGAGGCGGAAAGCCTGGAGCAGGGTTCGAAGATCGTGAAGTCGCAGGAGGCGATCGACGAGCAGATCGCGGTGAACTTCGCGCGCCACCAGGCCGACCCGGAAAACGGCGCCATCAGCAAGGCGATCGCCGCGCTGTACGAACAGAAGAACGATTTCGGTTCGGCCATCCCGTGGTACTCGCACGCCTATGAAAAAGGCGGCCGGGTCGACAGCGCGCTGGAAAAGAAAATCGGCCAGTTGAAGATGAGCCATGGCGAGCAGGAACTGAAGGCGCTGGAGGAAGCCGCAGCCCAGCAGGAGGACCCGGAGGTCCAGCAGCAGTACGCGGCCGCGATTGAGCAAAAGCGCAGCGAGCTCGACCAGGTGCGCCTCGAGCAGGCGGAAGCTCGCGTCCGCTCGCACCCGAATGATGGGCAGTTCCACTTTGAGCTCGGCGAGGCGCTGTATCGCGTCGGGCAATACAAGCGCGCTCTTACCGAGCTGCAGCAGGGGCTCAAGCAGCCGAGCGTTCGCTACCAGGCGCTGAACCTGATGGGCCTTTGCTTCCTGCGCCAGGGCATGCTCGACCTTGCGGTGAAGCGGTTCTCGGATGCGCAGGGCGAGCTGCCGGGCCTCGACGACGATCTCAAGAAGGAGATCACCTACAATCTCGGCATCGCGCTCGAGGCGAATCAGCAGGCCGCCCAGGCGCTCGGCGAGTTCAAGAAGATCTACGAAGTGGACATGGTCTACCGCGATGTCGCCGCGCGGGTCGAGTCGTCTTACGGCGCCTAAGAGCCGGACGCTTGTCGGGGCGGCGGTCCGCGACCCTAGAAAGATTGGTTCGTTCCGCGTCGGCGGTCATAGACCGCCGCTACAATGACCGTGCTACGGCTTGACTGGCTTCGCTGGCGGCAGCGCGGGCTCAGGCGGGCTCAGCGCGCTGGTGCGCGTGTCGGGCGCCTGGGGGGCGGCGGCCTGCCGGGATTTGCGCAACGCGATGTAGTCGGCAATGGCAGAACGGACGGCGTTGTAAAGCACGTCCATGTTGTCGATCTTGTCGAAGCGCTTGTACTCGCGGCCGTCCGCGCCGAAGACGATGGCGCGCAGGTCGGACGATGTGTCCGGCCAGCCGAGTTGCGTGAAGATCTTCCCGTCGAAGTCCGGCACGACATGGCAATAGCCGCGAGGATCACGGCGATTCCCGTTCTTCAGGAAGTAGGGCTTAAGTTCCGTGGCCTCGCCATCAAGGCTGCTGCGCATCCGGCTTGTCGCGATGGACGGAGCCCAGTTGGCCATCGAGCCGCGCAGGTCGACCGCGACCATGAGCTGAAAGTCACTCCGCCCCTGAAACGGATACATGGCGATGCCCGCCTGCCGGGCTGCCTGCTGGGAATCCTCACTCGTGCCGATCAAGGCGGTGATCACACCGCTGCGGTTGAGCGTGACGGTATGGTTATCCGCGTCAACGGCCTTGAAATGACGGACGCCGGCGGCGTGCGCCGGCCACGAAACGGCCAGGCCGAGCGCGAGCAGCGCCAGTCGCACGAAGGCCCATCCCTCCGGCCCGCGCGGGCTATGCATCCTCGACCTTTTCGACCACATAGCCATGCAGATACTCTGTTTCAGGCACGTTGACGAGAACCGGATGATCATGAGCTTGTCCCAGCCGCTGCCGGATTCGCAGCGTGGTGCCGGTGTCTCGGGCCGCCCGTTCCAACAGCCCCGTCCAATCCGCCGCGGTGACATGATGGGAGCAGGAGAACGTGGCCATGATTCCGTTGTTGGTCAAGAGACGCAGCGCGCGCAGATGCAGTTCATGATATCCGCGCAAGGCGGCCTCGCGGTTCCCCTTCCCCTTCGTGAACGACGGCGGATCGAGAATGACGAGGTCGTAGGTTTCGCGCGCCTGCTCGGCCGCGCGGAGCAGATCGAAGACGTTGCCCTGCACCCACTCCACGGGGAGCTTCTCCGCCGCTGCGGTGGCCGCGGCCAGCCGCAGCACCTCGGCTGACTGGTCTATCGCGCGGCAGGAGGTAGCGCCGGCGCGCATGGCACTTAGCGCAAAGGCACCCTGGTTCGTGAAGCAATCGAGCACACGCCGCCCGCGGGCATGGGCTGCCACTGCGGCGTAATTCTCCACTTGGTCCAAGTAGAAGCCAGTCTTCTGGCCGGACCACAAATCGAGCCGGTAGCGAATCCCCGCGATCGCGATTTCTACCGGTCCGGCTAGTTCCCCGTGCAGCATGCGGCGCTCAAGCGGCAGCCCTTCGAGCTGCCGCACAACCGCGTCGTTACGTGCCAGCACGGCGCGTGCGCCACTCTTCTCCACCAGCAGCCGCGCGATCAGGTCCTCGCGCTGCGCCATGGCCAGCGTCAAGGTCTGCACGACCAGTACATCTCCATAGCGGTCGACGATCAGCCCGGGCAGTTGATCGGATTCCGACCAGACAAGCCGGCAGGCGTCGCGCTTGTCCAAGCCGAGCGCCTGCCGATGCGCGAAGGCGCGATCGATCCGCCGGCGGATCAACGTTTCATCCAGCGCCGCGCTGCCGCGGCTGTAGCGCCGGGCGACGATTTGCGAACGGCGATTGTAGATGGCGCTCCCGAGCGGTTGCCCTTTGGGCGAGACGATCTGCACGGTGCCTCCGTCGACCGCTTCCCCGTCAACGCGCTCCACTTCACTGGCGAAGACCCAGGGATGGCCGTCCAGGATGCGATGCCGCACACCCTTGTTGAGATAAAGAACCGCCGGACCCATGCCGATCGATACCAAGGAATCGGGCGGCGGTCGATGGCCGTTGCAGAGATGCGGCCTCGCGGCTCGACGATCCGTAGCGACGTGCGTAGGCTCCGCCGATGAACCTCCGGTTTCCGCGGCGTGTGCCGATAGAGGGATTGCGCCCGTGCGCGCTCCAGCCATGAACGACGTTCTCATCATCGAGGCAGGCCGCTCCGCCCGGCAGTATTGGGGTGATCTCTGGCGGTACCGGGAACTCTTTTACGTGCTCGCCTGGCGCGACATGATGATCCGCTACAAGCAGACCGCCGTGGGCGTGCTCTGGGCGTTCCTGCAGCCGTTCATTCCGGCGGTCATTACCACGATGATCATGACCCGGGTGGCGCACGCGGGTTCGATCCCGGGCGTCCCCTATTTCCTCATGGTCTTTTGCGGGCAGCTGCCCTGGCAGTTCTTCAGCACTTCGCTGGGCAGCGCCACGCAGAGTGTGGTCGGCAATGCGAACCTGATTTCGAAGGTCTACTTCCCACGGCTCATTGTACCGGCGAGCGCCGTGGTCACGTCACTGGCCGATTTTCTGATCACCCTCCTGCCGCTTTTCGGGGCGATGCTCTGGGCCCATGTCATTCCCACGTGGCGCATCTTCTTCCTTCCCGGCTTCATCCTGCTGGCGCTGCTGGCGGCGCTGGGGCCCGGCCTTCTCCTGACCGCGCTGAGCGTTCGCTATCGTGATTTCCGGCTTGTGATGCCCCTGATCCTGACGATCGGCACCTGGGTTTCGCCGGTCTACTATTGGAGCGAGACTGTCCCCGCTACCTGGCGACCGTTCTATTCGCTCAATCCCCTTGCCGGTGTGATCGAAGGCTTTCGCTGGTCGATCTGCGGGCCTGCTTCCCATTTTCACCCCGGCTACTTCCTGATGTCGGTGACGGTGAACCTCATCATGGTCGGGTTTGGCGTGACCTATTTCCGCAAGACCGAGCGAACGTTTGCGGACGTGATTTAGCGGCCGCCACTGGAACCAATCGATGCGCGTTGAGGTCTGCACGCTTTTCGAGAAGCAGTATCATCTCGGCGTGGCCGTGCTGGTAAACTCGCTGGCCAACGCCGGCTTTACCGGAATCGTCCGCGCGGGATTTCGCGGGCCGCTTCCGCCGTGGGCCAGTGCCGCCCAGGCAACGGAAGCTGGACGCTGGACGCTGGATGTGCCGGGCGGCCCGACGCTGCACTTCGTCGAGATTGAGACCGATGCGCACTTCACCAACTTCAAGCCGGAGTTCATGCTGCAGACGCTGGAGCGTTCTGACGCGGACGCCGTGCTCTACTTCGATCCCGACGTGGTCGTGAACACACCCTGGCGGCATCTGGAGGAATGGCTGAGCTGCGGCATCGCCGTCTGCGACGACGTGAATTCCCCGGTGGCGGAGAATCATCCGCGCCGCGTGGGCTGGCGGCGTTTCTTTGCCGATGCCGGCCATGACCTGCGCTATCGCGGCGTGCAGTACGCCAACGGCGGCGTCGTGGGCGTCAGCCGCCTGAACCAGCGCTTCCTGGAAGTCTGGAAGGAGCTGCTGACCGCCGCGACAGCCTCGCTCGGAGGATCGGACGTCGCGGGGATCACTGGCGGCCGCCTGCTCAAGGGTGCCTACGGATTTGCCGATTGTTTCCGCCAGCCGGACCAGGACACGCTCAACGCCGCGCTGGAAGCCTGCCCGGAAATCCCGGCCAGCTTCCTGGGCAAGCAGGCCATGGGCTTCGATGCCGGCCGCCCGGAACTGCCGCATGCCATCGGCCACCGGAAGCCTTGGACGCGACGCTTTCTCTACGAGGCGCTGTTTGATGGCCGACCGCCGGCGCGGGTGGACAAGTGCTTCTGGCAATTCGCCGACGGCCCGCTCCATCCCTTTACCGCCGCGCAAGTCGCCAGCTCGCGTCGCCGCATTCGCATCGCCGCAGGCGTGGGCCGACTCATTCGCCGGAGCTGATCGTGTCCGCCTCCTTGACGCCGCCTACCACCCCCGGCGATAACGAGCAGGTGCAAACGTTTGTAGCCCGCGCCGGAGAGCACATGGGCGGCTACCTGGAGGAGGAATTGCGCGCCCTCTTCGCCGAGGGTCATTTCCTGCCGACGGATAATTATTGGCGCGACGGCATGGCCGAGTGGGGCACGCTAGGGGAACTTTTCGGGGTCGAGGCGAGCTCGGTTCCTGCCGCGCCTTTAACCACGCCACCTTTCTCCACGGCGATCGCGAAGGTTCGATCGCCGCTGCGCTGGATTGTGCCTTTGGTCATCGCGGTGGTCCTGGTTGTGGTGGGGGTCTACGTCACGGTCTCGTATTTCTCGCGCAAGATGGAGGAGGCCGCCGCACCCGTGATGCACGCGCCGCCCATGCTGGAGACGTCCCTGCCCCATTTGACCGAAAGCGGCAAGCCGGCGGACCTCCTCCAGCTCCCGCCCGGCGAGAACACAGACGTCAAGACTGCGGAAACCGCGGCGGTATCGAAGGACATCGCGCGCCTGAGCTCGGAGTGCCGGGACGCGGAAAAGGACATGCTCCTGCTTGGCTTCGATCCGGCACGGCTCACCTCGCTGGAGGCGATCGACCAGCGACGGGAATCCATCGATCTCGTCCTCCCAAGAGTGCAGGCCGTGGTCGATTATCTCCGCAACCTTGACCAGAAAATCCGCGCCGATCTCCAAGCCAAAAACGTGCCCGCCGCCGAGATCGACAACCTCATCGCCGATCTGCACCGCGATGGGCGGCGCGAGGCGCTGCTGCAGTACTGGCAACAGGAAAACGCCATCTCCAACGACATGAAGGAAGACCTCGTCATGCTCCGAAAAAACTACGGCAAGTGGCACCTCGACGGCGATACGGTCGTCTTCAACGATCCTGCCATGCTCCTGGCCTACCGCACCAACGTCGAGAAACTGAAGGCTGACATCGCTGTACAACAAACGGCCCAAACCGCCCTCAAGCAAGGCGCCGAAGATCCGCCGACCAGCCCGCCAAGTCAGGACAAATAACATCGATTCGTCAGGTCGCGAAAACCTGAGGGTCATCGTGGGCGATTGTTGATGCCTTTGCTTCCTGCTCCTGACCAGCAGTTGTCCCGGAAACTCTTCTTGCACGCTGCTCCCTGATGTGCCAACACTGAACCGTATGGTTCAGTTTTCCCGACCCAGCTTGGATGACTCGTTTGCCGCGCTCTCCGACGCCACCCGCCGGGGCGTTCTGGAGCAACTCGGGCATGCCGACGCTTCGATCACCGATCTGGCTGAAAAGTTCTCCATGACCCGGACGGGCATGAAGAAGCACGTGGGCATCCTGGATCGGGCGGGGCTCGTTACCACGGAGAAGATCGGGCGCGTGCGGACTTGCCGGCTCGGCCCACGCCGCTTGGAGGAAGAAGCTGCGTGGATCGAGCGATATCGACTCCTCTGGAACGCGCGCTTTGACGAGCTGGACAAAGTTGTCGAGGAACTAAAACGAAAGGAAAGAATCGATGGACCCAAAAAGAGAAAATGACGCCACACCCATGCACCGCACGGCAGTGGAACGAAAGTCGGATCGTGAGCTGGTCATCACGCGAACGTTTAACGGGCCGGCCCGCATCGTGTTTGAGGCGTGGACCAAACCCGAGCTGCTCAAACAGTGGTGGGTGCCGAAGTCTTTTGGCGCGTCCCTGCTTTCCTGCCAGGCCGATGTTCGTACCGGGGGCAGCTACCGTTTCGAGATCGGCCGGGAAGGCTCCAAACCCATGGCCTTTTTCGGCAGGTACCTTGAGGTGACGCCGCCCTCCCGCCTTGTCTGGACGAACGAGGAAAGCGACGCCGGGGCCGTCACAACGGTGACCTTTGAGGAGAAAGGCGGCAAGACGCTCCTGGTCCTGCACGAACTCTATCCTTCCAAGAAAGCTCTCGACGATGCCATCGCCGGGGTGGGCGGCGGAATGGCGGAGACCTTCGAGCAACTGGACGAATTTCTCCTCACCTCCGGCGCAAAGGCGGAAGGGTCGTAAACACGCCAGCCTTTCCCGTCTGGCTTTTGCGACGTCCCAAACACAGAAGAGTTGATCACCGGATTTGCACCGTTGATCGGCTCATTCTGGCTCGGGAGTATTTACTCCGGCGAATCCACGGTAGTTTCACCGCCGCGAGTTAAAATTCTCCGATTGATCGGGACCGAGCAGCGGATGCGCTAGTCGACCCATGACGCGGGAGTACGAGGAGAGCCGCTTCCCGGATTTGAACCGGGGACCCGCTCATTACGAATGAGCTGCTCTACCACTGAGCTAAAGCGGCTGGGCGCTGACGTTGAGCAACTGCTTCGTCGCCATTCGTCGAGCCGCAAATCATACGCTCGGGCCAAAATCGGCGGCAAGAAGATAAAGCGTGGCACTGGACAGGGCTCAGCAAATCGTGTTCAGCCACAAGAGGAGGTCTTGCATCACCTCGCCGCGATTGGTCTCGTGAAACAGTTCGTGTCGAGCTTCAGGATAGATGTGGTGCGTGACGGCCGTACCGCCCGCGCGAAGCTGGGTCGCTAATTGTCTTCCGGCGGGGTCAGGTCCGCACACGGGATCGCGCTCGCCAACCAACAGACAGACCGGGAGGCCAGAGCGCGGCACGGGCAGACCCGTGGCTAGGGCACCCAGCACCTCGCGCCAGAGCTCAACGGTAGGCGCGAAGCCGCAGGAGGGGTCGGCCATGTAGCGGTCGACCGCGAGCGGATCGCGGGAGAGCCAGTCGAACGCGGTGCGGTTGGGCGCGAAGCGGCGATTGAATTTGTCGAAGGTCAACGCCTGGATGAGCCGGCTGTGCCCGCGCGGACCGAGTCGCCGGCGTTCGAGTTCCGCCAGCCATGCGCCGGCACGCGCGAGCCAGCGCGATTCGCGATAGGTGCCCGACAAGATGAGCCCACTTAGCCCCTCGCCCGCTTCGCCGGCGTGATGCTGAGCCAGAAACGCTCCCATGGAATGACCAAGCAGGACGAGCGGCACGCCCGGCAAGTCGGCGGCGATCCGCCGGCGAA
>CAJCIA010000203.1 GCA_903970275.1 Betaproteobacteria bacterium
GGTCCGCATGGACCAGCAGCGGCGCTTGTTGATGGAAGCGCAGGCGCAGGGGATGGATGTCCCCGCCGATCGCCTGCTCGCGCAACTCACGCCACGCGTTGAGCACCTGACCTATACCGTGCTGGCCGAAGAGATGCGGCAGGAAGCGGCGCGCCATGTGCCGGTCGCGGCGCTCGGCCGCGCGCTGACGCCGCAGGAGCAGGCGCGGTTTGCGGCCTCCAGCGCGCTGGGCTCCGCAGCGGCGCCGAAACGGCCGGTCATCGCCGCGCTGCACGAGGCGCTTGGGCAGGTGGAACGCCGGCAAAGCCATAATCCCGCGCGGTACCAAGCTGTCTGGGCCCAACTGGTCGGCCCCGACGCCGCCGTGCAATCGGAGCTCTACCGGCTCGACGCCGCGACGCAGACCGCCTTCATCCGCTGCCACAACTCGGTCCTCTCCACCGATCTGCAACGGCGCCGCGGGCTGGTGGTGCAGTTGTCGAAGGCGCTTGGCGTCCCGCTGCGCCAAATCCGCGCGACCTTCTGAGTTTTCTGCTTGTCTCCTTCGCCGATTCTGCTTGGCTATCCCTTCCCACAAATCAGGAGCCCATCATGTCCCAGCATCGCAGCCTTCGTTCTTCCGGTACCATCGCGGCCAAGCGCAACGTCCTGAAGCGTTTTGAGCGGGTCGACCTGCTGAAGAAGCGCGGCCAGTGGAAAGAGGGCCGCAGCGTGATGAACCTGCCCAAGACGAAGCCCGACGCCTAGGCGTTGCGCATCTTCTTGCGGGTTCGACTTGCCGTTCCCCATACTGCCCTCCGCAGGAGTTCGTTTACCGCGCGCGCGGAGTGATGCCGTGAGACTCAACCAATTTTTAGCCAAGGCCGGCTTCGGCTCGCGGCGCGCCTGCGAGGAGCTGATCCGCGACGGCTCGGTCACGATCAACGGCCACCGGCTGCGCGAGCTGGCCGTGCGCGTCGGCTCGGACGACCGCGTGCTCGTGCATGGCAAGCCGGTGAAGATGCCGCTGCCGCTCGTCGCCATGCTGCACAAGCCGGCGGGCTATCTCTGCACCTCCGCCGATTCCACCCGCGAAAAAACGATCTACGATCTGCTGCCCGCGCATTGGCCGCGCGTGGTCTACGTCGGCCGGCTGGACAAGGAATCGGAGGGCCTGCTCATCGTGACCAACGATGGCGAGCTCACACAGCGGCTCACGCATCCGTCCGGCAAGCTGCGCAAGATTTACATCGTCACGCTCGACCGCGAATTCGACTTTTCACTCGCGCCCAAGATGAAGAAGGGCTTCACGCTCGAGGAGGGCTTCGCGCGGATGGACGAGCTTTTTCGGGTCGGCCCCCGCACGCTCAAGGTCGTGCTCACGCAGGGGCTCAAGCGGCAGATTCGCGAGATGTTCTACCGGCAGGGTTACGAGGTGAAGCGGCTCGTGCGCGTACAGATCGGCGGGCTGGAGCTGGGCGATCTGCCCGCGGGCCAGCATCGGATTCTAACGCAGGAGGACGTGAAGCGGTATTTCCCCGTATCGAAACCCGGCGGTTCCAAGCCGGCGCCGAGGCCCCGTGCCCCCAAGCCGGAGGTCCCCCATGTCTAAATCCGCCTGGGGCGGCCGCTTCAAGGCCGAGGCGGCGCAACGGCTGCGCGACTATACGGAATCGGTTTCATTCGACCACGAGTTGGCGCGGCACGACATCGCGGGCAGCAAGGCGCATGCGAAGATGCTCGCGCGCATCGGCGTGCTCAAGGCTTCCGAACTGCGCGACATCCTCAAGGGCCTCGACGAAATCCTCACGCTGCTCGATGCCGGCAAGTTCGCCTGGCGCACCGAGCTGGAGGACGTCCACATGAACGTGGAGACCGAGCTGACGCGGCGCTATCCCGCAGGCGCCAAGCTGCATACCGGGCGCAGTCGGAACGACCAGGTTGCCACCGCCGTTCGGCTCTGGCTGAAGGATCAGATTGCGGAGAACCGGCGCGCCGTGACGACGTTGCAGCTGGCGCTTCACACGTGGGCGGAACGCGATCTCGATGTCGTCATCCCGGGCTACACGCACCTGCAGCGCGCGCAGCCGGTTCTGCTCGCGCATCATCTGCTCGCGTATGTGGAAATGCTGGAGCGCGATGCCTCGCGGCTGGCCGACTGCGCCGAGCGGGCCGATGTCCTGCCGCTCGGCTCGGGCGCGATCGCGGGCAGCACCCTGCCGCTCGACCGCGCCTTTGTGGCCAAGGAGCTTGGCTTTGCACGCCTCTCGGAAAACTCCATGGACGCGGTCAGCGATCGCGACTTCGTCGTGGAGTACCACGCCGCCTGCGCGCTGCTCGCGGTGCATCTGTCGCGCTTCGCGGAGGATCTCATTCTTTGGTCCACCGCGGAGTTCGACTTCATTCGCATCGGCGACGCCTACACCACCGGCTCCAGCCTGATGCCGCAGAAGAAAAACCCCGATCTGGCCGAGCTGGCGCGGGGCAAATCCGCGCGCGTCATTGGTCATCTCGTCGCCTCGCTCACGCTGCTCAAGGGTCTGCCGATGACCTACAACCGTGACCTGCAGGAGGACAAGGAAGCGCTCTTCGATACCGCCCGCACCGTGCAGGCGACCCTGCTCATCCTGGCCGAAATGCTCGGCGACATCATGGTGAACCGCGACGCTTGCGCCCGCGCCGCGGCTGATCCGCTCCTGCTCGCCACCGACCTAGCCGACTGGCTGGTAGGGAAAGGTGTGCCATTCCGGCAGGCGCACCATCTCGTTGGCGAAGCTGTTGCCCTGGCCGAGTCACGCCGCATTTCCATCACTGAAATCCCGCTGGCCGACTGGAAGAAGATCAGCCCGGTCTTCGATCCGAGCGCATTGGAAGTCTTCTCGCTGCAGACGGGCCTCGCCTCGCGCCCGACTCATGGCTCGCCCAATCCCAAGCTTGTGAAGCAGCAGCTCGCGCGCTGGAAAAAAGTGCTGCGCCGTTAGTGGGCTCCGGCACGGTTAGTTGGTAGCCGTGGACCTCCCGGCAACGGAGTCGTGGGAACGTATGATGCCCTCGTCCATGAGCTACTCCGCCGCCCGGAGGTCGACGGCTACCGACTGCAGAACCGCTCCTTTGCACTGGAAAGCCGCCGCCGTTGCAGACTCGCCTTTTACGCTGGACCTGCTTCACTTGCCGGTCCCGATTTCACCATGGAAAAGCTGAAGTTTCTCACTCCCGAACTCGCCGAGGAAACGCGCGCCAAATTCGGAACGCCAACCTATCTCTACGACGAGCAGACGCTGAAGGCGCAGGCGGCGAAGGCACTCGCGTTCCCCAACGCCTTCGGCCTGACCGTCCGTTACGCGATGAAGGCCAGCCCGAACGCCGCGATCCTGCGCATCTTTGATCGCTGCGGGCTGCAGCTCGACGCCTCCTCCGGCTGGGAGTGCGAGCGTGCCATCCTCGCGGGCATTAATCCGGAGCATCTGTCGCTCAGCACGCAGGAATTTCCCGCGCGCGCCCAACTCGAGCGCCTGCAGGCGCGCGGCGTGCAGTTCAATCTCTGCTCGCTGTCGCAAATCGAGACCTTCGGCGCGCATTTTCCCGGTCAGGAAGTGGGCGTGCGGTTCAATCCCGGCCTTGGCTCCGGCGGCACCTCCAAGACAAACGTCGGCGGTCCCGCCTCGTCCTTCGGCATCTGGCACGAGCTCGTGCCGCAAGTGCGTGAGCTTGCTGCGAAGCACCGGCTGCGCGTCGTGCGGGTTCACACCCATATTGGTTCCGGCAGCGATCCCGCCGTGTGGCAGCGCGCGGCCGATCTCTCTTTTAATATGGTCCGGCAATTCCCCGACGCCACCGTGCTCAACCTCGGCGGCGGCTACAAGGTCGGCCGCATGGCGGAGGAAAAGACGACGGACTTGGGCGAGATCGGCGCACCCATCCTGCAGAAGTTCAAGACCCTTTCGGAGGAGACCGGTCGCGCGCTAAGGCTTGAGATCGAGCCGGGCACCTTCCTGCTCGCCAATTCCTGTTCGCTCCTCACCACGGTGCAGGACGTCGCGGATACCGGTGAGGGCGGCTACCACTTCCTCAAGCTCGACGCGGGCATGACGGAAATCCTGCGCCCGTCGCTCTACGCCGCCCAACACCCGGTCATCTTGTTGCCCCGGAAGCCGACTGGTGCCGCCAAGCCCTACGTCGTCGTGGGCCATTGCTGTGAAAGCGGCGACTTGCTTACGCCGTCACCCGCCGATTCCGGCGAGCTGGCGCCGCGCGAACTGCCGGAAGCAGGGATCGGCGACCTGTGCGTGATCGAAGGCGCGGGCGCCTACTGCTCCGCCATGTCGGCCAAGAACTACAACTCGTTTCCCGAGGCGGCCGAGGTGCTCCTGCGCGAAAGCGGCGAGCTCGTGCTCATCCGCCGCCGGCAGACGCTGGAGCAAATCGTGCAGAACGAAGTTCCGCTCCGCTAAGGGCAGCGTCGCGCTACTTCTTCGCCGGCACGCGCCCGCTCTTCTCGATCTCCGCGGTCAGGAATTTCAGCTTCGGCCCGATGGCCGGATCCTTGTCGTACTCGGCGAGGGGACGGTCGAGCCGCACGCTCCAGTTGTCGTCCGTGGCCGTGCCGGGTTGGTTGAAGCGCAGGTCCATGGCGAAGACGTCGCTGATGGTGAAGATTGTCCAGCAGGAGCGCGCCTCCAGCAGCGTGCGCATCATCGCCTCGTGCAGCTTTTCCGTCAGGTGATCGGGCGGATTATTTTCGTCCTCACCGAGGAAGCGCATGAGCCGCTGCAGTTCCAGCCAGGCTTCGTGACCGTCCGGACCCTTCCAGCGCCGGGTGAGATCGTGATACCAGGCGATGAGCGGCTGGTGATCGTGCGTACCCCAGGTTGCAATGCTGATCTCGCGGAAGTCACCCTTGCGCACGTATTCGCGCAGTTCGGGGTCGACGCTGAAATGCGGGATGAGGAAGCCGGGAATGCCGAGCTTGGTCAGAAGCTTCGGTACGTATTTCGGCGTCATGCCGAGGTCCTCGGCCACCACGCCGGTGTTCCCCGCTGCCTCCTGGATCATCTTGAGGAAGGCCTCGCCATCGTCGCAGTTCTTCTGCGCGTTTTCCTCCGGCTCGTCGGGGCGCGGGATGAAGTGCGGCTCGCGCCCCGCGCAGCGTTCCTTCGCTTCCGCCAGAGTGAGCGGTGAGAACTCGTCGTTACGCTGCGGCTCCCATGGAAAGCTGTAGATGCGGAAGAAGCCGAGCACGTGATCGATGCGGAAGGAATGGAAAATCAGGCTGATGGCGCCGACGCGCTGCTTCCACCAGAAGAAATTCTGCGCGCGATTCGCCTCCCAGTTGTAGAGCGGGATGCCCCAGTTCTGGCCCCACTTGCGCACGAACTCGCCGGAGGTGAAGAACGGTTCCGGCGGCGCGCCGCCCGACCACTCGAGATCAAAGAGATGGCGCTCGCACCAGACGTCCGCGCTGAACTTGCTGACGCCAAACGGAATGTCGCCCACCAGCCGCACGCCTTTTTCATCCGCCCACGCGCGCACGCCGCTCCACTGCTTCCACGCCACCCACTGCACGTAGGCGGTGAACTGCCGGTAGCGCACGAGCTCGTCCTTGTCCGGGCAGGCGGCGAGCCACGTCTCAGCCTTCTCCAGATCCTGATGCTCCGGCGCCCATTGGTGCCAGAGTGCGTTGTCGCCGTACTCGTTCAGCAGCGTACGGAAGAGCGTGTAGCCCGGCAGCCAGCCCATGTTGTTTTCGACAAAGGCCTGGAACTCATACGCGGCGTCGGTGCCTTCCTGCAAATCCACCGCCTCGAACTCCACGTAGGCGCGCGAGAGCACATCGAGCTTGAGCATCTTCACGCGCTTGTACTGCACCGGCCCGGACTGCAGCTCGCGCTTGAGCGATTCGGGAAAAAGTTCCGCCAGCGCCTCGGGCAGCAGGCCGGGCACCTCCTCGGGCGTGAGATGCAGGTAAAGCGGGTCGAGCGCGATGGAGCTGATCGCGTTGTAGGGGCTGTTGTCGGCGCCGGTCTCGTTAATCGGCAGCAGCTGGAGCACGCCCAGCTTGTGCTCGGCGTGCCAGGTGACGGCGTCGCGCACCGCGCGTGTGTCGCCGACGCCGAAATCATTTCCGTGTCGCAGCGCAAAAGCGGGAACCAACGTGCCTGCGAGCCGGGGAAAAGCGGATGCTGCCATGCTTCCACCCTACCGGCATTTCGCGTGGAGTCGCAAGTGCGACAAACTTCAGGGGACTGGACAAGTCAATGACTCAAGGACCGGCCAGCGCGCGCGGGGCCATCGCATCCGGCCGGACGAGCCGGGGTGCGAGTCTGCGGAAGGCGTCGGTCGCGTCGTCTAGGTGCGGTGGACCGGTCACGGCCAGCTCCAGCGTTTCCGCATCGACCTTGCGGCAGCCATGCCAGACATCGTCCAGCCACAGGAAATGGCCACCCGTCAACGCGGCGAAGGTGTGGCCGTAAAGTCCGCGCGCTTGGTCGGCGCCGGCGCGGATGCCGCCATCAAAATAGGGAATCCAAAGTACGTGTGTCGTCCCCTGCGGGGTGGCGAAGGACTGGGCCTGGACGGCGAGAGTCACGCCGTTAACCGAGAGGTCGAACGCAATGGAACCGGGCAGCGGCTCGCAGCCGGCCGCAGAAAGACATAAGCCGGGATTGTGCGACTCGAAGACCACCTTGCCCTCTGCGCCGGCGCGGTAGCGAATCCACACGCCTTCCCAGCGCCAGCGGTTGCCATCGCGCCACGCGGCGGTACTTGTCTCGTCGGCCTGCAACTGCTGGCAAATCGCTTCGGGCAGCGTTGCGCGGTGAAAGTCGGCCGCCTGCTCCGGCCATGCAACCGACCAGGACGGATAATGGGGCGCGGATCTCTCGCGAAAGGCGTACCATGTTTGCGTCGCGAGTTCCGCCGTCAGCGTCGCGGCGAAGATGGCCAGCGCCCAACGTAATGCCGCCCGGGCCGCTGACGGCCCGACGCGCCACGCGGTGAAGAACGCCGGACCGAGCTTGGGCCGCGTGGCGAGACAGACCAGCCAGAGCCCAAGCACCGTGCCGGCCAGGATCGTCCACCCGGTCGAGTCATGCGCGGCCTCGACCGCCGCCACGCCTTCGATCGCGCCGCGCCGCGCGAGGTAGAGCATGCGCGCGAAATTTCCGGCCAGCGCCAACGCCACGCCTGCGGCCAGCAGTCCGACCCGTCCGCGCCCGCCAAAGCGGTAGAACTCGCCGAAAAAGAGCGCCATCATCAGCGCGGCCTGGAGCGAGCGGATGCCGCTGCACGCCTCGCTTACGCCCAGCGTTCCGGTAGCGAGCGTGATGGTGTTGCCCGCCGCGCGCGCCGGGAGCCCGAGCAGGCGCAGCGTGTCCGCCACGGCCGCCGCGTTGAGCCGCATGAGCTCCTGCACCAAGGCGAACTCGCATCGGAAAATCCAGGGCACGCCCACCAACAGGAAGAGGATCGGAAAGGCGAAGTGACGCAGCCATTGCCGACCGCCCAGCAGGTCGATCCACGCCAGCAGCGCGCTAATCCACAACGTCGCCGCCAGCCAAAGCAGCGGCCGCGACGCGGGTTCCGTTTCCAACACCAGCCGGAGGGCGAGGCAGATCGCCGCCCAGCCGAACGCAACCAGCACCACTCCGAGGCGGCCCGCTTCGCGCGGCAGTGCCGGCTTGGGGCGGCAACGCCAGCGCTCATGGAAGAGAAAGGCGGCCAGCAAAGGGACACCCCAACCGTAGGCATAGTTATCATTCTCGTTCCAGAAACGCGCGAGCGGTCGCAAGAGAAGCATGCCCGCTACGACGAGCAGCAGGAGACCGGTCGGTACCGAGCGAAGGCGAGCCGTCATAGCGTCTTTTGCGGCTCGGTGCGGCTCGCCAGCAGCGTGTAGGTCGCGGCCTTCTTGGATTCGCCGCAGGCGCGCAGGATCGCGGCGTAGTAGCGCGCCGGTTCCGGCTGCGCCAGCTCGGCGGGACTCAGCACCTCCAGCCGTTCGCGCCCGGCCTCCACGCGACCTTGCAGGAAAAGCGCGTAGCCCACCTGCGCCTCCATTTCCGGTGTGGCTGGAACGCGATTCAGCAGCGCTTCCAGCCGCCCCTGCACCGCCGCCAGAACCAGGCCCCTTTCGAGACACGCCCGGATCAGCGATAGTTCGCGCGCCTCGTCCTGCCGCCAGAACGCCCCTTCGGACTCCACCGCATCGAGACCGCGATAGGCCGCGAGCAGGCCCGCGGTCACCGAAGGGTTGAAGGGCGCCGCGCGATTGATCGCCCACCACGTTTCGACCAGGCGATGCCACATCGCGGCAAGCGGCTCGGACGGCAGGTCGGATGAAAGCGTTAGCCACGGCTCGGCCTCGGACTGGCGTCCGGCCAGCGCCAGCACCGCGCCTTGTTCCAGCAGCAGCTCAGGCCGGTCGAGAGAGACCGGATCGATCCGCGCGAGTTCCGCCGCCGCGCGCGCTCGGTCGCCCGCGTCCGCCACGCTCGCTCCGATCAGGTACACCGCTTTGCCCGTGGACGCTTGACCGGCAAAGAAGGCCGCGGCGCGAGCGCGGTCAGCCTCGTGGTGCGGATGCAGCAAGTCGGCCAGCACGCGCCGCGTGGTGGCAAGATCGAGCGCACGCTCAATTCCGCGTTGCTGCGCCTCGAGCAGATTGGGCTGCGCCAGGGCAAGGTCCAGCGTCGCTTCGGCCTGGCGGGGCGGCCCCGCCGCAGCCAGCAACTGCCCGAGGTACGGTGCCCGCTCCGGCGCGTTCAGCTCCGCGGGATCAAGCCCGCCCAGCGTGGCCAGGGCCTCGGCAAAGCGGCCTTGCAGGTAAAGCGAGTAGGCGGCCGCGGTCGCAACATCGGCGTAGCCCGGCTGCCTGGCCGCGAGTGCC
>CAJCIA010000204.1 GCA_903970275.1 Betaproteobacteria bacterium
GCCGAGTACCAGTTCGGCCTCGGACGGCTGGGGACGTTCAACCTGCTGCGCTTCACTCTGGTGGTTTGCGGCGCCATTTTCTTCCTCGAGCTGCCGCTCTCGCATGTGGTCGACCGGGTGATGAACTGGCTGCAGGTCCCGCACCCGCCGCAGGAGACGGTGATCACGTTCCAGAAGTACAAGCGGCCGGACGAGATCGCGCTCTTCATGTTCACGGCCGTGCTCATCGTGCCGGTGATCGAGGAGCTGTTTTTTCGCGGTTTTCTCTACGCCTTTCTCAAGCGCTTCACCTCAACGCGCGGCGCGATCGTGCTGAGCGCCGGCGTCTTCGCCTTCGCCCACGTGAACCTGGGCTCGGCGCTGCCGCTCTGGCTGCTCGGCATCTTCCTGGCCACCGCCTACGAGCACACCGGCTCACTCTTGTTGCCGATCGGCATTCACGGCTGCTTTAACCTGGTCACCGCCGTCAGCCTGCTTTTGGAAAAGAGCACCTCGTGAAAGCCGGGTCGCTCGCGCAACTGGGCGAGAAGGGTCTCCTGCGCCACCTCACAAGCCGCTGGCCGACCCGCGGCGGGATCCTGAGCACGGGCGTGGGCGACGACTGCGCCGTGCTGCGCGTGGCCGGGCGCGACCTGCTCTTCAAGACCGATATCGTGGTGGAGAACGCGCATTTCGATCACCGCACGCCGCCGCGGTTGATCGGTCGCAAGGCTCTCGCCCGCGCCCTGAGCGACATCGCGGCGATGGGCGGCACGCCCCTGGCTGCGGTGGTGACCTTGGGCATTCCAGTTGGTGAGTCGCCGCGGCGCCTCGCCGCTATTTATCGCGGCTTGGAAAGTGTCGCCCGCCAGCACGGCGTGGCGCTGGTCGGCGGCGAAACAACCCGCGCGGCGCAGCTCTTCCTTAACATCGCGCTGCTGGGTGAATGCCGGGACAGTGCGCCGGTCTTGCGCTCAGGCGCGCGGGCGGGTGACTTGATTTACGTCACCGGCCGTCTCGGCGGAACGCAGGCGCGTCATCACCTGATCTTCACGCTGCGGCTGGCGGAGGGCCGATGGCTGGCGCGGAACCGCTGCGCCACCGCCATGATGGACCTAAGCGACGGACTCGGCGCCGACTTGCCGCGGCTGGCCGAGGCCTCCTCGCTTGGCTTCGCCCTTGATCCGGAGGCGATCCCGCGACGGCGGGGAGCGACGCTCACCGCAGCCATCAACGACGGCGAGGATTACGAGTTGCTTTTCACCGTTCCGCCCGCGCGCGCGGCGTGGCTAAAAAAGAAGTGGCCATTCGCCACGCCGCTGCATTGTATGGGGATCATGCGGAAGGGGCCGTCCACCGCGCTTGCCCATGGGTTTGATCATTTTAAACAGCGTCGAGGTCGCCCAGGCGTTCGGGGAACGGTGGGCGCCTGACTTGAAGGGTGGCGAGGTGATCGCGCTTAGCGGCGTGCTCGGAGCGGGCAAGACGCAGCTGGTTAAAGGCTTGGCCCGAGGGCTCGGCTACCGCGGGCAAGTGACCAGTCCCACGTTTACCTTGGTGAACGAGTACATCGGGGGTCGACTGCCGCTTTATCATATCGATCTCTACCGGATTAAGACGGCGGAAGAGGCGATCGCGTTCGGGATTGAGGATTACCTCCCGGGCAAAGGTGTAACCGTTATTGAATGGCCGGAACGGATTGAGGCGCTCCTGCCTGACGGAACACAGCATTGGGATATTCAAGTCGCCAGCCTCACGGAGCGCGTTATTCAAAGGCGGGGCGATGCTTGATTTGGCCATTGAAACCTCGTCTTCGCGAGGAAGTATTGCTCTCGGTAACGATAAAGTGGTCGTTCAATCGATCGATCTTCCGGAAAGCGAGAGACACTCCTCAACGCTCTTTCCTGCGCTGATCCGTCTTGGTCTACCGCGCCTCAGGATTCGCCGCGTTATTGTGGGGGTTGGGCCTGGCTCGTTCTCCGGCATTCGCGTAGGCATAGCGGCGGCGCAGGGAATTGCGCTCGTCCAGGACGTGCCGGTATTCGGCATCTGCAGTGCATGGTCCGTCGCGGTGCAGCATCCGCAGGTCACGCGGCTGGGCGTCTTCGCGGATGCCAAGCGGCGGGAGGCGTTCTGCACCGCCTTTGCCTACGGCGGTTTCGACCGCGCCACCTATTTGCTTCCCATGGAGGAGCTGGAGGACCACGCGAGCAAGTTTACTTTAGCGGTGAGCGCGGAGCCGCTGGCGGGCATCGCCACGCGGGTGCATCCGCGCGCGCGTGACTTCCTCGGTTTCCCCCCGACTTTTCCCGGCTGGATCACCCAACAGCCGCTCGAACCCATTTACCTGCGGGAGCCCGCCATCGCGCTCCCCAAGGCACGCTGATGCCGGGACGTCGCTGCTGGGTGGAGATCGACGGGCGTGCGCTGCGCCACAACCTGCGCACGCTGCGCCGCCTCCTGCCGCGCGCAACCCGCGTGCTGGCCGTGGTGAAGGCCAACGCCTACGGACACGGCCTTGTGCCGATCGCGCGCGAGTTCGAGGCGCTGGGCGCCGACTGGCTCGGCGTGGCCAACACGGCGGAGGGCATGGCGCTGCGTCACGGCGGGATCGTGAAGTCCATCCTGCTCCTGAGCGCGACGCTGCCGGAGGAGATGGACGACGCGGTGCAGCATCGGCTCACGCTGACGGTCTCATCGGCGATGGAGACGCGCGCGCTGGCGCGGGTGGCGCAACGCCTGCACCGCCCGGCGGAAGCCCACTTCAAGATCGATACCGGCATGGGCC
>CAJCIA010000205.1 GCA_903970275.1 Betaproteobacteria bacterium
GCCTTCGTCATTGCCGAGCGCGACGATTTTCAGGATGCGGTGCGCGCGCTGCCGCCGGAGCCCGCGCCCTGCCACTACTTCATCGGGTGCGGCGCATTGATCAAGCGCGAGCTCTTCCTGGAGCTCGGCGGCTATGAGGAAAGCCTCGACTATGTGGCGGAGGAAATCGCGCTGACGCTGCACGCGCAGTCGCGCGGGCTACAGGTTTACCAATACCCGGCGCTGACGATCCGCCACTACCGCTCGCCCCTTTCGCGCGACGTGCTGGTGCGCGCCGCGCTGAACGTGCGCAACGAGCTGCTCATCGCCGGGCTCTACTACCCCTTTCTTTTCATGCTGCTGCGCTGGCCGATCTATCTGCTGAAAGCGCTGGCTTACGGCTGGTTTCCTCCCCGCGCCATCCTCCGTGGCGCGTGGAACGCGGCGCAGCGTTACCCCGCCGTGTGGAGAAAACGGGAACCGGTACCGATCCTGGCCTTTCGACGCTGGAAGCGGCTGCCGGTGCCGGTGAAGCTGGTGTAGGGGGCGTCGCGTTGAGCGAAAGCGCGCTTTGAGACATGGGGATGCCGCGCTTTTCTGCTCCCGGCTAATAGGGAGCGTCATAGCATTCGCCGACGTTGCTGGAGAAGAGTCGATCTGCCTGTAGCGGCGGTCGATGACGGTCGGATCCATTCGCGCAACGCGCCGCCGCCTTGTGCCTTCGAGACAGCGGCGGGCACTTACATTGCGGTCGCGATCTCCGGCTGCTATGGAAAGTAGTCGGCGACCTCCGGGCGACGGATGATATGAGAAGCCCATCCGCCTGCCGTCCGGCGCTCGGAGATTGCCGGCTACCGGACTGATGCGTGCGCCCGAGCACCCGACTACGCCTCTTCGGTCGAGCCTCTGCAGGTAGCCGGCGGCGGTTCGACGCCGGTCGCGCCGGCAGGGGCTCGCCCCAACGAAGATCGGTCCCCGCGCGAACATCACAGATTTCGGTCGGCGGGCTCTTCCGGGCGAAATTCCGCACTCGGGCGAGGCGCTGCGGGTGGGAATCCGGGGGGAGGGCCGGATGTGCTTGGAAGTGAGATCGTGCAGGGCTTTTCCGTCGGCGGTCATAGACCGCCGCTACAGCGGAGGATCAGGTCGCACGAGGTGACTAGCGATGGAGCACGACCTGAGGATAATGGTCTGGGGTAGCCGTCGGCCTGCGGGCGACGGGCTCTTCCGGGCGAAATTCCGCACGCGGGCGAGGCGCTGCGGGTGGAAATCCGGGGGAGGGCCAGATGTGCTTGGCAGTAAGACCGTGCAGGGCTTTTCCGTCGGCGGTCATAGACCGCCGCTACAGCGGAGGCTCTCACGCTGGAAACGAAAGCGCCGCGCGGAGGCGCGGCGTTCGTGGAGGCGGGGGGGGCGTGACTTAGACGGCCTTTTCGCCGCGCTCTTCCGTGCGGATGCGGACGGCTTCCTCAATCGGCAGGATAAAGATCTTACCGTCGCCGATCTTGCCGGTTTTGGCCGCCTTTTGGACAGTTTCGATGGCGCGCTGAACGAGGTCCTCGCGCAGGACGACCTCGATCTTTACCTTGGGCAGGAAATCGACGGTGTATTCGCTGCCCCGGTAAATCTCGGTGTGTCCCTTCTGGCGGCCGAAGCCCTTGACTTCGCTGACCGTGAGGCCCTCGATCCCCAGTTCGGTGAGGGCTTCCTTAACTTCTTCCAATTTGAACGGCTTGATAATCGCCTCGAGCTTGCGCAGGGACATGAAAATTTCTCCTTAAGGGGTTCGGTGTTATTAGCCCCGCTGGAAGCGGGGATTCGTAAATAGCACGGAATATGCCAGAGACAAGGGCTTTCAGTTCTGCCTCTTAGAGAAGGAGCAACGTTTCCGAACATGGGTGCAGTGTGGGCGAAAGGACGCAGGGGTGATGGACGTTCGAGGGAAGCGGTTGCGGGAGCACTCGGGTTGGGGCAGTCGGAGTTTGGGAGAAACGATGGGACGTCCGGAGGTGCACGGGGGTTGTGAGGAGATTGGTGACGCGCGCCGGCGGTCATAGACTGCCGCTACAGAAGGCGTTGTTGAGCGGTTGGCTGCTCGAGGGACGTGGGCAAAAGAAAACCCCGGGGCCTTGCGGCACCCGGGGTTTTCGGAGAGATCGATCTAGTCGTTAACTTAGAACGAGTAGACTGCGTTGAGCGAGATCTCGTGGTTGATCTGATGGCCAATGCCCGTGGAGGCACCGCAATCGTCGTCGAGGCGATACTCGATACGAGTCAGGAGGTTGTCCCACATGTTGAACGAGGCGGTCAGAGTGGCCGAGTAATCGTCCTGCTCGGGAACCGAGACGTAGCCGGTGCCGGCCGCGTTGAGGGTTGCCGTCTGGGCGAACGCGCCAAACTTCGGATCAATCGCCGCATCCTCGTGGATGTACTCAAGACGGCCAGCGAGGCTGAACACCTTGGTGAACTTGTACTGCGCATAGAGCGCGGCACCCCACCAGGTGGTCGTGTCGTTGGCGCCCAAACCGGCGGAGCCAACGGTCGGAACCGCCGGAGGATTCGGCACGCCCGAGGCGCTGCTGTAGCCGAAGTCGAGGTTGAAGCCCAAGAGAAGGGCGTTGTCCTTGACGAAGGTCGGGTTCCAGTTGCCCCAGATGTCGTACACCACCACGGTGCCGTTATCGTCGCCGACCACACCGGGCTCACCTTCAGGCGAGTAGATGAAGGACTGCGTGATGTTGGCATTGCCGCCGGGGGCGTTGATGACCAGCTGGCCGGTGATGGCCTTGCCGAACTTGCTGCTATCGCTGGTGCCGTTGCCGTTCGGGGCTGCGCCGGCCGATCCGGGGGCGATACCAACCGAGCTGCTGGTGGAGTTGTTCCAACCGTCGACGATGCCGAGCTTGGCTTCGAGGATGTTGTTGAACTTATAATCGGCGTAGACGCCGGTATGAGTCAACGGGATCAGGTTGGTGAACAGCAAACCGCGGCTGAAGTTCAAGTTCGCCGGGCTTTCGATGACTTCGTAACCGAGGAAGGTCACGAACTTACCCGCGTAGATATCCAGACCGTTGCCGATCGGGATGCGGAACTTGACCAGGGCCTGCTCGAGAGCGAGACCGGAGTCGTTGATCGTGCTGCCCGCGCCACCCTTGGCGGTGTTGAAGTTCAGAGCGGAATCGCCCAGGTACTTGGCATCTTCACCATAGATGGTGTCGATACGGAAACCGGCGGCCCACTCGTTCTTGTCGGGAAGGGCCTTTTCCAAGGCGATCTTCACGGCGTTGATGTTGAAGTCGTTGTTCGAGGTGTCGAACTGGCGGAGAGCCGCATGGCCCGACGGGTTCGAGACAGGACCGCCGCCAGCGTTGGTGCCGGCGGGACCGTACTCACCCGCACCAGCGAACTGGTAGGTGTAGCTCGTGTCCACATAACCGGAGAGGGTGATGCCCTTCTGCGCGGTTTCGACGTAGTTAATACCCTGATCTTCGATGACCTTCTTGAGGTCCTTCTGATCTTTCGGGTCCGTGGGGGCGGGCATGGACGCGTCGTCGGCAAACGCCGGCTGGAGAGCCAGGGTTCCCAGAAGGGCGACCGCGCTGAGCGCCTTAAGTGCTGTTTTCATTCGTTTGTCTCCTTGTATTCCACCAATCGCCCCTCATCCGGGACAACCAGCTGGGTTGTTTTTTGAGCCGCAGGCTGTTCCCGGATTCCGGGGCAGACCACGACTCGGTTTCGGGCGACAATAAGGAGTCGGGAAAATAGGTCAAACTTTTTTTCAATTTTTTTGAACGCCTCCCCACGGCTGCTTTCTCAGAGGGAAACGACAATTTTTACAGCTTTCCCGAAGCCTGTATTCCAAGGCTTTCGCAAAATAGTTTCGAACGTTCTTCCCGCCCGCGTGTCCATCCCTCTGTTAGTTCATTCATTCTCCTCCCTGACCGGGCGGCGCTCTTGGTGAGTTGCTGCCCGGTCTTTTTTTCGGCCCGTGTAGCGCCGATAGGCAGGTAGAGGAGGAACCAACCCCGGCGGAGATGAGTTAAACCGGAATCGATGGCCAACCCGGTGAGGATGCGTTACGATCCGTTGACCGACCCGCCTTTTCCCTGCTGTGCCCGCCCTGATCGTCCTTTATCTCTTCCTTGTTGGTGTGGTGGCGCTGCTCGCGCAGATGGAGCTGCCGGTCATGTTTCCGGTGCTGGACCTTGTCGGGGTCGGTTCCGCCCTCGTCCCGCTGGTGGTGATCTATGGCAGCCTGGAGCTGGCGGATGAACGCGGCCCCATCCTCGCCTTCGGCCTCGGGCTGATGCTGGACCTGATTTCCTCCACCCACCGCCTGGGCATCTCGATGCTGCTGCTGGTTTCCCTGTCCATGCTCATCGTCACGCAGGCTTACAAGGCGGACGCCAAGCACTGGATCGTGCGGTTGAGCTACGTGCTCACCGGCACGTTCTGCTACCTCGTGGTCGATTATCTTTTCACCCGGGTCGAGAGCGGTCATTGGCATTGGCCGCTGTCGGTGTGGACCAAGATCACCCTCGCCTCGCTCTTTAACTTCCTGCTCAGCCCCGCTCTCTTTTTCCTGATCGGCCTGCCCCCGCGCCTGTGGGGCTGGAAGCCGGCCCGAGAGGAACGGCCCCGTCCCTATGCTCGATGAGGATAGCCGCGCGCCCGGGTGGCGACTGGGCCTGCTGGGGCTGCTGATCCTGGCGGCGCTGGGGGTGCTGCTGACCCGGCTCTGGAGCCTGCAGATCACCAACTCGGGCGAGGCGGTGGAACGCGCGGAAACGCAGACCACGGTGAAGTCCCGCATCGCCCCGGCCCGGGGCGGCATTTGCGACCGCAACGGGATCGACCTGGCCGACAACCGCCCGAGCTTCGACATCGATTTCTATCTCGACGTGCTGGAGCGCGACTACGCCAAGCGCAACAAGAACCGGGTGCCGCACCTGACGGTGCCCTCGCACCCGCAGGTGGACACCGACGGCGACCCGGTGCGCGACAAGTGGGGCAACCCGGTCATGACCAAGCCCTACTCGGAGATCGATATCGCCGAGATCGTGAAGGAGAGCATCCAGCCGGTGAGCCAGACGCTGGGCCTGACGGCGCCGATCAACGAGCGCGAGATCCGGAAGCATTTCCGCGAGCAAGCCGACCTGCCCTATCACTATATGACCGACCTCGATTTCGCCACGGTGGCGCAGTTCGAGGAGCGCAACTTCGGCATCGCCGGCATCCAGATCGCCCAGAACCCGGCGCGGGAATATCCGCTGGGCGCCTTTGCCTCCCACATCCTCGGATACGTCGGCCGGCCGGTGAACCAGGAGGACCACGTGGCGGACGACGGCACGCCCTTCGAGACCGTCGGGCTGCATGGCATCGAGGCGATCATGGACGATCACCTGCAGGGCGAGCCGGGCTACCGCGTGCAGCGCGTTTCCTCCCAGGGCTACTACGAGGGCCAGCCGCTTTCGACCAACGACCCGACGATGGGCAACACCGTCTACCTGACGATCGATGCCCGCGTGCAGTACATCGCGGAGACGGCCTTCCGCGACTCCGGCTGGACGCGCGGCGCCGTGGTGGTGATGGACCCGAAGAACGGCGACGTGCTGGCACTGGCCTCCTTCCCGAACTACGACCCGAATACGTTCATCCCGCGCATCAAGTCGGCCGATTGGGACAAGCTGAACAAGGACGAGACCACGCCGCTCTACAACCGGGCGCTGCATAACTTCCCGCCCGGCTCGACCTACAAGATCATGGTGGCGCTGGCGGGGCTGAAGTCGGGCCATGTCACCGCGAACACCGACTTCGATTGCCCCTCCGCCATCCAGATCGGCGATCACCTCTTCCACAATTCCGACCGCGCGCCGGGCGGGACGATGTCGCTGGTCAACGCGATCAAGGTTTCCAGCGATGTGTTCTTCTACCAGTACGGCATCAAGGCGGGCATCGACGCGATCGACGCCATGGGCGAGCGGGTCGGGTTTGGCCACAAGTGGGGCCTGCTGGGCGACAGCGACGAGGATGCCGGGGTGCTGCCGGGGCCCGGCTGGATGAAGCGGCCGGACATTTCCAAGTGGCTGCTGCGCACCCACAACATCAACACGTGGACCAACGCGCAGACCGCCAACGCGGCCATCGGCCAGGGTTATGTGCTGGAGACACCGCTACAGATGGCCACCTTCCTCTGCTCCGTGGCGAACGGCGGGACGGTCTACCAGCCTCGGCTCTACAGCCAGGTGGTCGATTACCAGGGCAACGTGGTGGCCCAGCCGCCCGCGGGCGTGATTTACAACACGCTGGGCGTGAAGCCGGGGCAGCTCAAGGCGGTGCAGGAGGGCATGTACAAGGTGGTTGAGGAAGAGGGCGGCACCGGGTACGCCACCGCGCGGCTGCCGACCGGTCCGCACATGGCAGGCAAGACCGGCACGGCTCAAGCTTACCGCCACGGCAAGCAGGACCTGAAAACGTGGTTTTACTGCTACGGCCCCTTTGAGAATCCGAAGTATGTGACCTGCGTGCTGGTGGAGGGCGGAACCTGGGGCGCCACGGCCGCCGGACCAATCGCCTCGAGCATCATGAAACAACTCTTTGCCATGGACGCCGGCACGCCGGTGAACGTCGCGGCGCTCCAGCCGCTGGCCGGCAACTTCAAGGGCGTGACCGACGTGGAGACTCATGACGACGGCCCCGCCCCGGCGGCAGGCGTCGCGCCCGGTACTCCCACCGCCAGTGCTGAAACGGGCGGCGACGACAACACGCCGCAGGCTGATGCCCCGCCTTCCCTCCCCATGCACAACGGCAGCAGCAAGGGAGGCCGCTGATGCCCGTTTTCCTGCGCAAGATGCTCGCGCTGGCGATGTCATTCCCGCTCATCCTGGTGGTGCTGGCCCTTTGCGGGGCGAGCTACTTCGCCATCAGCAGCGCGACTTACCTGAACGAGAAGCTGGCCGATGCGCCGATGGCGCAGCTCAAGTACGACATCGCCGGGATGGTCCTGTTCCTGGGCCTGGCACTGACGCCCTACAAGGTTTTCCTGCGGGCGGGGCCTTACCTTTATGTGATCGGGGTGGCGCTGCTTATCGGCGTGTTCGTCCCGGGCCTGCGGCACAAGGTGTACAACGCCTATAGCTGGATCAAGATTGGGCCGTTCCAGTTCGAGCCGACGGAATTCGCCAAGATCGCCTTCATCCTTTTCCTCGCCTGGTTCCTCCACGTGCGCGAGCGCAAGATCGAGAGTTTCACCACGGTGCTGATGGCCTGGGCCTTCACCCTTGTGCCCTTCGTGCTGATCCTGAAGCAGCCGGCGCTGGGCTCGGCCTCGGTCTTTTTCCCCGTCTGCTTTGCCATGCTTTTCGCCGCCGGGGCGCGGTTGCGCTACATCATCCTGCCGCTGATCGCGGTGGTGGGGATGGTGACCCTCACCTACTACTGGGTACATATCTGGAACAAGCCGGTGCCCGGGCTCAAGCCGTTCCAGGAAAAACGGGTGCAGATTTTCTTCGATCCCAAGCTCGATCCCAAGGGCGCGGGCTGGCAGTCCGACCAGTCGGTCATCGCGATCGGCTCGGGCGGCTGGAATGGAAAGGGCTGGAAGCAGGGCACGGAA
>CAJCIA010000206.1 GCA_903970275.1 Betaproteobacteria bacterium
GCCGCCCCACATCAGGATGGCCCGCAGGAAGGAGAAATCCTTGCGAGTCTGATGCGCGACGAGCATGAGTCCGCCGGCGCCGAGGAGCGTCACCAAGGTGGCGCTGTCGATGGTGCCCGGCGCTTTGTAGTTGGCGATGTAGAGCAGCGGCACGAAGATGAGCGCCTCCGCGACAACGTACGCTGCGTAGGCAAAGTACTGCATGCCGATCGAGGTGCTGGTCTGCGCGGTGCGCGAGGCCAGCCATCCCACCAACATGAAGGCCCCCAGGATGAGTATCCAGTTGAAGCCGAGCATGAAGCGTGCGATCTGTCCCGCGAGACCGGATTCGAAAAGTCCGAGCTCGACCAGGATGAAGCCGAGGATGCCCCCGACCAGATGGGTATAGGTCCGGGTGATGAAAACGCTGCGGCCATCCACCCGACCCGTGGGAAATGCCGCATTGGGAAAGTTAGCCATGGTCTTTCTGGTCCTCCAGTGATTCCTAGCGCCTATTTTAGCACCCCGCCGGATATCGTGCCGCAACCAGCGGTCCGAGGGCGTGGCCTGTGCCCGCGCAATTCAGGCGACGGGACACGCTTTGGGGCGCATTTTCAGGAATTCAATGGCGGCGGCCCTTGCCTTAGGTCGCGCGCAGCGCCTCGGCCACCGGTAAGCGCGCCGACCGCACCGCCGGGAAGAGTCCGCCCAGCACCCCGATGGCGCAGGCCCAGTAGAGACCCGTCGCCATCAGCGAGGTGGTGACGGTGACCTGGAAAACAATCTGGGCGAAAGCGCCGCCCAGGGTAGCGACTGTATGCCCGTTGAAAAACCACCAGGCGAGCGCTGCGCCGAGCAGTCCCCCGAGCAGCGACAGGGCGAGCGCCTCTATCATCACGGACAACAGCACCGGCAGCGCGCCGAAGCCGATGGCGCGTAAGGTGGCGATCTCGAGGGTGCGGGCGTCGACCGCCGCGTACATGCTGTTGAGCGCGCCGAACATGGCGCCGATCGCCATGATGAGGGCGACCGTATTTCCCACGACCGTGATGATCTGGGTCAATTGCTTCGCCTGCGCGGCGTAGTACTCGGGCTCGCGCTCGACGTCGACCTTGAGCTGCGGATCCGTGGTGAGCGCGTCCTTGAAGGTCGCGAATTCGCCCGCGCCCGTGAGGAGGCCCACGGCCGAGCTGTAGCCGTTGCGCTCGAGTGAGGAGGCCACCGTGTCGACGTCGGCGAGCAGCTCCGATTCGTGAACGTCGCCGTTCGTCGTGAACAGGCCCGTGACCGTCCAGTCGACGTTACGCAGGTGCAAAACGCTGCCGGGAGTCAGCCCGCGGAACTGCTTGGCCGCACCCACGCCCGCGATCAGTTCGCGAACCGCGGGATGAAACATGCGGCCCGCCACGATCTTGACCTCCGGGCGCACCTTCTGGAGCTGCAAGCCGACACCGCGCATGGTGACGTTCGAGTCGTCGCCCGTATCGATCTTCGGCAGGTTGACGACCGTGATGATCTCCGGAGAAAGCAGCGCCTTACCGTCGGCGTCCTTCCCGAGGCCCGGCGCATTCGCGATCGTATCGATGTCGCTGCGAGTCAGGTTGCTATTGAGCTCGGCGTCGGATCCGCCCCGCAGCACGATGACGCGATCGGGACGCCCGCTATCGGCCATGGTGTGGCGGAAGCCCGTCGCCATGGCGAGCACCGACACCAGCACCGCCACGACTCCGGCGATGCCGATCACGATCACGCTCGAGGAGCCGGCGCGTTGCGGCAGGGTTTGTACGCCCATGGAGGTCAAGGCGATGAGTTGCTTGAACATGGTCTTCAGCCGCGCCTGCTCCAGATGAGAATATTTATCAAGGACAACTTATTCATCCTCCGGAGCCTGATTTGAAAAGGGGGTTTTCCGGACCGCCCGTAAATCCGTCCCTGGAGGGCTGCGGCGAAAAACATTGCGCTGCGCAGTCCCTGCTCCGCGCAAGCCCTGGGTGACCATTGCGCTGCGCATTCCCTGCTCCGCGCAAGCCCGGAGTGGCCATCCATGGCCACTCGCGAGACGCATGCGTCTCGCCCCTGGTCACCCGTGCGACGCATGCGTCGCACCCCTGTTTTTTCACGCTCCGGAAAACCCCCTTTCAAACCATGCTCCTCGTGAGCTGTATCAATCTTTGTGACTCATTTTGGCTAGCGCTTTTCCATGAGAGCGTCGACCACGTTCAGCCGCATGGCGCGCAGCGCCGGCGGGGTGCCGACCAGAAGCGCCAGCAGCACCGCAAGCCCAATTCCGTCAGGCAGCATCCAGGGCGACAGCACGACGCCCTGGAGCACGCTTTTTATCACCGGAATAAAGGCATAACTCGCCACCAGGCCGACGATCGCGGCGAGCACACACAGCATGAGTGATTCGCCGATCACCAGGCCGAGCACCTGGGTGTCGCTGAACCCCAAGGTCTTCAGCACCGCAAGCTCCGGAGTGCGTTCGCGCACCGCCTGCATCATGGTGTTGCCGGTCAGGAACAGGAGCGTGAAGAAAACCGCGCCGAGAATCGCGCGCAATACGAATCCGACGTCACCGAACTGTTTCACGAACGACATGGCGAAATCCTTCGCCGGCTGCGTCTTGGTCTCGTTCGGCGAGTTTGCGAACAACGCGTCGATCTTATGCGCGATCTGCGCGGATTGCGACGGGTCGACGACGCGCTCTTCGAACCACCCGACCTGTCCTTTGCCGAAGTTGCGGCCCTCATCGAAGAGCTCGTAGTGAAACAAAACGGTGGAGGCTTGCTGGCTCGCCTGCGTCGAATCCTTCACGGCGAACGTGCCCACGATGTCCAAGGTCCAATCCAGCGAGCCGTCGGACTTTTGTGTCCAGATGGTCGAATGCAGCGGCAGCTTTTGCCCCACGTGCCAGCCGAACTTCTGCATGAGCGCGGAGTTGACGAGAACGCCGGAGCGGGTGTTGCGAAATGCCGCCATTTGCGCATCGCTCACCACGAATTCGTCCTTGTGCAGATCGAAATAAGTGGCGGTGTCGATGGGCAGCGCGAACACGAAGTTCTTGGATTCCTGGTAGTAGGCGCCGAACCAGGTGATCCAGGTCACGACGGCCACGCCGGGAACGGCGGCTATTTGCTGGAGGTCGGAGAAAGGCAGGAGCAGCGTCAGGGAGAATTTGTTCGTCGTGATGAGCTTGTCCGCGCCGGACAGGCCCGTCTGCGGGTTTTCGAATGCCTCATCGATGGTCTTCAGCGCGCCGAAAAGCAGGAACGCCACGGCCACCGACAGCAGCGTGAAAATCGTGCGTGTCTTCTTGCGCCACAGGTTTGCCCAGAGCAGGGGCAGGTATTTCATGGGGCGCGCGCTTCAGGCCGCGAGCGTGCCGGCGTCGAGCAGCGCGCCCTTGTCCATGTGCAAACTCCGGCTGCCGAATTCCGCGGCCTTCGGATCGTGGGTCACGATCACGATCGTTTTGCCGTGCTCGCGGTTCAAGATCTGCAGCAGGTGCAGGATTTCGTCGGCGGACTTGCGGTCCAGATCGCCGGTGGGCTCATCGCACACCAGGAGAGGGGCATCGGCGACGAGGGCGCGCGCGATGGCCACCCGCTGCGCCTGGCCACCCGAGAGCTCGCCCGGCTTGTGCTTCGCGCGGTCGGCGATGCCGACCAAGGTCAATGCGGCGAGCGCGTTCGCCGCCCGGCGCGAGCCGGATAGATGGGTGAGCAGCAACGGCAGCTCGACGTTGCGCTGCGCGTTGAGCATCGGCATCAAGTTGTAGAACTGGAACACGAAGCCGAC
>CAJCIA010000207.1 GCA_903970275.1 Betaproteobacteria bacterium
GGCCAGGAGAAGAAATCGCATCGGCAAGTATGGCCCGCCTTGCCTTGCCCGGCAAACCTGGCGGAACGATTGGCAGCCGTCGATCTCCGGGCCACGGACTCTTTGAGGGAGCGCTTTCGATATTCGGCCGCCGCCCAGAGGTCGACGGCTGCCGGCTACGCCAGCGCGCCAGCCATACTGAGCTGCGCAAAGTGATCGCGCACTTTCTTGTCGAAGCCCGGACCGGGCTTGAGCACCTGGGCAGGGAAGGATGAGGCGACGATGCCGCGCAGATGATCCGGCGACTTCAGGTGCCAGAGCGCCAGCGCCTGCACCAGCACATTGCCAATCGCGGCCGCGTCGGCCGGACCGGTGACCACGGGCAGGCCGGTCGTATCGGCCACCAATTGGTTGAGCAGATCGTTGCGCGAGCCGCGGCCGATGATATGCAGCACCTCGATCTCCTGACCGGTGAGCGACTCGAGCCGCGCGAGCGTTTGCGCGTGCGCCAGCGCCAGGCTCTCCAGCACGATGCGGACGATTTCCGCGGGCGAACTCGGCACCGCCTGGTCCGTCTCGCGGCAATAGGCGGCGATCTTTTCCGGCATGTCGCCGGCCTCGAGGAAGCGCGGGTCCGAGGGAACGATGTGGATGTCGGTCGGGCCGTGATTGCCCGCCATGTCGATCAGCTCGCGGTCGGTGTAGGTCTGCCCCACCGAGCCCCAGGAGCGCCGGCATTCCTCCAGCAGCCAAAGGCCGACGCTGTTGCGCAGAAATCGGATAGAACCGCCGAGGCCCACTTCGTTGGTGAAATCATCCTCGCGCGCCTGGCTGCTCAGGATCGGCGCGGGCAGTTCAACCCCGAATTGCGACCAGTTTTCCGAATGCAGGTAGGCCCAGCGCTGCTCGGCCCGGGCGGGCACGGCCGCGATCGCCGCCGCCGTGTCGTGCGAGCAGGTGGCAACCACCCGCGCGTTGACCAGCGGCGCCAGCCGCCGCAGGTCTTCCACCACCGGCCCAAAGACCGTGCCGCCCGGCACCAGCCGCGGCAGGATGGTGCCCGGCAGGTCGAGCGCCGCCACCAGCTTGGGCGACCAAGCGTGCGTGCGCGGATTGTAAAGCTGCGTCGTGCTGGCCAGCGATTCCTCGCACGCCGCGATGCCGGAAAAGCGGGTGTTCAGGTAATCGGCGATCGGCAGGAAACGCTGCGCCTTTTGGAAAACGCCGGGGTTCGTTTCATGCTCCGCCTGCAGGCGGAACAGCGTGTGCAGAGGCAGGAGCGGGATGCCCGTCTCCGCGTAGATTTGGGCCGGCGGCACCTTCTGCAGCAGCCGCGCCGTTTCCGTCCCGAGCACGCCGCGACGACCCACCGGCGGCGAATCGAGCGGCCGGTCATGCCGGTCGAGCAACACGTAATCGATGCCGTTCGAGTTCGCGCTGATGCCGGAGATCGGCAGGTTCCGCTGCGCCGCCTTGGCGATGCCGATGAAAAGCTCCTTCTCCAGCCCGTTCAGGTCCCAGCACGCTGGTCCACCCTCCGCGTCCGCGCGGATGGGCGTCTTGAAGCTGTAGATTTCCTCCAGACTAAGCTGGCCCTTGGAAAGCGCGCCGAGCACCACCCGGCTTTGGTCCACCCCCACGTCGCAGGCGAGATAATAATGCGCACTCATCTGGATGGCCTAACCATTCACAATGTAAAGAAAGCTAGCTAACAGTCGAGACCGAAAACGCTCTCTTCGACGTTCAGGATACAAGACCTGAAGTGAGCGTCAATCGCCAGCCCTTAAGCTTTTCGCCGGTCTTCTGCGTTCACGGTTTAAGCCCAGATCGTCTCGTGTGTCGGCGGCGTGGGCTCAAGCGCCAACGCGCCTTCCAGGGGATGGCGGATATCGGTCGTGAAATGGTAAGGCTTCTTCGGGTCGTAAGTGACCTGAATGGGGTCGCCCACCTGCCAGTGCGTGTGGTCGGTATCCGGAAGGGACTGCGTACGCCCCTCGATCTCCCGCCCGTTCGCCACAAAGCGGAAGACCAGATAGCTGTGCGAGCCGTAGCGGGTATGGGTCTTCTTGAGATCGATGACCTCGCCCCACACAGTGGTACCGTGGTCGAGTAGCTGGGCGTGAATGCGATTGCGGCGCGCAAAATAGCCGATGATCAACGTGCCCGGCACGAAGACGGCCATGGCCACGGCGAAGTCGTCGAGAGGCGCCGTGTTCAAGTCGGATAATTCCCAGGGATAATCAATGCAGTGCTGCCGCGGATCGGCCGGCAGATAGGCAATCGGCAGGGCACCGTCGACGTGCGCTTGGTCATAGGTGCGGGCATCCACGCCGGTGCGGACATGGCCGACGACGTTGCCCGCGTGGTAGGTATAAACCAGAATGTAAATGCGATCGTTGCTGAAGTGGTCCACCAGGCGTTCCCACTTCTTTTCCACGCGCCCTTCCGTGACCTGTCGATGAGCCAGGAACTCGTGATTATAATGGAGGAGTAGCGCGACCCGCCCGAAGGCGATCCCGACGAACAGCGCCCAGAGCGGGAAGACCAGCCAAACGGCTGAATGATAAACGGCCCGTTTCAACCCCATAAGATAGCAGCACCAGCGTCGCGCGCCAGTGCCGCCGATCTTTAAGCGAGCGGCGTCGCCGCCAGGTAATCACGCACGGAAGCGCGAAGCGTGCGCTGCACGCGAAGTCTCGCGCCGCTACTGCACCGCCATGAACTCGGACCGACCCAGTCGCGTCCAGCTTCCGTCCGCGCCCCGCTCAAAGATGAAATTGAGCGTCCGGTTGGAGGTCAGGATGATGCCATGCAGCACTTGGTTGGAGCTGATGATCACCTCGTGGAAGCCGTCGTGCTCGACCTGCTTCTGCGAAATCTTGAAAACGTCGTCCACCTCGTCGCTCAGGGCCTTGCGCTGCTCGGGCGAGAGCTTGGTCTGGTAGCGAACCATCAGGGCCATCACGCCCTTGGAATATTCCATGCGCGAGACGCTCAGCACCTTGATCGCGTGCCCGCAGGGCAGCTTGATCGTCTGGTCGGCCGCAAGCGGGGCAGCGTCGAGCGGACGGCCGAGGCAGAGAACCAGCACCAGGACCACGGCTGGCAGGAAACAGCGCATCATGTGGCGGAACTCAAGCGAAACGGGCGGGTTTTGGCAAGCGTGGCGTGGCACAGGGAGCCCCGACGGAAGCAGCCGGAATACCAAGCCACGATTTTTCGCATGGCGCGGGGCAGGCGGGCGGTTAATCTGCGCGAATGAGCGATCCGGGAGCCATCGCCGCCCAACTCGCCAAGATCGTCTCACCCGACCGCGTGCTCACGCAGCCGGAGGACATCATTCCCTATTCCTTCGACGGCACGGCCGCGATGTCGCAGATGCCGGCGGCGGTTGTTTTTGCCCAACGTACGTCGGAAGTTGCCCTCGTCGTGCGCTGGGCCAACGAGACGCGCACGCCGCTGGTTACGCGCGGCAACGGCACCGGCCTGGCCGGCGGCAGTGTGCCAAGCAAAGGCTCGGTGGTGCTGTGCCTGTCGCAGTTCGATCGCGTGCGCGATCTCGATCGCCAGAACCTGACCATGCTGGTCGAGCCCGGCGTGACGACGCAGGCGATCTTTGAGGCGGCCGACGCGGCCGGGTTGCTCTATCCGCCCGATCCCGGCTCGATGAAAATCTCCACCATCGGCGGCAACGTTGCGATGAACTCGGGTGGCCTGCGCGGGTTGAAGTACGGCGTGACGAAGGATTACGTCATGGGCTTCGAGCTGGTGCTGCCCAATGGCGACATCGTCTGGATCGGCAACAAGTGCGTGAAGGACGTGGCCGGCTACTCGTTGCGCGAGGTCTTCATCGGCTCCGAGGGCACGCTCGGCATCTTCACGAAGATCCTGCTACGGCTGCTGCCCAAGCCAAAGGCGAAGAAGACGCTGCTCGCCTCCTTCACCCGCATGGCGCGCGCGGCGGAAACCGTGTCCGCCATCATCGCCCACCCGATCATTCCCTGCACGCTGGAGTTCCTCGATTCCACCACGATCAATTGCGTGGAGGACTACGCCGCGGTCGGCCTGCCGCGCGAGGCCGACTCGGTGCTGCTGATGGAGACCGATGGTCACCCGGCCGTGGTGGAGGAGGAAGCAGCCATCATGGCGCAGCTCGCGCGCGATCACGGCGCGATCGATGTGCGCGTGGCGGAGACCGCCGAGGAAGCCACGCGCCTCGCCACGGCGCGGCGTTCCGCTTTCGCGGCCCTGGCCCGCGTCGCGCCCACCACCATCCTCGAGGATGTGACCGTGCCGCGCAGCGAGCTGGCCGGCATGGTCCGCTTCGTCCAGGACGTGGCGGAACGTCACCAGCTGCGCATCGGCATCTTCGGCCACATGGGCGACGGCAACCTGCACCCGACCTTTCTCACCAACGAAAAGGACACGGAGGAAATGGAGCGCGTGGAGCGCGCCTTTGAGGAGATCGTCGCGGAGACGGTGCGGCGCGGCGGCACGATCACGGGCGAGCACGGCGTGGGCCTGGCAAAGAAGAAATATCTGGCCGATTCCGTGGGCGCGCTCAACGTGGAGATCATGGCGCAGCTCAAGCGCATCATCGACCCGAACTGGATTCTCAACCCGGGCAAAATCCTCAACCCACCGGCGCTGAAAAAATTCGCCGCCCCGCAGGCACCGGCACGCACCCTGCCGATGCCAGGCGCCGGCGCCATCGCCCCATGATCGCG
>CAJCIA010000208.1 GCA_903970275.1 Betaproteobacteria bacterium
GCGCATAGGCGGTTAGCCCGCCGATGTAGGCCTGTGCCACTTTCTCGTAGGCCTCGACGGCAAAGAGCAGCGTGACGTTGACGTTGATCCCTTCGCCGATGAGCGTCTGGATGGCCGGGATGCACTGCGGCGTGGCCGGCACCTTGATCATGACATTGGGCCTGGCCACCGCGGCCCAGAGGCGGCGCGCTTCCTCGATCGTGGCGTCGCGGTCGAGCGCGAGGTAGGGCGAGACTTCCAGGCTAACGTAGCCGTCCTTCTTCTTGGTCGAGTCGTAGACAGGGCGAAAGATATCGGCGGCGCGCTGCACGTCCTCGATGGCGAGCGCCTCGTAGATGGCAGTCGGATCGGTCGTGGTCTTGGTGATTTCCTCGAGAAACTGCGTGTAGTCGCCACTGTCCACGATGGCCTTTTCGAAGATGGCCGGATTGGAGGTCATGCCCTTGAGGCCGTCGACCTCGATCATCTTTTGCAGGTCGCCGTTGGTGAGTAGCGTGCGGCGGATGTAGTCGAGCCAGGGTGATTGATCGAATTCGCCGAGGCGGTAGAGCGGGTTTTTGGTGGTCATAAGGAATCTCCAGGGTGAGGTTCACGAGCTTTGCCCGTGCCAGTCGGGGGTCAAGGTCAATTAAGCGCCGCAGGCGGCGGGTGCAACCGGGGAAACGGGGCCGGAGTTTAAGTTGGCACGTTATCGCCGGGCTCGGTTTCTGCCGCGAGCTGCTGGCTAGGGCGTGGAAAGGATTGCGGATCGCGGCGGGGTTGATAGCGTGTGGCCATGAAGGCTGTTCTCGCGATGACGGCTTTGGCGTTCTTCCTTGGCGCAGGCAGCCGGCTCTTGCCCGCGGACCCGGTGCTGCACAACGCCGATCTAGCCAACGGCCTGGGCGGCTGGCACGGCGATGGCGAGCTGACCTACCTGAAGTCCGACGGCACGGAAGCCGACGACGCCTCAACCGGCGGCGTGCCGGTGATTAAGCTGCACCTGAGCGGCGAGCCGCATGCGGTCTACCAGGAATACGACACGCGCACGATGCCGGCCAAGCAGCAGATTTCGGTCGAGGCCATGCCGTCGCTCGACTTCAAACGCAGCAAGGACCCGAGTTCCTCCACCATCGGCTGGACCAGCGGCACCTACTATTGGAGCGACCTGGTTCTGCCCAAGGCGGATTTCTGGATCCGGGGCATCGGGACCGATTTCATGTGGTATTACCAGCTGGCGTCGCTCAAGCAGGGTGTGTGGACAAAAGTGGCCGGGCACTTTGAAAGGCTGTCGCCGTCCGAGACGCATACGGTGAACTTCTGCGTGCCGGCGGGTCAGGGATCGGTGTATTTGCGAAATCCATTTGTGGCGCCGTAGGGCGGCGGATGTAGCGGCGGTTCATGGTCGCCAGGCTGGACGGACGTCTTTTGCGCGGCTCAGCGGTCGTAGACCGCCGCTACAGACTGCACGCGCCACGCTTTCGTTACGCATTCGGTCGGTTGCGTTGACGCATGACCTTGCGCCAATGCTCGGTGGTAGCCGGCGATGTCGCCATCGCCGGAGGCCGCCGCAGCGGCCGGACGCAGTGGATTGACGGAGGGGCTTGAGGTGAGAGAAGGGCGTCGCGCTTCTGTTCCGCTCGCTTTGCTCGCTCCGGCGCTCGGAGATCGCCGGCTACCTCGGAGGGTTTTCGCCCTTTGGTGCGTGAGGAGCCTAGTGGACGTCTTCGATTTTTGAGATGCGCGATCGATCATCATGGGGCTGTTCGATGATCCTTCGACTTGACGTCGGCGGTCATAGACCGCCGCTACAGACTGCGCCTGCGCCCCTACTCCTGCTTCTTCTTTTCCGAGGCGGCTTTGGTGAGGATGCCGTTGGTCACGGCAGGGTCGGCGACCACGGCGGCTTCGCGGTTGGCGGCGCCGACGCTATCGTCCAGCTCCGTCCGGCGCACGTTAATGTGGCGCGGGGCGCGGATGCCCAGCCGCACCCGCAGATGATCCACGGCCAGCACCGTGATCTCGATATCGTCGGAAAGCTTGATGGCTTCGCCGACCTTGCGGCTGAGGACGAGCATCCCCCAGCAATAGCACGGTCAATGCCGCACGCAAAGCGCTTCCGGAATCCGGTGCGAGTGGCTCGTTGAAATCACCTGCTTGGCCTGGCGGTTGCGAATGTTCACCAGCACGGGCGCGTTTGGCTTGGCTTCCAGCGTGGTGCGGTCGTTCTCCTGGTTGATGCGCAGGATGAAGTAGACGGCGTAGTCCATGGGATCGAGCGAGCCCATTTCCTCGAGCTCGGCGTCGTCCACCTCGAGAGTGAAGTCCTTTTCCCAGGCGTAGGCGTCCACGAGCGCGAAGGCGAGCAGCGGCTCGGTGACGGAGTGCATCCACACGAAGGGCTTTTCATCCGCGCGCTGCGCCATGACGAAGGCATGGTTGCGCGGGAAGCCCGGGAGGCCGTCGCGGAATTCAATGATCTTGTCGCGGATGGACTCGGCGGTAAGGACGTCGTCGGTGAGGTTGCTATGCATGGTTCGTCTTGGGTTTGGATCTTTAGGAACTGGTCACACTCCCGATGTAATTGAGGATCGAGAGATTCATCACGCGCGTGCCGGCCTCGAGCGAGGCCTGGTACTGGTTTTCGAGCTGCTGCAGTTGCACGGAGGCGGCGGGCAGGTTGGTCTGCACGAGGTTATTGAGCGTGTTGGATTGCGTGGTGCTCTGCGCGCTAAGCCGCGTGGTGGCAAGCGAGACGGCCGACATGTTGGCCGCCGTGCTGCCCACGTAGGTGGAGACTAGATTGAGCGCGTTGTCAACCGCCGTGACGTCGGTGCCCATGACGGCCGTGGCGTTGCCGGAATTGAGATCCGTGACCGCCTGCTTGAGCGCGCCGAGCACATCGGTGCCGGAGGCGGAATCGTACATGAAGCCATCCACCGCGGGCGGCCCGGCATGCCCGGCGGCGATGCTCGTTTGCACCGGCGTGCCCTGCTCGACCTCGATGCTGGAGGTGGTGCCGTTCGTGTTCGTGTTGTAATTGCCGGCTGAGGTGATGGGCGCCTGGTTGGCCGTGCCGCCGAAGAGGTAATTTCCGTCGCTGCCCTTCTGGTTCACGATGCTGGTCATCTCGTTGACCAGGTCGCTCATCTGCGTGCCGAGATTCTGCATCTGCGAGGGCGTCATGTTGCTCGTGACGCTGGCGAGATATTCGCCGGCCTGCGCGACGATCTGGTGCAGGCTGGTCATTGCCGTGTTGTTCTGCTGCGTGGCGGTGGTCGCGGTGGTGGCGGCCTGCGTGTAGTTGTTGAGCTGGGCGAGGACCGCCTGGTCCTGCGCGGCCTTGCCGTAGATGCCCGGGTTGTCGGACGGATTCTGGATCGCGTTCCCGGTGGAAATTTGATTTTGCAGGAGCGCCAACTGCTGCTGCTCGCTCTGCGAGCTGCTGAGCACCAGGTTGGTGTAGGAATTGGAGGTGACGCGCATGGCTCAGTGTTACTGGGTTTCGTTGACCAGCGTGTTGTAGAGGCTGGAGATCGTGGTGATGAACCGCGCCGAGGCCGAGTAGGCCTGCTGGAAGCTGATCAGGTTCGTCATCTCCTCGTCGACGGAGACGCCGGAGACCGACTGCCGCTGCGTCTGCAACTGGGAGGTGACGCCGTCCTGCGTGGTCTGGTTGGTGGCGGCGTTGCTGGCGGTGTTGGCTACGCCGGTGACGATGTTCTGGAAGGCGGGCAGGACGGCCGAGGAATTCTGGAGCGTATCGGCCATGTTCTGCGCGTTACTGCCGTCGAGCGGCGCGCCCGTCGCTCCGGCCGCGGCGATGAGCGAGGGGTTGGCCTTGATCGCGGCGCTGACCGCGAGGTTGGCCGCACCCGTGCCGGTGAAGAACGCGCCGCCCGCATTGCCTTGGAGGTCGTAGCCCGCCGCGTTCGCGGTGTTCATCTGCGACTTGAGCGAATTGGCGACCGTGTCGAGCTGCGCCAGGAGCCCGGTGCCGCCGTTCGCTGCCGGCGCGCCGATCTGCACGTTGGCCGTTTCGAGGTGCGAGCCGAGCGAGCCACCGGACGGGATGCCGGCGCCAAGCGCGCCTGTCGTGCTGGCAGAGACGGTCAGCGGCGTGGTGGAAGTCGGGTTGAAGGAAACGCTGAGGCTTTGCGTGGAACCGGCGCCGCCGCCGTTGTCGCCATCGACGAGCGTCACGGAGGGCGCATCGGCCAGCGCAACGGTGATGGTACCGTTGCCTTGCGTGGTGGAAGTCACGTTGACCAGCGAGGAGAGCTGCTCGAGATCCGCCGTGCGCGTGTCGACCAGGCTATCGGCCGTGCCGCCGGAAGCGGACTGCACCTGGATGATCTGCTGGTTGAGCGACGCGATGGTCTTCGAGAGCTGGTTGATCTGGTCGGTGATGGAGCTGGCGTCGGTGGCCGTGCCGCTCTGCACCTGCTGGATGCGCGTGTAGGCGTTGTTCAACTCGGTCGCCAGGGACGAGGCGTCCTGCGTCACGTCCTGCCGCGCGGTGGAGCTGGACGGCGAGGCGGCCAGTGACTGCAGCGCGCCGAAGAAGGTGCTCATCGCCGTCTGGATCGCGCCGGCGCTGGTCGTGCTCGCCGTACCGCCGGAGGAGGCGGTGCTGGAAAACGTCTCGCCCAGCGCCGTCTGCACCGTGGCGGTAAGGTTCGACTGGTCGTCGGCGTAGCCCTGCGCGCCGAGCGATTGCTGCACCATGCCGTCCAGGAGCGAGCTGCGGACGCTCTCGATGCTGGAGACGGAGGAGCCCGTGCCGATCGCGCCCTCGCCGTTGGTCAGCACCTCGCTCTCGACCAGGTTGGCGCGTTCGCGCGCGTACCCGGGCGTGTTGATGTTGGAAAGATTGTTGCCGATTGTCTGGATGGCCAGCTGCTGGGTGTTGAGCGACTTCGCGCCCATGTAGAGGCTGCCGTTGAGTCCGAGGGAGTACATGGCCGTCTCGCGCTAGATGCGCGTCTCCAGGAGGCCGCCGCCCAGGTCGCTGTGGAAGGCGTGGCCGTTGAGGTTGTAGAGATGCAGCGGCGTATCGCGCTCCATCACCTGCTGGAAAAGCTGCTGCAGGAAGAAGAGCGAATGCTCGAGCAGCGTGTGGTTCTGCGCGGCGAGCCGCTTGATCTGGCCGAGCTTGTCAGTGATCTGCTGGTGCGGCGAATCGGCCACGCCCCTGGTCTTGTCGAGCTCGCGGCGGACCTCGCCCTCCATGCTTTGCATGCGCAGGCCCATCCACTCGATCGATTGCGTGGTGGAGGCCAGCTCATCCGTCTTGCGGGCGAGGATGAGCGCCTGCTCCTTGCGCTGGAGCGCCAGCATCTCCTCGAGCAGGACGTCGAAGTCGCGCAGCACCGCGCTGCCGGCCCTAGCGATGGTTGTTGAGAGTTGTTGATGCATGGAGTTGATGAAGCGCGTTGAGCGGCGAATGAGCGGCGGGCGTGAGCGACTTTTCGAGCATGCTGGCCAGGCCGAAGCCGCCGCCGGCCGTGACCTGCTGCGCCAGCGCCTGCTGGATGAAATCCTGGTACTGCCCGCTGGTGGCGTTGCTTTTGCCGTCGATCCCCTGCCCGATCTCGGACAGCAGCTGCCCGGCGAAGAGGCCCTCGATCGCCTTGCAGGCGGACTTGAGCTTTTCCGGCTGCGTCGCGCCGGTGATGTTCGCGCTGCTGGAAAGCAGCCCGATGGACATCGCGGGCGAAGAGGAGATGGATTCGGGCGACATTATTCGAGCACCAGTTGGGCGTTGAGCGCGCCGGCATCCTTGATCGACTGCAGGATGGACATGAGCTCGCGCGGCGTGGCGCCCATCGAGTTGAGCGCGAAGGCGACATCCTCCACCGTGGGCATCTGTTTCAGCACGACCATGCGGCGCTTTTCCTCGGAGACGTTGGTCGTCTCCTGGTTGACCACCTCGGTGTGGATGCCGGGATTGCCGGTCGAGCCCGGGCCGTTGCCGCCGCCGGTGAAGGAATTGGGCTGCGAGACTTCCGGGTTGCTCGCCACGGCGACGGTCAGGTTGCCGTAGGCGACGGCGATCTTGGAGATTTGGATGTTGGCGTTGGCCACCACGGTGCCCGTGCGCTCGTTGATCACGATGCGCGCGTTCACGTCCGGCACGAAGGAGGCGTTCTCCACGCGCGCGACGAACTCCATCTGCTTTTCCGGGCACTGCATTTCCGCCGGCACGTAGACATCGACCGTGGTCGGGCTGACCGCGGTGGCGATGGGCGCGATTTGCTCATTGATCGCGTTGGCCAGCCGCACGGCGGAGGTGAAGTCGCCATCGTTGAGCACGATCTGCAGCACGCCCTTGGAGAAAACGGTGGTGGGGATGGCGGCCTCCACCAGCGCGCCATCCGTCACGACGCCGGAGGTGGTGTGATTCTTCTGCACCGACGAGCCGCCGAGGCCGCCGCCTCCCGCGTCGAAGCCGCCGAGGAACACGCTGCCCTGGGCCACCGCGTAGACCTGGCCGTCGCCGCCGATGAGCGGCGTCTGTAGGAGCACGCCGCCCTGGAGCGACTTCGCATCCGCGAGCGAGGCGACGGTCACATTCAGCTTCGTCCCGGGCTGGCTGAAGGCCGGTACCTTGCAGGTGACCATGACCAGCGCGACGTTCTTGTTCGTGATGTCGGTCGGCGCGATCTGGAGGCCGAAGCGGCGCGCCATGTTCGCGACCGTCTGCTGCGTGAAGAGCTTGTCGGAATCGCCCTGCCCGTCGAGGCCGGCGACCAGGCCGTAACCAATCAGCTGGTTGTCCCGCGCGCCTTCCACCGTGGCGACATCCTTCACGCGCGTCTGCGCATGCACGGGCACGAAGCCGAGCACCAGCGCCAGCAGCACGAAGGCCACGCCCACGATCGCCCAGCGGCGCGTCGGATCAAAAAGGAGAGAGGAATT
Source organism: Betaproteobacteria bacterium (assembly GCA_903970275.1). Lineage (GTDB taxonomy): Bacteria > Verrucomicrobiota > Verrucomicrobiia > Methylacidiphilales > UBA1321 > JABDGH01. The sequence continues at coordinate 6,901 of CAJCIA010000208.1, forward strand.
CATAGAGTTTGGTCAGCCAGCCCTTGCGCTGGTTGTTGGTCAGCGTGCCCTTGCCCTTCTGCACGATCTGGAGCTCGGCCACCTGGCTGGAGCTGATGGTATTGGTTGTGCTGAGGTCCTCCGGGCGCACCTGGCCGGTGAGGATCATCGCGCTGTCTTCGTCCGCCGCCTTGGAAAGCCGGCGCGCCTCGATCTGCAGCACGCCGTTGGGCAGGATGCTGACCACGCGGGCCTGGATGGTGGTCGACGTGGCCTCGGTGTTCTTCAGCGTGCCGCCGCCGGCGAAGGTGGAGGTGGCGTTCCATGCCGTAGTGGGCGGGTTGCCGTGGAAGTTGAGGAAGTTGTAGCCCTTGCTCGTGCCGTCGTTGGGATAAAGGAGCGAGGTGAGGACGGCATCGACCGCGGCCGACTTGTCCGTGGCGGTGTTCTGGTCCTTCTCCACCGAGTTGTTCAGCGCCACGACGATGGTGACGAGATCACCCACCGAATGCGCCAGCGGGTCGCTGAAGAGCGACGACTGGCCCGCCGTGGAAACCATCTGCATGCCGCCCGTGTGGCCCCAGACCGAGCCGACAGTTGGCACGCCGGGACCATCGGCCGCGACGGGGCGGAGGGTGAGCAGTGAGAGCGTGACGACGACGAGAAACTTATTCGGCATAAACGAGGGTCCTTTCATCCACGACGCGGGCGTTGAACATCTTGTGCGAGCTCATGTTTTGCACCTCGATCACCTGATCCTTCACGCCGCTGGCCATGGCCTTGGCCTGAAGCGTGATCGAGAGCCCGCCGTGCTGGTAAAGAATGGTGACGAGGTCGTTGCGCGCCACGAGCGTGGGCTCGACCCAGTCGTTCTCCATGAGGATGCGGCCCTGGGTGAGGATGCGCGCGGCGTTCTTGCCCTCCGGAAACATGGTGGCGGGCTCGAGCATGCCGGGAATCTTGAGCACGTTGGTCTCGACCGGCGTGAAGTCGGCCGAGGTAAGCGGCTGGCCCGACGGCACGCGATTCGCCACCTGCCACACCTGCCGCGTGCACGACCAGTGAAAGCGCACGTTCTGCGTCACGGCGAGCTGGCCGTTCTGGCTGAACTGGAGCGAGGCCTCGCCCCACTCGTTGCGCAGCGAGCCGTTGCTGAAATCGATGTGCGTCGCAACCTCGCCCTGAGGCACGAGGAAGGGCTGGAAGCCCGCCAGCTCGAGCACGGAGAACTTGGCGTCCGCCGGAAGCTGCTGGGCGAGCTCCGCGCCGATGGCCTGCTTGACCTCGGCCTCGCTGAACGTGGCGGAGGGGCGGCTGACGGTGCAGTCCTTCGCGCCGGTCCATTCCGGCGACTGCTGCCGGATCGCGTCCGGCAAAAGCGCCGCGATCTGCTGGCGGTTCCACGTCATCTGCTGGCCCAGCGCAGGCGACGCAGCGATAACCACCGCAAGATCGTCCGCGCTCAGGCCCTGCGAGGATTGCAGAAAATCGTTGAGCGTGATGTTGCCCGAGGTCATGGTCTGCGCCGGCTTCAGCTCAAGGACAATCGCGGCCTGCGCCCAGCCGCTCAGCGCGGCCATGGCAAGAAGGAGATGGAGGATACGGCTCATGGAATTTCGATGCCGTCTACTTGCACTGGTCGTGCCAGCAAGCCGGAACACGGCTAGGTTGTTGACTTGCAGGCACTTGCAGAGTCCACGCTCAGAGGCCGCCGGAATTTTATTCCGCTGACGTGCTTTTCCGCGGGAAAACCACGGACGTTTTCTTCCGCTTTTCCAACTGCCGAAAGGCGATCCATGACCGTCGTCGATCAGGGCGCGTGAGCGCGAGATGAGAGGCAACATCTCGTCCCGATTGCGATTCGTGCGGAAGAAAGAGATCTCCGTGGTCGCCGGCGATGTCCCCATCGCCGGAGCGAGCGAAGCGAGCGGAACGGAAACGCACGGTTCTTTCTTAAGTTCAAAGCGCGTTCTTTGAACGACTGCATTCCGGCCGCGACTGCGGCCTCCGGCGTTGGGGACAATGCCGGCTACCACCGAGGCGCCGTGGGATTTAAGAAAATGGTCATACCGTCGAGCTCGACGGGCGCATAGGGGAGGCGCGTCCCCGTTGACTCCGTCGCCGGAGGTCGACGGCTACTGGCCAAGATGCAGTGGCGGTCGTCGTTTCACGGCTGAACTGACGCTTGTGCTTACAGGTGAGGGAAGATCTCCGTGGTAGCCGGCGATGTCCCCATCGCCGGAGCGAGCGGAACGGAAACGCACGGTTCTTTCTTGAGTTCAAAGCGCGTTCTTTGAACCACTGCATTCCGGCCGCGACTGCGGCCTCCGGCGTTGGGGACAATGCCGGCTACCACCGAGGCGCCATAGAACTTACGAACTCAGTTGCCGTGCGCGAGATGGGAAGCGTAGCCACAGGCACGGTGCAATCCCGAAACACCGCCACCCCTGAGGAGAAGCTACGCCACCGGAATCTGCCAATTGTGCTGGTCGCGGTGCATCATCTCCTCCGCAGCGGCGGGGCCCCATGTGCCGGCGGCGTAGTTGGGCAGGTCGGTGGGCGGGTTCGCGGCCCACGTCTCGATGATCGGCTGCGCGGCAATCCACGCGGCGTCGACCATGTCGGTGCGGTGGAAGAGCGTGCTGTCGCCCATCATGCAGTCGTACATCATCTTCTCGTAGCCCGTGGTGGGCGCGACGGGGCCGAACTGGCTGTACCCGAAATCGAGCTTCACGCCGCGCGTGCAGATGGTCGGGCCGGGCACCTTGGCGCGCACCTGCAGGGCGATGCCTTCCTCCGGCTGGATGTGAAAAATCAGACGATTGGGCCCGAGCGGGTCGGCCTCGTTGTCGCCGAAGAGCGAGAGCGCCGGGCTCTTGAAGCGCACGATGATCTCCGTGCTGCGGCGCGGCAGGCGCTTGCCGCTGCGTAGATAGAAGGGCACGCCGGCCCAGCGCCAGTTGTCGATGCCGAGCTTGAGCGCGGCATAGGTCTCAATGGTGGAGTCGGGCGCGACGTTCTTCTCCTCGCGGTAGCCCGGCACCGGCTTGCCGTTGACCGTGCCGGCGCCGTACTGGCCGCGCACGGTGTCGCGCAGCACCTCGTCGGGCGTCATTTGCCGCACGGCCTGCAGGAGCTTTACCTTCTCGTTGCGGACGGCCTCGCCGGCGAGCGAGTTCGGCGGCTCCATGGCGATGAGCGCCATGAGCATGAACATGTGATTCTGGATGACGTCGCGAAACGCGCCCGCCGTCTCGTAGAACGCGCCGCGGCCCTCCACGCCGATTGACTCGGCCACGGTGATCTGCACGTGATCGATGTGGTGCCGGTTCCAGATCGGCTCGAACATCGCGTTGCCCACGCGGAAGACGAGGATGTTCTGCGCCGTCTCCTTGCCCAGGTAATGATCGATGCGGAAGATCTGCGATTCCGCCAGCGCGGCACTGAGCCGGCCGTTGAGCTCGCGCGCGGAGGCGAGATCGTGGCCGAACGGCTTCTCCACGATGACGCGGCGCCAGTGGCCGTCCTTTTCCTCGACCAGGTTATGCTGCTTTAGCTGCTCTGCGATGGGCGCGAAGTAGGTGGGCTGGACGGAGAGATAGAAGAGCGCATTGCCCTGCGTGCCATGCTTTTTCTCCGACTCCTCCAGCAGCGTGGCGAGACGGCCGTAGGTCTCGGGATTATCGAATTCGCCCTGGCAATAATAGATGCGCTCGCGAAATTTATCCCACAGCGCCGGGTCGATCTTTTGCGTGGCGAACTCCTGCATGTCCTTGGTCATCTGCTCGCGAAAGGCGTCGTGCGACATCTCGCGACGCGCCACGCCGATGATGGAGAAATCGGCCGGCAGCATGCCGATGGAGGCAAGGTTGTAGAGCGAGGGGACGAGCTTGCGCTTGGTCAGGTCGCCCGAGGCGCCAAAGATGACCACGGCGCACGGCGGCGCGGGATGGGAAGCCAGCGGTTCGATTTGTTGGTTCATGGGCGGGGAGATTTTGGACGGAATGAACGGAATTAAATGGAATTGGGGAAGGCTGGCGGGAAAGAGTCTCTCTTTTAGCCCATTCCGTTAATTCCGTTCATTCCGTCTATTGTGCGGGTATTCCTGCGAGTCCGCACGCAGGGAGTGGGCCAATTCCCCACGCTGGCGCGGGTTTCCGGCGATCCGGCTTGGAGGTTGTGTCTTTTTGACGGCTTGCCTAGCTTGAACGGCCATGGAAACGACCCTCATTTTGCTGAAGCCGGATTGTGTGAAGAAGGGCCATTGCGGCGATGTGCTGCAGCGGTTCGAGGAGGCGGGCTTCCGCATCCGCGGCTGCAAGATGATGCGGCTGGATCAGCAGGTATTGCGCGAGCACTATGCGCACATTGCGGCCAAGCCGTTCTTCCCCGAGGTGGAGGAATTCATGCAGTCGAGCCCCGTCATCGCCATTGCGCTGGAAGCTGATGGCGCCGTCGACAAGGTGCGCACGCTGCTCGGGCCGACCGATTCGAAGAAGGCAGAGAAGGGAACAATCCGCGGCGACTACGGCGTCGATGTGATGGTGAACGTGGTGCACGCCTCCGACTCGCAGGAAAACGCGGCCATCGAGCTGAAGCGTTTCTTCCGCGGCGACGAACTCTTCGATTAGTCCCGAGCGCACGCCCAGGCGTTCGTTCGTCCTGACCATCGCTTCCCTTCGAGCGCGCTAAAAAGGAAAGCGCGCGGTCAGAATGATATTTCGATCATCCTGCGCGTTTGCCGTAACGGGAATTTGCAGGCCGCCGCCGATGGTGAAGCCCAGCCGGTCGTGGATCTTGAACCGGCCGAAGACGACGCCGGGCGTGATGTAGAGCTGCTGGATGCCGTCCCGGCTGCCATTGGGCCAGTAGGTGTAGTTCAACTCGACCTCCGGCCACAGATAATCGAACAGGTGATACTGCAGCGTGGTATTCCAGGCGATGGGCGTCCCGCCTTGCGTCGACTGCGCGCCATTGTCCGGCACGGAGATGCCCAGTGTGGTCTGGATGTCGAAATCACCCCAGCCCTTGCCATAGGCGATCGTCGGCGTGGTGACAAAGTGGCCGGAGGTGTTTTCCGGATTGCCGGTGGGAATCGATTCCCCGAGGAAGGCAGTGAGGATGTAGTTTCCGTTTTCCTCATTGGCCGAGAGAATGCGGTACTTCACCAGTAGATTTTCGTCGCCGATGCCACCCTCGTTGTTGGGGACGCTGCGCGTCTCGTAGGGCGGGATGCCCAGGATGACCTCGATGTTTTGTGCGGGGATGAACTCGAAGCCCTTGCCGCCGTCATAATTGTTGAGCACCCGGCCGTGAGGCAACGAGGTCCAGTAATTATCGTAACGGAATTCCTGCTCCAGCCGCGGCGTCACCGTGGCGACCGGCGTGGCCCAATGCGGCTGCTCGGCCTGGATCGCCGAGACTTCCGCCAGCCACGAGTCGATCACGCCAGTGTGGATCACGGGCGACGAGGCGGAATTTTCCGGGGCGGCCGGGGCGGCCCGCAGGAGCGCCGTTGCGCAGAGAAATAAAAGGGCCGGGACGCCGGCGCACGCTGACGATTTCACGGACCGACTCAAGCGCGGTCGTTATATTCTGTCAAATATAACGCGTGCGGACATCGACCACCCCAGGGAACCGCTGCTATTTGAGCTGCCGCTGAAGTTGCGTCCAGCTGCGCTTCACCGCGCGCGTGGCCTCCTTTTCCATTCGGGCGTAAAGCGCGAGCACCTTCCGGCCGGCGGGCGTCAACTGGGCGCCGCCGCCGGTCCTGCCTCCGCGCAGGGCGGCCACCAGCGGCTCGCGGAACGAGGCGTTCATGATCAGCACCAGCTTCCAGGCGCGCATGTAGGACATGTCCATGCGCACGGCGGCCTGGCGCAGGCTGCCGGTCTCGACGATCAACCGCAACAGTTCCACCTTGCCGGGCCCCAGCGCAATGACCTCGCCGCTGAGGATGCGGAAGCGGGTCTTGAGGACGGATTTTGCTTTCATGGCCGCGGCCGAGTCTGGCGCCGACAGCGGAACGGAGCCGAGCATATTCCGTGGAGCCGCCGCGGTCCCCAGCGGCGGTCAGTTGCGGACGGGCTTTGCTCTGTGGAAAAGATCATGGAACGCTTGCGAGCTGGGCTCTGCCGGTCGTCGGCATCCGGGCAATGCTGGCCACCGGCGCAGGTTGGGTCCCGGCGCTCGGTGAGGTAGCCGGCGCTCTCCGAGCGCGGGTCCGAGTCGAACACGCGTCCGCCACCGACCGGCGCTCGGAGATCGCCGGTTAGCTGGTTTTCTCTCGGCCCAGATGGTAACCGACTAGAGCCCTGTCTGTTGGCGCGGGACTCAAGCCGTCGTTCCGCCTCGGACCGCGGCGGCGGTCATAGACCGCCGCTACAGAAAACGGCAAACCAGGTAGCCGCTGCTGGGACAGCGGCGGCTACCCGCGCTGCGTCCAGGGTGATCGTGCTTACAGCACGCTGGCGGGCGCGGGCAGGTCGAGGTCGCGATCGTGTTCGTGGCTGCGGATGCCGGGGCGGCCGGTGATGACCTTCTCCAGCGCGCGCATGACGACGTAGAACACCGGCGTGAGGATCAGCCCGAAGAACGTCACGCCAAGCATGCCGGAGAACACCGCGATACCCATCGCCTGCCGCATTTCCGCGCCCGCGCCCGTGCTCAGCACCAGCGGCACCACGCCCATGATGAATGCGAAGGAGGTCATCAAAATTGGGCGCAACCGCAGGCGCGCGGCGTGGATCGCGGCGACCACCGTCTCCTCGCCGTGCATCTCGAGCTCGCGGGCGAACTCGACGATCAGGATCGCGTTCTTGCATGCCAGGCCGGCGAGCACGAAGAGCCCGATTTGCGTGAAGACGTTGTTGTCGCCGCCTTTCACCCAGACGCCCGTCACGGCGGAGAGCAGGCACATCGGCACGATGAGGATGACCGCCATCGGCTGGAAAAGGCTCTCGTATTTCGCCGCGAGCACGAGGTAGACGAGCAGCACGCAGACGGGGAAAACGAGGATCGCCGTGTGGCCGGCGAGGATTTCCTGGAAGGTCAGGTCGGTCCACTCGTAATTCATGCCCTGCGGCAGCGTGTCCTTGAGAATCTGCGTGATCGCGGCCTGGGCCTGGCCGCTGGAATAACCGGGCGCGGCCGCGCCGTTGAGATCGGCGCTGCGGAACGCGTTGTAGCGCATCGCGCTTTCCGGCCCGGTGGTGTCCGTGACGGTGACGAGCGAGCCGAGCGGCACCATGGCGCCGTCGATGTTACGCGTCTTCAGCCGCAGGATGTCGTCCGGCCGGGAGCGGAAGTCGCGATCGGCCTGCGCGATCACCTCGTAGGTGCGGCCGAATTTGTTGAAATCGTTGATATAATAGGAGCCGAGATACACCTGCATCGTGTCGAAGATGTCCTGCACATCCACGCCGAGCTGCTGCGCCTTGGTGCGGTCGAGATCGACCTGCAGCTGCGGCACGTCGACCGCATAGCTGGAGAAAACGCCCGCGAGCTGCGGGTTCTGCATCGCCTTGCCCTCGACCGCCTTCATCGCGGAATCGAGCGCGTCGTAGCCGAGGTCGGTGCGGTCCTCGACCTGGAGCTTGAAGCCGCCGATGGTGCCGAGGCCCTGCACGGGCGGCGGCGGAAAGATGGCGATGAAGGCGTCCTTCACCCCACCATATTTCATCTGCAGCTTGTGCGCGATCGCTCCGCCGCTCAGGTCCGGGGTCGTGCGATCCTCGAAGGGCTTGAGCGTGACGAACACGATGCCCGCGCTGGCGCTGTTGATGAAGCCGTTGATGGAAAGGCCGGGAAAGGCCACCGCGCTCTGCACGCCCGGTTCCTTCAGCGCGATGTCGGACATTTCGCGAATGACAGCCTCGGTGCGGTCGAGCGTCGCGCCGTAGGGCAGCTGCGCGAAGCTGACGAGGTACTGCTTGTCCTGCACCGGCACGAAGCCGGGCGGCACGGCCTGGAAGACGAAGTAGGTGCCGCCGAGCAATCCGGCGTAAACGAGCAGGGCCAGAGCCTTGAAGCGCACGATGCCGCCGACGCCGTTGCCGTAGCTCTGCGAACCGCGCCGGAAGACATAGTTGAACGGCCGGAAGAACCAGCCGAAGCAAAAGTCGATCACGCGCGTGAGCCAATCCGCCTTCGCGCCGTGCGGCAGCAGGAGAATGGATGCGAGCGCGGGGCTGAGCGTGAGCGAGTTAAACGCCGAGATGACGGTGGAAAACGCGATGGTGAGCGCGAACTGCCGGTAGAATTGCCCGGTCAGGCCGGAGATGAACGCGATGGGCACGAACACCGCGCAGAGCACGAGCGTGATGGCGATGATCGGGCTGGTGACCTCGGTCATCGCGCGCAGGGTGGCCGCATGTGGCGTGAGGCCGTTCTCGATGTTGCGCTCGACGTTCTCGACCACGACGATGGCGTCGTCCACCACGATGCCGATGGCCAGCACGAGGCCGAAAAGCGAGAGTGCGTTGATGGAGAATCCAAAGAGATGCATGATGCCGAACGTGCCGACGATCGACACCGGCACGGCCAGCAGCGGGATGATCGAGGCGCGCCAGGTCTGAAGGAAGACGATGACTACCAGCACCACCATGGCCAGCGCCTCGAGCAGCGTGTGCACGACCGCCTTGATCGAATCGCGCACGAAGATCGTGGGATCGTAGACGATGGTGTAGTCCACGCCCTGCGGGAAATTCTGCTTCAGCTGCGCCATGGTCGCGCGGACCTTGTCTGAGATGGCAATGGCGTTGGAGCCGGGCGACTGGAAGATGGGGATGGCGACGGCGGGTTTGTTGTCGAGCAGCGAGCGCAGGCCGTAGGCGGAGGCGTCGATCTCGATCCGCGCCACGTCGCGCAGGTAGGTGACGGCGCTGCCGTTGCGCTTGATGATGATGGCGCCGAACTGCTCGGGATCGCTCAGCCGGCCCTCGACGTTGATGGGCAGCTGGAGCTCCACGCCCTTGCCGTAGGGCGGTCCGCCGATGACGCCGGCGGAGACCTGGACATTCTGGCGGCGGATGGCGTTGACCACCTCGTCCGCGGTCAGGCCGAGCTCGGTGATCTTCTCCGGGTTGAGCCAGACGCGCATGGCGTAGTCGCCGGAGCCGAAAAGCCCCACGTTGCCCACGCCGTCGATCTTCGCCAGCTGGTCCTTGACGTTGAGCACCGCGTAATTGCGCAGGTAAAGCATGTCGTACCGGTTGTCCGGCGAGGTCAGGTGAACGACCATGGTCAGGTCGGGCGAACTCTTCACCGTGGTGACGCCGATCTGGCGCGTTACGTCGGGCAGGCGCGGCGTGGCCTGGGTCACGCGGTTCTGCACCAGCTCCTGGTCGAGGTTGGGGTCCGTGCCGAGCTTGAAGGTGACGGTGAGCGTGAGGATGCCGTCGCTCGAAGCCTGCGAGAACATGTAGAGCATGTTCTCCGTGCCGTTGATTTGCTCCTCCAGCGGCGTGGCCACCGTCTCCGCGATCACCTTCGGGTTGGCGCCGGGGAACTGGGCGGTGACCACGACCGTCGGCGGCACCACCTCGGGATATTCCGAGATGGGCAGCTGGAAGACGGAGATCAGGCCGGCAAAGAAAATCAGGAACGAGATGACGCCCGCGAAGATCGGGCGATCGATAAAGAACCGGGAGAGGTTCACGGCGTCAGTCGGTCCTGGGGGTTTCCGGGCGGGCGAACTTAATTCGACTTGGGCAGGAGGCCGGCGACGGCCTTGTCGGACGGTTGCTCGGTCGCGGCCACGGTATCATCCGGGCGCACGATCTGGGTGCCATCGACAATGACGCGGTCGCCGGGCTGCAGCCCGCTCTCGACCACGCGATCGGCGTCCACCGTCTTGCCCAGGTCCACGGCGCGATACTTCACCTTGTTGTCGGAGTCGACGACGTAGACCGCCGCCTTGCTCTGATCGAAGGAAACTGCGCGCTGCGGCACCAGCAGCACCGACTTCTCCGCCGCGCCGGAAAGACGCACGCTGACGAACATGCCGGGGACCAGCGCGCCGTCGCTGTTGGCGAAACGGGCCCGGGCGCGAATGGTGTCCGTGGCCGGGTCGATGCGGTTGTCGAAGCTCTGGATGAAGCCGTTGTAGACGTGGCCGGTGTCGCCTTGGACCACGAGCTGCACGGGCACCTTCTGCTCGTCGGCGTTCTCATGCGCCGTGGCGCGGATGGTCTGCAGGTAGGTCTGCTCATCCACGTCGAAGTCGGCGTAGATGCCGTCCTGCGAGACAATGGTGGTAACGATCGGCGCGCCGACCAGCGTCTGGATCAAGTTGCCCTGGGTGAGCTCGGCCCGGCTGGTGCGGCCGGAGATCGGCGCGGTGACGTAGGCATGCTCGAGATCGAGCCGCGCCTGCTTCAACACCGCCTCGGCGTTCTTCTCGTTGGCGTCGGCCACGCGATCGGAATCGGTGATGGTATCGAGCTCGTCCTGCGAGACCGAGTGGGTCTTGATCAGTGCGGCATAGCGGTCGGCCTGGATCTTCGCCAGCGTGACCTTCGACTGCGCGGAGACGACCGCGGCCTCGTCGCGCTCGACCGCATCCTCATAGGGGCGCGGATCGATGACGAAGAGCAGGTCGCCCTGCTTGACCATCTGGCCGTCGGCGAACTTGACCTCGGTGATGGTGCCGCTGACCTGGGGCCGGATCTCGGCGTAATCGACCGCATGCAGCCGGCCGGAGTACTCGCTCCAAAGCCGAATGGTGCGCGGCTCGATCGTGCGGACCGTGACGGGAGTGGGCGGGCGGGACGCACCCGCAGCAAGTGCCTCGGCATGGGCCGCCGTGGCGTGGAGATGAAGGCCGAGCGCGATGGCGCCGACCAAAAGAAGAAGCGTGATCATGGTGATAAGGAAGATTTTCATGGTGAGGGCAGTGCGGATTACTCGACCCAGCGGGTGACGGGCACGAGGTACGGGCCAGCGGTCAGCGGGCTCCAGTCGAACGACTCGACCTTAACGTCGCGCTGGGGCAATGCATAGGCGGGATCGATGGAGGTGGGACTGGTGCGCTGGTTCTTGATCGATTTAACTCGGCAGATCATGGTGTGCTTTCTAGCGGTGCGTTTGCTGGCAATGCTATTTAGTTGACCGGTTAGTATAGTAGCTGAACAAAAAAAATTTAGACTGCCGCGGCCGGGGCGGGTTCCTTCAAGCCGAGCATACGCCGAACCCCATGGGGCAGCCGCTCGACATGCTTCACGCTGTTCTCGATTTTGGCCTGCATGAGTACGCCACCCAGGTAGGAGAAGAGCTCCTCCGCCAATTCCTTGTGGTTGCTCGATTCGATCAGGCCCTCGGCCGCGAGATCGCGCACGAGCGACTCGATATATTTCGACTGGCGGCTGAGGATGTTCTCCACCTTGGCGCGGATTTTCTCGTCCTGGGTGCTGAGCTCCGAGCCAAGGCTGCAGAAGGGGCAGCCGGGCATCTTGCCCACGGCGCGGAAGCGAGCCTTCTGGTCCTCCACAATCACGTTCATGTAGGCCTCGAGCCGCTCCAAGGGAGGAAGCTGGGCGGAGAAGATGCGGTCCATCAGGGAGCGCTTCAGGTCCCAGTGGCGCTCGAAGGCGGCCACGGCCAAGTCGGATTTCGACTTGAAGAAATAGTAGAAGCTACCCTTGTTCACCCCCGCCTTGGCGCAGATGTCGTCCACGCTGACCGAGCCGTAGCTGCTGGCCCAGATCATGTCGATCGCGGTGTCGAGCAGCTTGACCTTGCTGGCGCTTTCCTGCTTCATGGGAGCATAGTAGTTGACTGGTTGGTATAGTGCAAGGGGAAATTTCGAGCGGAAAGAGCGGATCTTACGTAAGTAGTTTGTTTTCAACGGCCGGCGAGGCTGGAAAGTGCGTTTGAGATGTCCTATATTCTAAGAAGGGCTTTCGGACATGGAAATCC
>CAJCIA010000209.1 GCA_903970275.1 Betaproteobacteria bacterium
ATAATCCCCGCCTTCTCCAATTGGTCCAACCGCCGTTGGTTCTTCTCGTCAACGATCTCGGTGACGTCAGGCAGCTCGAGCAGGACTTCAAGGCAGAAGGAAATTTCGGCGTCGGCGAAGCCGGTGGTTTCCATGGCGGCCTTGTCGAGCGTGAGATAGATCCACGCGAACTGGTCGCCGTTGCTGACGCGGAATTGCAGGTTAGCGTCCCAGAGGATGTCGGCAGGTTCCTTCACCTCGAGCGTGAACTCGTTGGCGGGCGCGACCTGCTCCACTTTCTCGAACCGTTCCAGCCACGACTCAACGCATTCGCCGACGCGCGCGCGATCGAGCTCCTGGCCGAAGACGGCGACAAATCCCTTCTTTTCCATCGCCTATTTTAACGCGGGACAAGAGCCTCGCAAGGCCGGTCGCTGCGGGGTCACAACTCCAGCGGCTCGCCCGGCGTCGGCACGATGACGCGCATCTGCGGCGCGCGCGTGGCGAGCTCCTGCTGGAACCACTCGAGCGCGGGGGCGTCGCCGTGCACCAGAACGCACGTGCGCGGGTTGGTCTCAACGATGTAGTCGGCGAGGTCCTCCCGCTGCGCGTGGGCGGTAAAGTCGAAGTGCTCCACGCGGCAGCGAACGGGCTGCGCGCCGTATTGCGCATTGAGCACGACCTCCCCGCCGCGCGGCGTGGCGCGCAGCCGGCCGGCGGGCGACTCCGGATCGCAGTAACCGACGAAGAAGACGCTGTGGCGCTCATGGGCGAGGAACTCCTGCGCGAAGATGTTGGAGAGCGTATTCTCCGTCATCATGCCCGAGGAGATGAGATAGATGTGGCCGCGCTTCAGGCTGAAATCACGCGCCCGCCGTCCGTCCATCACCTGCGGCTGGATCGTCTCGAGCATCTGCAGCCGGGCATGTTGCCGCCGCGATCGTGCCACCAGGCGATCATAGATCTCGGTGAAGGAGCGCCCGAGGCCGCCTATATAGATGGGCGTTTCCGGCAGCCGCCGCTGGCGCTGGAAGAAGTGGAGCTGCGCCAGCAACTCCTGCGTCTTGCCCATGGCGAAGACGGGCATCAGCACCGCGCCGCCTTGGGCAAACGTCTGCTCGATGGCCTGGGCCAGCCGCTCGACCTCGCCGCCTCGCGTGAAATCCGGGGGCCGAGGTTGTGCACCGCGCGTTGTCTCGGTGATGAGCACGTCGATGTCGCTGCGCGGAAAATCCGCGGCGCGTAGCAGCGTCTGGTCGGTGAAGTTGACGTCGCCGGTGTAGAAGATCGTGCGCCCGCGATGGCGGATCGCCGTGCCGACGGAGCCGAGGATATGTCCCGCATCGTAAAACTGGAAGGTGAGCGACTCATTCTCCGGGTCGGGATAACCGCGCGGCGACCATTCGCGCTGCAGGCCGCACGCCTGCCAGACCTTCACCAGCTGGTCGAGCTCGCGGTGCGAGAAAAGCGGATACTCGGCAATGCCCTTTTCCGCCTTTTGCTTGAGCATGACCTGCACGGAATTGTGCAGGAGCGGATCGGCGAGGAAGTAGGTCGCCTCGCTCATGAAGACGCGCGCACTGGGGTGTTCGCGCATGAGCAGCGGCAGGGCACCCGTATGGTCGTGATGCGCGTGACTGACCAGGATCGTGTCGACCGAATCGAAGGGCAGCAACTCGAGCCGCGGCAGGCCTGCCACCCCCTCACCGCGCGGGTGCATGCCGGCATCCAGCACCAGGCGGCCATCGGCGCCAAAGTCGAGCAGGTAGCTGTTGGCGCCAATCTCGTTCGCGCGCGTCAGGTTGGTGAAAATCATGGCGGTGCAGTTTCACATTCCCAAAAGCGGCCGCGGTGTTCTATAACCAAATCGTCCGCCTTCTGCTTAGCTCCATGCTTTTGCCTGTGCGCCTTACTCTCACGGTTTTCCTCGGGTTCCTTGTGCTCCCGCTGGCTGCGTGGGCGGATGACGACGGGGTGAGCGATGGTCTTTCCGCGGCGCGCACGTGGCTGAGCGAAATCGACTCGGGTAAGTACGACCAGAGCTACACGGAAGCGGGTTCCGCCCTGCACGACAAGGTGCCGCAGGAAACCTGGGTGAAAGTCCTGAATACCGAGCGGCCGCTGCTTGGCAAGGTGATGGACCGGCAGGAGATCTCGCACACATTGCACACCGACGGGCTGGAGGGCGTAAACGGCACTTTCCTGGTGGTGACCTATCACACCAATTTTGCGGCCAAGCAGGACGAGGTGGAGTATGTCGTGGTGCACCACGAGTTCGGCGGCTGGCGTTGCGTCGGGTACGACTTCGGGCCGGCGAATCCTCCACCGGCCTCCGATTCCGACAACCAGCCGAGCACGACGACGACGGACCAGACGCTCGTGCCGCCGACGCCGACCAACGGCATGGTCGTCCCGGCCAATCGCACCAGCGACCACTAACTGGTAGCGGGACTTCGTGCCCGCCAGGCCCGCGCGATATCCTGCAGGCGGCGCGTCGCCTTCCAGCCAATGACGGGCGCGGCGCGCTGAAACCAGGGAGGCGCGGCCACTTCGCGTGCGAGGGAGAGACCATGCGCGTGGAGAAACTCGGACCCGAGCCGGTAAGCGGGATTCGGATAGGCATCGATCATCTCCTGTGTCACCAGGCGGGCCGCGGCGCGGCGGGCATGTTCGTTCGCCGTGCGCGCGAGCAAGTGTCCGGCCTTGAGGCAGGCGGCCCTGATGGCACTGTCGCGCGGGCCGGACACCGAAAGATTGCGGCGATGATGAAACTTGCGGTAGTAGCAGCACGCGTCGGGCACCGGGACGCGCTGCTCCGCCGCGAGGATCACACGAGCAAAAAACTCGCCGTCGTCATCGACCGAGAGCGACTCGTTCCAAGGCCCGGCCCGCGCGATCAACTCGCGTGTGGCCAGCCATTGATGAACCAGCATCAGGCCGGGCGCGCTTTCGCCGCCCCAAAGGTGGGCGAGAAAATCGGCGCCGCTTGCCTCCGCAAGGCGGGCCGGCTCGTAACGCGACTTCCCGTCCGCCGTGCCTGCGAGTAAATAGACGGCGGAGCTCCACGAAAGCGCAAGCCGGCCTCTCGACCGCATGGCCGCGACCTGTCGCGCGATCTTGTCGGGACCGAGCAAATCGTCGGCGTCGAGATATTGGATCAAGTCGCCCTGAGCCAGTTCGAAGGCGTGGTTGCGGGCCACGCTCGCTCCGCGCGGTTCCTGCCGCACGATCCGGCAGCGCGCGGAGGCGAACTTGCTGGCGATGCGGTCAGTGCCATCGGTCGAACCATCATCGACGACGATCACCTCGAGCCGCGGCCAGGTTTGCTGCAGGGCCGAGTCAAGCGCCTGACCAATCCAAGGCGCGGCGTTCCGGCACGGCATGAGGACGGAGACGAGCTCCATCCTTCCTGAATCGGCTAAGGCGCGAGCAAATCAACACTTACCTCGTAGCGCAGGAACGGGGTGATGAGATAGACGCCGTTGAACGCGGCCAGCGCCACGTCGCGCACTTCACGCGCAACCTCCAGGCCCAGGCGCGTGGCGGCCGCGTCGTCCGCGGCGTGGCGGAGCTTCTCGCGCAGCGGCTCGGCGATTTTGATGCCGGGCACCTCGTTGTGCAGGAACTCGGCGTTGCGCGAACTCAGGATCGGCATGACGCCCAGGAACACCGGGATGCCCAGCGGCTTCAGCGCCTCGGCCGTCCGGCGTGCCAGCGCGACGTCGAAGACGGGCTGGGTCATGACGTAATCGGCGCCCGCGCGCAGCTTCGTCTCCAGCTTGCGCACCTGCGAGTCGAAGTTGAGAGCGTTGGGATTGAACGCGCACCCGATGACGAACCGGGTCTCGCCCTTCAACGGCCGACCCACCGCGTTCACGCCGCGGTTCATGCCCGCAAGCAGCTTGATCAAGCCCAGTGAATTGACGTCATACACGGAGGAGGCACCGGGATGATCGCCCACTTTGGCGGGATCGCCCGTTACGGCCAGCACGTGGCGAAAACCGAGCGTGCCCAGGCCCATGATCTCCGATTGCAGGCCGAGCAGGTTGCGGTCGCGGCAGGCCAGGTGCAGCAGCGGCGTGACGCCCACCTCCTGACGCAAATGAATGGCAGCCGCGAGATTGCTCACGCGCAGGATGGCCAGCGAGTTGTCCGCCAGCGTGACCGCGGCCGCGCCCGCTTCCTTGAGCGCCTTGGCGCCGGCGAGAAACTTGTCCATCGCCAGCGTCTTCGGTGAATCGAGCTCGACGATGGAAACAACCTGCGTCTTGAGCAAATCGAGAATGGAGGGCTCGTCCGCAAAGGCGGGCGAAGGACGCGCAGCCGGCTCGGTCACCGCGATGCGTTCGCGAATCGCCAGCTTCTTCACGCGCACGGGCCGCAGCTCCCGGACCGCCGCGGCCATGGCCGCGATGTGGCCCGGTCGCGTGCCGTAATCGCCGCCGATCAGCCGTGCGCCTTCCGCGACCCACTGGGGCAGCGTGGCGGCGAAGTACTCGGCGCTGGCCGCGTAGTTGAAGCGGCCCTCGTAGAATTCCGGCTTGCCCGCGTTGGGGAAAACGGAAAGCAAGTCCCCTTCACCCACCTCCAGCTTGGAGAGGAGATGCAGGCACGCCTGCGGGCCGCACGTGCCGTTGATGCCAACGACGTTGGCGCCGGCCTTGCGCAGAACATGCACCGCCTCGGGAAAAGTCTCGCCCGTGGCCAGCCGGCCTTCCTCGCTTACGCCCAGCGAGGCGATCACCGGAATGCGGGCGAGTCCGCGAAAGACCTCCAGGGCCAGCAGCAGTTCGTCGAGCGCGGTGAATGTTTCTAGGAAAACAACGTCACAGCCGCCTTCCAGAAGCGCTTCGATCTGCTCGCCAAAAATCGCGCGTTGATCGTCCGGCGAGTAATCACCGTCCGCCGGGCGCAACGAAAGCGGCCCAACCGACCCGCCGACAAAAACTCCCGGCACGGCCTCACGCGCCACCTGGACCGCGCGCGCGTTGATCTCCCGCACGCGATCTTCCAGCCCGAAACGCGCCAGCCGAACGCGATTTGCGCCAAAGGAGTTGGTCTCCACCACCTGCGCGCCAGCCTCCGCGTATTCGCGATAAACGCGTGAGACCAATTCCGGCCGCGTCAGGTTCAGCTCCTCCAGGCAATGGCCGAGCGGCGCGCCGAGCTCGTAGAGATACGTGCCGGTGGCGCCATCGCCGAGTACCACGCGGTCGTGCAGCAGTTCGAGGAAATCGGCCATGAGTAAACGCGTACGCTAGCGGACGGACCGCCGTGAGGCACGCCTTTTGCAATCCTCGCGCGGCTTGCCGCAGCGCATCCGTGCACTACGTTGATTCGATGCCCCGCAGGAAAGCCGGTCTTCGGCTCACGGACGATCCGAAGATCAACGACGACATCCTCAACCTCGTCGCGGGCTGGAACCTGCCGAAATTCTCCGACGACATGGCGGAGATGATTGCCTCGCTCTACCGGCTGACACAGCAGGATCTCACCTCGGGCGACGTGACGCTCTTCAAGCGCTCCATGGCGGAGTTGCGCTATGCGCAGGGCGTCTTTGCGCCGTATCGTGGGGTGAAGAAAATCTGCGTGTTCGGCTCGGCCCGCACGCGACCGCCGGCGCCGATCTTTCAGCACGCGATCGATTTCGCCCGGCTGATGACCGAGGCCGGGTACATGACGATCACCGGCGCGGGCGATGGCATCATGGGCGCGGCGCAGGAAGGCGCGGGCGCGGAAAAGAGCTTCGGGCTGAACATCCTTTTGCCCTTCGAGCAATACCCAAACGCGATTATCCGAAACGATCCCAAGCTCGTGACCTTCCGCTATTTCTTCACGCGCAAGCTCACCTTTCTGCGCGAGGCCAATGCGGTTGCAGCGTTCCCCGGCGGCTTCGGTACACTGGACGAGGCGCTGGAGCTCATCACGCTGATGCAAACGGGCAAGGCGCGGATCATTCCCCTTGTGCTCATCGATCAACCCGACGGCACCTTCTGGAAATCGTTCACGCACTATGTGAGCGAGCACCTGATGGCCGACAAGCTGATCTCGCCCGAGGATTTCCATCTTTTCAAGCTGACGAGCGACCTCGAGGAAGCGCGCAACGAGGTCGTGCGCTTCTATCGCAATTTCCACTCCTACCGCTTCGTTGGTCAGTACCTGGTCATTCGCCTGCAGCGTCGGTTGACGGAGGAGAAGGTCGCCCAGCTTAAGAAGGAGTTCCTCGGCATCCTCCATCCGCCCGGTGAAATTTTCCAGCGTGATGCCTATCCGCAGGAATCGAGCGAGCCGGAGCTCATGTCACTGCCGCGTCTGTGCCTGAATTTTAACCGCATCCACTTCGGTTTCCTGCGCCTGTTCATCGACCGGTTGAACGAGGATTGAGCCCTCCAAAGCGCTCTTGAGCATTCCCGACTTAGCGTTTGCCTCGTCAGGGGCCGGCGGCTAACCTCCCCTCCTCGGACCGACTGACCCCGTCACGCCCTGCCCCTCCCTTTTATGCGCGCGGTCGTCGTCATCCCCACTTACAAGGAACGGGAGAATCTCCCGGAGCTGCTCGACCTGATCTGGAAGGCGTGTCCAGAGTTGCATGTCCTGATCGCAGACGATTATTCGGGGGATGGCACGCCCGAGTATCTAAAGGCCCGCCTAGAATTCGGCTCCCTGCTTCACGTGCTGGAACGACGCGACAAGGAGGGCTTGGCACGGGCCTATCTGGCCGGTTTTGACTGGGCGCTCCAGCACGATTACGCGCACGTGCTGCAGATGGATGCCGATCTCTCGCATGATCCGCTCGACCTGCCGAAGTTGCTGGAGGAAGCCGGGCGCGGCACGTCCCTCGTGCTGGCGAGCCGTTATTTTCAAGGCGTGCGCGTGCTGAATTGGGAGATCAGCCGCCTGCTGCTGAGCCTGGGCGCTTCCTTCTACGTTCGGGTCTTAACGCGTATGCCGTTCATGGACCCGACTGGCGGCTTCAAATGTTACCAGGCGGACCTGCTGCGCCACGTTGTGGCGCGGAACATCATCTCGCAGGGATATGCCTTTCAAATCGAAACGCTTTTCTGGGCCTACATGCTCGGCGGCCGCATCGTCGAGGTGCCGATCATCTTCGGGCAACGCAAGAACGGCGCCTCGAAGATGTCAGGCGGCATCGCGGTGGAGGCGTCCTGGCAGGTCATCCGCATCGCGCTCCTGGAAGTCTGGCTGCGTCTCACCGGCGAAGCATCACGCCTTCGAGCGAGCGAGGGGGCAATAGCGCCGAGCCACGCCGTCTCTTTGGCGCATCATCGGGATGCGGACTGATCGGGCTTGAGCTTGCGCCGGACACCCGATGGCCTCCCCTACCCGCATGTTTTCTGGCAACGATCTCGCCGGCGCGTTCCGATCTCTCGCCAGCGCACCTGCCGGCTTTTGTCCTGACGACAGAAGGGTGCCAACACACCGCGAGTGGCGATGGATCGGCCTCCTTCAGGCGATGTTCCTCGCGATTGGCCTGATCGGTCTAAACGCGCCGTTCGTGTCGACCCACTACGTCCGCCAATGCTTCAGCTTCGACGTGGCGCAGCACATTTTTCATGGCACTTGGGACGACGTGGTCAACCCGAAGGGCTCGTTCACCCAGCTGAGCGGCTACGCGCCGGACGACATGACGGCGCCGCTGCATGTTCCCGCTCCGCGCACGACCATCTGCCATCTTGAATTTCCCTTTTTGGGCGTCCTGGGCTGGCCGGCCGCGCAGGTCTTTCCGCATCACGAACGGGCCGTCGTGCGGCTCGTCGCCATCGCCTTCGCGATCCTTTCCATCCGGCTGATGTACGTGATCCTGCGATGCTGGCTGGAGGTGTTGCCGGCGCTGCTCGGCACGGCGCTGTGGACCTTCGCGCCGCTGGTGCTGCACTTTGGACAGGTGGGCATGCCGGACATCCTGGTCACGGCGGGAATCGGTGGTGCCTTCTACGCCTCATTGCGTGGCCGGGTGGCGGCGTCCAGCGCCGCATTCCTCTTCACCCTGCTGGCCAAGGCAAGCGCGATTCCTTACGGGCTGCCGATCCTGGTGGCGCTTGCGCTCGCGCGAGACGTGAAAGGCGTTCCGGCGTTCGTACGGCTGGCGCTGGACTGGGGGATGGCGCCCCTGCTCGGTGTCGTTGGCCTGATTCTTCTTGGATTGCACAATCCGCCGGGAAGCTGGGTCATCATCGGGGGCTACCAGCCCGGCATATTCGGGCCGGTCACGCGCGCGGAGCTCACCTCTCCGCACCCCTATGCGCTGGTGTTGCTCAAGGTCGTTCCTTTCGGTGTCGGCTTGGTCGGCATCGTGGGCCTTGCCTTCGCGGCGCTCGATCCCGTCGAGCGGATGCCGCGCATTCTCAAGATTGCCATCGTCGTCGCCCTGCTCGCCAACTACTCCCTCGAAAAAATTGTCTGGTACGAACCGCAGTACACGGTGCCGATTGTGTTCTTCCTGGTGATCGCGGCCTCATTCGGATTCCCCGCGCTCCTTGGGCTCATGCGGCGGAGTCGCGGGTGGATGATCGCGAGTCTCGCGGTGGTGCTTGTCCATGCCAGCGTGGTCATCGGCTGCGCGCACTATCTGAAGTCATCGCGCGTGCCGAATTATCCCGCCGTGGAAGCTGCGGCGACGCTCCTGCCGCCTGATGCGCGCGTGGTGGCTTACACGACGACCACCAACCAGGTGCCCCCCGTGTGGCTCCATCGCAACGCCCTGAAGTTCTTCGTGCCCGTCACGAACGCGCCGGAGAGTCTGGATTTCTGCGAGACGCGGCTGAACGATTTCCGCCGCGCAGGCTTCGAATATCTCATCCTCATTGAGATCGAGAGCAAGAGCATCAATGTGCCGGCGGGTTCGGGGAACACGGCCAGCTCATCATTCACGGAGCCTTCCTCGCCGCTTCGGCAATTGCTGGATCGACGCTACCCGGTGCTCTTTGATCGCGACCATGTGGTTCTCTATTCTCTCGCCAGCCCTCGTGAAACCGGGGCGCAGCCGAGCTCGTCGCCGCGCTAGCCAGAATCGCAGCCGAATCGCTTGCACCCAGACGCGGCGGCCGTGCGTAGTGTCAGGGAAGCTTTTCCCTTGGACGCTTTCCTCGCTTCCGTTAGCTTGGCCAGGCAGGAGCGCAGCCGCGGAACCCCAACACCCGAAGCCACTTGAAAGTTGATCCCCGTTTCCTCAAGGAAGAAGGCACGGAGGTTTTTCTTGGCAACGAGCTGATCGTCAAGGGGCTGCTCGAGACGGAGGGTGGCACGCATCTTTGGACGGGCTATCCCGGCTCGCCGGTTTCCGGCTTCTTCGACTGCATCGAGGCCATCCAGGAAATTCCCAAGCAGTACGGCATCAGCGCGGTGCTGGCCAACAACGAGGCGCTTTCCGCCGCGATGGTCAACGGCTCGCAGATGCACGGCCTGCGCGCGATGTGCGTGATGAAGAGCGTGGGTCTCCACGTCGCCACAGACGCGCTCTCGCTCGGCAACCTGGCCGGCGCGCATCCGGAGGGCGGCGTGGTTGTGGTCATGGGCGACGATCCCTGGAGCGACTCGACGCAGGTGCCGGCCGATTCGCGCTATTTGTGCAAGCACATGCACATGCCGATCCTGGAGCCGAGCACCAATCAGGAGATGAAGGACTGGGTCGACCTTGCCTTCAAGCTTTCGCGGGAGAGCGAACTTTACGTCGGGTTTCTCGTTACGACCAACCAGGCGGATGGCGGTGGCTCGGTCCACACGCGGCGGAACCATTTCCCCCGAGTTAACACGCATAATCCCTTCGCGGTCGACACGCGGACCATCGATTTTGAAAAGAACGTGTTGCTGCCGCCGCGCACGTGGCGGCGCGAGCAGGAATTCCCCGCTCGCTATCGTCGCCTCTGGGCCAGCGCGCGGAAGCACGGCGTCAACCGGATCGTTCCCGGCCGCGGCCAGGCACCCGCGCCCCTCGGCTTCGTGACCTCCGCCCTGGCGGCGAGTTATCTCGAGCACGCGCTGGAGCAGCTCGGGCTCACCGGCGTCTTCCCGATTCTCAAGCTCGGCATCACTTATCCGCTTGATCCCGCGCTGATCGAATCCTTTGCAGAGCAGGCGGAAAGCCTGGTCGTGGTGGAGGAGCGGCGCGGCTTCCTCGAGGAGCAGATCGTGCAGCTGCTTGCGCGCCGGGCTCTGGTCGGCCGTCCCGCGTGCCCGGTATACGGCAAGATGTTTCCCGGTGGCCGCGAGGGTCTGCCTTCTGCCCGCGGTTTCAACTCTTCCATCCTGGTCGAACTGCTCGCACCGCTCATCGCCGAGCTGGCCGCGCCGAAGCTCAAGCTGGACGGCGCGCGGCTCGAGCGCGAGCTGGCCCATCTTCGCCAGAACGCGGGTATCGAAGTGCAACTGGCACCGCGCACGCCGACGTTCTGCCCGGGCTGCCCGCACCGCGATTCCGCCAGCGTGCTGGGGGAAGTGAAGCGCGCATTCCTCGATGGCGACTACATGCAGCGCGCGCATCGTCGCGAGCCGGTCGACCTCGTTTTTCACGGAGACACCGGCTGCTACACCATGCTCATGTTCGAGCCGAACAAGGACCTCATGCACAACTACAGCGGCATGGGGTTGGGCGGCGCGACCGGGCTCGGCATCGATCCGTTTATCACCAACAAGCAGGTGGTGTTCATGGGCGACTCCACCTTTTTTCACAGCGGCCAGCTGGCGATTTCCAACTCGATCAAGAACGGGCAGGACATCACCTACGTCATCCTCGACAACAAGACCACGGCGATGACGGGCCAGCAGACGACCGCAGCGCTGGAGTACGACCTGCTCGGCAACGAGACGTTTGTTCAGCGCATCGAGCGAATCATTGAGGCGATGGTCGAGGCGCAGCACATCGATGTCATCCGCACCAATCCCGAACAGCGCGCCGATTACCGCGCGTTGCTGGAATCAACGATCCTGAAAAACGGCGTGAAGGTCGTGATCGCCGACAAGGAATGCGGCATCACCTTTCATCGCAAGCGCACCCGCGCCGAACGGGCGGAGGTGCGCGCCCAGGGCTTCCTGGAAACCAAGCGCCACATCACGATCAATGCGGACGCGTGCGAGTACTGCCTCGTCTGCACGCGCGCGACCGGCTGCCCGGGCCTGACTTTCGCCGAGACCGATTTCGGCCGCAAGGTGCAGACCGATCTTTCCTGGTGCGTCAACGACACAGCCTGCACGAAGCTCGACGCCTGCCCGGCGTTCGAGGAGATCACGGTGGTGCGCTCGCAAAAGCCGGTCTCGCACCTGCCGGATTTCGACAGGCTCGACCTCCCGCTCCCTCAGCGCCGGGACTTCGACCAGGTCTGGCATGGCTACTTGGCCGGCGTGGGCGGGATGGGCATTGGGGTCTCGGCGGCGACGCTCGTGCGCGCGGGCCATCGCGAGGGTTACCACGTGGTCTTTAGCGATAAGAACGGGCTGGCGATCCGCAACGGCGGCGTCTACTCGCACATCATGTTTTCGCGGTCCGAGTCGCAGCCCGTCTCGCCCATCATCCCCTACGGCAAGGCCGACCTGATGCTGGGCATCGACATCCTCGAAGCCGCGCGCGGGCTCGATCCGAAGGGCAATCTCCGCGTGGGCGGACCGCGCACCCGGGCGATCGTCAATCGCCAGAAGACCCCGACGATCCACACGCTGCTGGGCACCGATGATTTTTGCGTGGAGACACTGGAGGAAACGCTGCGCGCGAACACGGACGCGACCGGTTACTTCAGCTCCGACGTTTCCCATCTCTCCGAGCGCGCCTTCGGCACGAAGCTTTATGCGAACGTGATCATGCTCGGCATTGCCTTCCAGCGTGGCGAGCTCCCGCTCTCGCTTGAGAGCCTCGAGTGGGGCATCCAGGAAACGATGGGCAGCGCCGCGACGGAGAACTGGCTGGCGTTCAAGCTCGGCCGCAAGGTGGCACACGATGCCGCACTGGCCACGCCGCTCACGCCCGAGTCGACCTACCACGATGTCGTGGCGGAAAAGTCGGACCGGTTGAAGCGCACGGGCGCGAAGAGCGAAAGCCTGGCGCGGCACTACTGGCAGCTTGTCACCCGCGCGATGGAAAAGCTGACGCTCGACGCCGCGCACCAGTCCATCCTCGCGCAGCGTATCTACGACCTCATCCAGTACGAAAACGTGGCCTACGCCGAGGAGTACGTCGATCGCCTGATCCGACTGCACGCTCGCGACACGAAGACGTTCAACTTTGCTGCTACCCAGGCCGCGCTCTGGAACCTGCATCGCGTCATGGCGATCAAGGACGAGGTTTATGTCGCCTACCTGCTCAGCAGCGAGGAGAAGTACGAGCGCGACCGCGAGCGTTACAACGTCCACCCCGAACTGGGCGACAAGCTGGTCCATCGCCACCTGAACCGGCCGGAGTTCGTGATCGCCGGGCGCACAATCCGCTTCAAGGTGCGGACCCGCCCATGGATGCTCAAGCTCATGCGCCGCGCTAAGTTCATGCGTCGGCTGATGCCCGGCTGGCATGCGAAGGAAAAGGAATTTCGCGACTGGTACTTCGATCTTGCGGAGCAGTTCACTGCCCCGTGCGATCCGGAGGCCTACGCTACCTGGCTCAAGGTGCTGCGTCTGCCGGAAGAGACGACCGGTTATCGTGAGGTGCGCTACCCGCGCATGGCGCAGGCCCGGCAGCGTGCGGCGGAATTGCTGGCGGGTCTGGGTGAAAATGTGGCTCGGGCTGAAGTCGTCCGGTAGCCCTCGACCTCTGGTCAGGGAGAGTCAGCATAGCGTTTCGCATATTGTTCGTCGCCCGGAGGCCGACGGCTACCGCTGCATTTCGAAGCGATCGTCGAGTTTCGTCCCGCTTTGCGCGATCACGCCAGCAGGCAGTTCCAGCACCGTTTTTGCCGCGAACTTGATCTTCGAAATGCGCCACGGCTTCATCTGGCAAACGAGGTGCACCACGCGCAAATCGCGGTCGAGGAAGATGGCATCGAAGATGAACTTCATCCCAAAACTGTGGATGGAATTGCACGGCACGATCCAGAGTCCGTGGCCCTCGGCCAGTTCCTTGTCCTTGAGCAGGCCGGTGCCGCGTTCCAGGGAGGTATCGGCCACGCGCACGTGCGTCGCCAACGTGACTTGGCGTGTCACGTTAATCGCGGTGGCACGGCCAGGCATGGATCTAGCTGAAGAGCCGGTCGGCTTCCTCAAGCGTCTCTTTGCTGCCAATATCGAACCAGCGACCGGGCACCTTCCAGGTTAGCACGGGCACCTTGGGATAAAGCCACTGGATGAGCCGCCCGGGCTGGTCGGGGTTGTTGCCCTCGGCGATGTAGGTGTCGATCATCTTCACCACATCGGCGGGAAAATAATAAAGCGCGATGCCGGTCAGCGTGCTGGTCGGGTTCTTCGGCTTCTCCTCGAAAAAGGTGATGCGGCCATCGTCGCCGAGCGTGATGCTGTTGTACTTCTTGATCGCCTCGAGGTCGCCGACGTCGTAGACGGCAAGCACGGTCTTTTTCTGCGCGCGACAGAACTCGGCGAAACCGGTCAGTGCCGTGTCGAAGAGATTGTCGCCCGCGACGACGACGAGGTCGTCCTTGATTTTTTCCTTCTTCATCACGAGATGGATGTCGCCGATGGCGCCCAGCTTGTCGGCGTCGCTGGTCGTGCCGTCGTTGATGACCTTGAAATTCAGCTTCGCCTTTTCCCGCTTATATTTTTCCGACCAGTCGGTGAAGTGCTGGACGAACTTCTGGTTCGTCACGATGAAGATTTCGCCCAAGTCGGGAATCGGCGCCAGATGGTCGATGACATGCTCGAGCATCGGCTTGCCGGCGACGGGCAGCAGCGGCTTGGGCTGGTTAAGCGTGAGCGGATACAGGCGCGTGGCGTAGCCCGCGGCGAGGATGAGCACTTGCATGGGATGTTCTCTAGCTCACCGACTGGCAGCTTTCGAGACATTGTTCATGCCAAATTCCGGGCACGCCTTCCAGGACGTACAGCTCGTCTCCACCGTGATAGAAGTAAACATTTGTCACGACTGCTTTTTTTCCTGCGAAGAGGAGCTGATCGTCAACTAACGAGTGATGGATCGGATGAGAGGGTTGCTTCGAAACCGGAAGGTTATGCCAAGGGTTGGCTTGGAAGCGCGTCAAAGCCTCTAGGTCGAGTACCCGCACCGGTGTCCCGACGGGATACTCAGCCTGATACGGGCCTCGCATACGTCCCATATCGACAATTCACAAAATCTCCGGATACAACCGCCCGGCGATGGCTTCCAGCTCCTGCTGGTTCGCCTCGGCCGTCTCGCTCTGCACGAAGCGGCCGACAAGCTCCTTCGCTTCCTCGTAGTTGAGCGCTTGAATGGCGCGCTTGATGCGCGGGATAGCATTCGGTATGGCGGAAAGCTCGTCGATACCCAGCCCGACCAGCATCGGCATCAGCACCACGTCCGAGGCCATTTCGCCGCAAACCCCCACCCAAATGCCCGAGGCGTGCGCGGCATCCACCACGTTCTTGAGCAGCCGCACCACGGCGGGGTGGGCCGGCTGATACATGGCGGAAACCTTCTCGTTCCCGCGATCGATCGCCAGCGTGTACTGGATCAGGTCGTTGCTGCCGATGCTGAAAAACTTCACATGCCGCGCCAGCACGTCCGCGATGAGCGCCGCGGAGGGCACCTCGATCATGACGCCGCAGTCCATCGTCTCGGGCTGCGCCACGCCCTCGGCCACCAGCTCGGCGCGGACCTCCTGCAGCATGCCACAGGCGAACTTCACCTCGTTGACGTCGGAGACCATGGGAAACATCACCTTCACGTTACCGTCGGTGTTCGCACGGCAGATGGCCCGCAACTGCGTGCGGAACAGATCCGGCCGCCCCATGGAGTAACGAATGCCGCGGAAGCCGAGGAACGGATTGATTTCCTGGTCGATGCCCAGGTGCGGCCGCTTCTTGTCGCCGCCGACATCCAGGGTGCGAATGATCACCGCGTGTGGCTTGGAGGCCTGCGCCAGCTGCGCGTAAATTTCGGCCTGCGCGTCCTCGCTGGGAAATTCGTCCTCGCTAAGGAAGAGGTATTCCGTGCGGACGAGACCGATGCCCTCTGCGCCGTGCTCGATGAGCAAAGGCAGGTCCTCCACGAGTTCAACATTGCCGGCGACCGTGATGCGTCGCTGGTCGACCGTGACGGGCAGCGTTTCGCGCAGCTCGTCGAGCTTTGCTTCCACCACGTCGTGCTCGTGCTCGCGCGCGCCGTAGTCGGCCTTTGTCTGCTCGCTCGGCGCGATGATGAAGAGCCCTTCGTAGCCATCGACCAGCACTTCGACGCCCGGCTCGATCCGGCCCAGTCCCTTGATGCCGACCACGGCGGGCAGGTTAAGCGAGCGGGCCATGATGGCCGAGTGCGAGGTGCGGCTGCCCGCCTCCGTGACGATGCCAAGCACGAGCTTTCGGTCGAAGCCTGCGGTGTCGGACGGCGAGAGATCGTGCGCCAGCACGATGGAGGGCGCATCCATACCTTGGAGCTCGAACTCCGCCTTGCCTTGCAGATTGCGCAGCACGCGGCGCGAGACGTCGGCGAAGTCGGCCGCGCGTTCGCGGAAGTAATCGTCATCCAGCTCGCGCATCTTGCGCGTGTAGACGCGCACCACTTGCTCATAGGCAAAGTCGACATTCACCAACCGGCTGAAAACCTGCTCCTTTACCGACTCGATGAGCGAGCTGTCCTCCAGCGAGAGGATGTGCGCGTCGAAAATGCTGGCATCGCTCTCGCCGATCGACTCGGCCATCTGGTTGCGGATGGCGGTGATCTGCTGTCGGGTCTTGAGGAGCGCGGCCTCAAAACGGGTCAATTCATTCGAGACATCCTCGGGGCGGATGCGCCGCTTGCGCACGATGTGCTCGTCCGCATAGAGCAGGACGGCCGGGCCCCAAACGATACCCGGCGAGACGGCAAGACCTTTGTATCTTGTTTCGGTTGTTGGCGTTGGGGCCGGCGTCTCGTCGGGCACGGCGCCACGTTGCTTACTCTTCGTCGAATTTGCGAGCTATTAATTCCTCGAGCGCCTTGACCAGGTCGCCGGAATCCGCACCGGTGCACGTCACCTTGAGCCGCGAGCCGCAACCGGCCGCCAGCAGCATAAGGCCCATGATGCTCTTGCCGTTGATTTCCTCGCCGTCCTTCTCCACCACGATGTCCGACTGAAAACGATTCGCCACGCGCACGAACATGGCCGCGGGCCGGGCATGGAGACCGAGTTTGTTGGAAACGACAAGTTCCCGCACCACAGAAGCGCCGGTCGGTTGATTTTTAGCAGCGGAAGCCATTTTTGCGGTGCGTAAGGGGCTTAATTACCTCGGTTTCCGATAGCTTTCAACAATCTTTCATTGAATTCAACTGCCGAATTCTGGCCCATGCTCTTCAATTTCTGGTCGAGAGCAGCCACTTCGACCAAATTCGCCAGATTTCGCCCATGGCGCACGGGGATGGTTACATGCGGAATCCGGATCTGGAGAATCTCATAAAAATCCTGCTCGAGGCCAATGCGGTCGATCTCCGGCACTTCATGCCAGTCCTGCAGGGTCACGACCATGTCGAGCCGCTTTTCGAAGCGGATGGAGCGCACGCCGTAGATGCTCGCGATGTTGATGATGCCCAGTCCGCGCACTTCCATGTGAAAGCGCGAGAGGTCGGAGGACGTGCCGATCAGTTCGCGGCCTTCCAGCGAGCGGATGCGCGTGATGTCGTCCGCGACCAGGCTGTGGCCGCGCTCCACCAGCGAGAGCACACACTCGCTTTTGCCGATGCCACTGGCGCCGCGCACCATGACGCCAATGCCGAGGATATCGACCATGCTGCCGTGCTCGGTCGTCGTCGGGGCGAAATCGAGCTCCATGCAGATGGTGGTGGTGTTCACCAACCGCATGGTGGTCAGCGGCGACTTGAAAACTGCAATGTTCATCTCCTCCGCCAGCTCCAGCACGAGCGGCGCGGGGTTGATGTTGCGCGCAAAGATCAGGCACGGAATGTGGCGCTTGAACAATTCGCGCAGGCGGGCACGGCTCTGGCGTTCCGGCAGCGATTTCAGGAACTGGGTCTCGCTGCTGCCGATCACCTGCACGCGATGAAATGCGAACGCCTCGTAAAATCCCGCCAGCGCCAGGCCGGGGCGGTTCACCGCACCCTCCACGATTCGGCGCTGCAACCCACCCGCGCCGGCGAGCAGCTTCAGATGCAGCTGGTCCGCATGATTGGTGTAAAGCTGTCCAACGGTGACGTGCGGGAGGCTTTTCTTCTTCACGGGAGGGAACTCCGTTTTGCGCCTAGCAGGGGGCTTTCGCAAATCCTTTTGGAAACTATCATTCAGCGAATGTTCGTGCCACCGCCTGAGATGATTGTGAAGGAAAGCAGATACTGGCTGGTCAACCAGCGCGTGGACGTGCGGATACCCGGCTATCTGATGTTAACGCCGAAAGATCAATCCATCGTCAACTTCGCTGATCTTGGTTCTGAAGCGGCTTTGGAAATGGGCGTGATGCTGCAGACAGTTGCACGGACGATCGAGGAGCGGCTGCGCCCGAAGCATCTTTATGTCGGCCGCTATGGTCACATGAATGGCCATCATCTCCACTTCCATCTCATCCCAGTCTACGAATGGCTGGCCAAGGCTTTCCGAGAGGACGCGCGCTATCATGTTCTTCGGCAATTCGACACGCCGGGTGTTTTAAACAGCGGCCAGGTGACAGGTTTCGACGGCGCGGAAATGACGTTCTTTATCTGGCGCGAATACGCCGAGGGAAACAAACCGCTCCCGCCGGAGTGTCCAGATATGGCGTTCGTTCTCGGCCTTCTGCGTGAAGCGCTGCGCGGCTAGATTCTCATCGCCACTCGTGCTTGGGATATTTCCGTGCGAGCTCCTGTTTGATCTTGGGGTAGCTCTCCTTCCAGAAATTCGCTAGATCGCTGGTGATCTGCACAGGGCGATTGTTGGGCGCGAGCACCTGGATGGTCACGGGCGTGCGGCCCTTCGCCACGGTCAGGTTGGTCACGCCGTATAAATCCTGGATGCGCGCGGCGGTCATCGGGGCGCTGGCGGGGGTGTAGATGATGCGGGCCTTGCGGCCGCCCGGCAGCTCGAAGCGTTCCGGCGCGTGCTGATCGAGCGCGCGCTGCAGCGGAGCGGACAGCCAGCCGCGCAGCGCGGGCCAGACCTCCACGTCCTTGATCTGCTTGTAGGTGAAGAAGCCGTGCACCATCTGGCCGATGATCGTCCGCTTGGCCTCGGCATCCACGACCGGCAGGCCCAGTTCCGGCATCCAGCCACGGAGGCACTCGAGCCGCACAAGCCACTGCTCGACGGCGTCATCCCAGTTCTTGAGCGGGGCGCGGCCCGTGAGCACTTCTTCCGTCAGCAGGCGGGCCGCGGCCTCGGGATCGGTCGCATCGCGCTCGACGAAGTCGAGGATGAGGTCGCGGAAAAGCCGCGTCCGGCGCGTCACCACCCGGCGTGTGTTCGCGTCGTAGACCGTCTCCTCGCCCTCGCTGAAATCGTCGGGGAAAAGCTCGCGCAGCCACTCCTCCTTCACCGCCGTGGCCTGGCTGAGCAGGACACGCAGCTCGTCGCGCGATTCCACTTCGCGAATCTCCGCCGCGACCAGCAGGTCGGCCTCCCGCACCCAGCTATCGCGCACGAGCTCGCCGGTGCGCTTGTGCACGAGGCGGCAGCGAAGCGTGCCTTTGTCAACGCGCCGGGCAAGCTGATCGGAGAATCCGGTGAGAACGCAACGTTGGATCGCCTCGGAGGCGGCGGGCTTCTCGCTTACGTCGAGCTTGGCGCGCTCCGCCAGCCGAAGTAGTTGCTCCAGCGCACCCGCCACCTCGCGCGCGCCGCCGGCGTGGATGCCGAGTTGCCGGCACTTCTGTGGATCGAAGTTGCGGCCCTGCGCAAAGCGCCACGCGCGCATGAGCGTGAAAAAGTCGGAGGTCCCCTCGCCGCCGAGCACATCCTCGCGGAGCTCATCCATGCGCTTGCCTTCGCTGCGAAGCAGGATGCCGCGGCTTTGCGATAGGGCCGCAATTAGCGCTGCGGCGCGAACGCAGTCGAGCGCATCCGCCGCCAACAGCATGCGCGCATAACGCGGGTGTGCCGGGAAGGCCGCCATGCGCCGGCCGGTTTCCGTCAGCTTGTCGGCGTGGTCGAGCGCGCCCAAGTCGCGCAGCAACTCGACGCCGCGCGCGAACGACTTGGCCTCCGGCGGCTCGATCCACGGGAACGCAGCCAGATCTTCGATGCCGCTGGCTTTCAGGCCGAGCAACGCGCCGCTTAGCTCCAGCCGACGGATTTCCGGCGGCGTCTGCAGTGGCCGGGCCTCGTGCTCGCGTTCCGTCCACAGCCGCACGCCGTGGCCGGAAGCCGTGCGACCCGCGCGACCGAGCCGCTGCTGCGCCGAGGCGCGGCTGATCTTCTCAATCAGCAGCGTGTTGATACCGCGATGCGGATCGAAACGCGCCACCCGCGCCAACCCGCTGTCGATTACCGCCCGCACGCCGTCGATGGTGAGTGACGTCTCCGCCACGTTGGTGGAGACGATGATCTTGCGCTTCGGGCCGGGCGTGACGGCCGCGTCCTGCTCAGCCGCGGGCAGTTCGCCGTGGAGCGCATGCAGGGCGAAGCCGGCGGTGGCCGAGCTGTTGCGCAGCGCATTCAGCGTCCGCGAAATCTCGAAGCTGCCGGGCATGAAGACGAGGATGTCTCCCTCAGCGCAGGTGCCGTTGCGCAGGATGCGCTCGCAAGCCTCGGCCGCCTGTTCCCAGATCGGCGCCTCGTCGGGCTTCGGCAGGTATTCAAGCGTGACGGCATGGGACTGCCCGCCGGAGGTCAGCACCTCGCACGGGGTGAGATAGTCCTGGAGCAGCGCGCTCTCCAGCGTGGCCGACATGACGACAATTTTCAGGTCCGGCCGCGTCGTGCGCTGGATTTGGCGCGCCCGCGCGAGCGCGATGTCGCCTTCGAGATGCCGCTCGTGGAACTCATCAAAAATCAGCACGCTCACGCCGGCCAGCCGCGGATCTGCCTGCATCTGCCACAGCAGGATGCCCTCGGTGATGTAGAGGATGCGCGTGCGCGCGCTGGAAACGTTTTCCAGCCGGTACTGGAAGCCGACTTCCTCGCCCAGCGTCGCGCCGCGTTCCTGCGCCACGCGCCGCGCGAGAAGCCGCGCGGCCACCCGGCGTGGTTGCAGGATGACCACCCGGCCCTCGCCGGCCACGCCGTCGTCGACCAGGTATTGCGGCACCTGCGTGGACTTGCCCGAACCGGTGGGAGCCTGAATCACCACCTGCCCGTCGGCGCGCAGGGTCCGCGTCAGGTCGGCGCGCAAAGAGGAAATCGGAAGCTGCATGGAGGGTCGAGCCTAGACGGTTTGCACATGTCCTGCACGCCCGCTGCTCAGAACGCGTGCAGCAGGTTCCATAACCATTCGGCGAGCACTTGAACGAAGCCAAGCCATAACCCAATGGCGAGGATAAAGAAGGCCAGCAACCCCAGCCAGAAAAAGGGGGACGGCTTCACGTCAGATGTCGAACTGCCATTCGGTGGTCTTGGTGGAGCGATGCTTGCGCACCTCGCCGATGAGCCGGCTGAGCTGGTAGGAATCGAGGATGCCGGCCAGCGCGTCGCGCACCTGCTTCATCGCGATGTGGAGCCCGCACGATTCCTCGTCGGGGCAGGAACATCGCTCGTACGCGGTAAGGCTCACGCAGGGAATCGGCGCGAGCGGGCCGTCGAGCAGCCGGATGACCTCGCCGAGCGTGATCTGCTCGGCAGGCTTGGCAAGTGAGTAGCCGCCCTCCACCCCGCGCTTGCTGCGCAGCACGCCGCCGTTGCGCAGCGCGAGCAGGATCTGCTCGAGGAACTTCTCCGGGATGTTGGTCCGCTGCGCGACGGTCGAAATCTGGATGAGGGCGCCGGGCCGCAGGTGCGCCTCGAACCCGATCTCGACCAGCGCCCGCACCGCGTATTCGCCCTTTTTGGAGAGCCTCATCCCGAATTCTCGACCAACCAGATCGAGTATGCAAGTTTGCCGCATGTCCCAGAACCCGGCGCCCTCCTTTCGTGAGGCGGCCACGTTCTGGGCCAAGCTGGGCTGGATCGGCTTCGGCGGGCCCACCGGCCAAATCGCCATCATGCACGAGGAACTGGTCGCGCGTCGCGCTTGGATCGAAGAGGCCGACTTCCTGCAGGGTCTTAATTACTGCCTCATGCTGCCGGGGCCGGAGGCGCAGCAATTCGCCACGTATCTTGGCTGGCGCCTGCACGGGACGCGCGGCGCGCTGGTCGCCGGCATCCTTTTTGTGCTGCCGGCCATGGTTATTCTCTGGGCGCTGAGCCTGGTCTATGTGCTGTTCGGCACAGTGCCCACCATCGCGGCGGCCTTTTACGGGCTGGGGCCGGGCGTGCTGGCGATCATCATCCGCGCCTTGCTCCTGCTGGCGCGGCGCACGCTCAACACGCCGGTCGATGCCATGCTGGCCGCGACGGCGGCCGCGCTCATGATCGCCCTGCACGGGAATTATCCCGTGATTATCCTGGGCGCGGCGCTCGTAGGGTCGCTGGTTTATCGCGACCAGGCCGATCTCGCGGCGGCGCCATCGGCACCGCGAGCAATTCGCCCGTGGCATCTCGTCCGCACGGCGGCGGCGTGCGTCGCGGCCTGGCTTGCGCCACTCGTGGTGGCCGCGGCGGTTCTGGGCAACCGAAGCATCGTGGCGGAAGGACTCTTCTTTGCGAAGACGACATTGATCACGTTCGGCGGCGCCTACGTGGTGCTGCCCTATGTGGCGCATCACGCTGTCTTGACGCACCACTGGCTGAGCAACGCCGACATTGTCCACGGCGTGGCGCTGGCCGGGACGATTCCCGGGCCACTCGTGATCGTGGTGCAGTTCGTCGCATTCGTCAGCGCGTGGCATCAGCCGGGAACGATGCCGCCGCTTCTTGCGGCCACCCTTGCCTCGCTTCTGGCGACCTGGGTGACATTCGCGCCGTCCTTTTTCTATGTCCTGGTAGGAGGGCCGTTCCTACGGCAACTCGTCCGGGTGCGGGTTCTCCGGGGCGCCCTGCGCGCGATCTCGGCCGCGGTGATCGGCGTGATGGTCGACTTCGCGCTGTGGTTCGGCGGAACCGTGCTCTTCCCGGTGCGCCAGTGGCGGCATCCGGACCTCTTTGTCCTCATCCTGGGTCTCGTCGTGCTAACGGTACTGATCCGGTTTCGCATCAGCATCCCGGCGCTGCTTGGCACCTGCGCCGTGCTGGGCGTGCTTTATCGCCTGCTGGTGCCCGCTGTCTAATCGAGCAGGTCGTAGAGGTTGTCGCCGAAACCGAGGTTGATCAGCTTCCAGGTCTTTTCCGGCCGATAATAAATAAAGCGCCAGAGCAGGGGCTGCATGGGATGACGCGACAGGTAGGTGAGCACGAGCACGTTCGAGCCCACACTGTAGTTGTCGAAGATCTCGGCATCCTTGAGGGGTCCGTAGATGCCGAAGGCTTCCTGCGTTTTTGAGATGAAGTAAGAGGTCTTTTCCTTCTGGTCGCCAAGCGCGGTACCGGAGAGAAAGGTGTCGTAGGCCTTCTCGTAGAAATCCTGCGAGTTGGGCGGGGCGGTGGGATCGCCCTGCAGCGTCTTGAAGAAGGAATTGACCGCCTGAGCGACCTCGGCCGGTGGGGCCGTGGGATTCGGCTTATGATTGAGCGTGAGCGGCATGATGCCGCGCGCCGGAGGGTTCGTGACCGCGGACGGTGTCGCGCTCGCGCTGCCAGCTGGCGTGACTGACTGCGCACGCGCCACGAGATCAAGCGTGAGAAAACCGAGGAGAAGCAGGCGTTTCATAAAAAGGATCAGGCTTGAAGCAGGGCGCGCAGTTTTTCCCGGGCGTGCTGCGTCACCGGGAGGCCGTGGGCAAACGTGAGGGTGTGAAAATCCAGCTCGAGCAGCTTGGCCAGCGAGCGCCGGTTTTCCCGCGCGTCCTCGCAGTATTTATCCGGCAAAAGTTCGAGTCCCTTTTCGCCATCGAGATTGAGCACCGCATCGCCCAGCGCAAGAATGCCCTCTGCGAAGTGAAACGCCGTCTCGCCGAGAGCGGCCCCGGGAATAGGGATGGCGGAGGCGCCGTAGATCAGCTCGTTCTCCAAGAGCGTGACGTCCGGCACGAGTGGCGCGACGGCCTTGTGGGCACCCACGGAGGTAACGACGGGGACGTCGCATTTCCGCCGCAGCGTCTCCGCCGCTCGGACATGATTGCCGCTGGTCAGCAGGATGGCGCGCAACGGATGGCGGGCGCTCAACTCGGCCCAGACCTCATCCGCGAGCGGAACCGGGTCGACCACGACGAGGCCGCTGGCCACCTTCACCGCAATGCTGCCGACCTCGCACTTGCAGGACGGATCGTAGACCGACCAGTGGAACAGCGTATCGCTGACCGCGTGCAACTCGTCGGCGCAGGCGGTCATGCCGGCTCCATGGGCAGGCACGAGCAGAAGAGATTGCGGTCGCCGTAGACGTTGTCGATCCGGGCCACGGCGGGCCAGAACTTGTACTCGCGCAGGCCGGGGAGCGGATAGGCGGCGAGCTCGCGGCCATACGGGCGTGTCCAGGCATCGGCGGTCACCACGCTGGCGGTGTGCGGCGCGTGCTTGAGCGGGTTGTTGTCCCGCGGCCATTCGCCGGACGCGACCCGTTCCATCTCGCCGTGGATGGAAAGCAGCGCATCGCAAAACCGGTCGAGCTCCTCCTTCGATTCGCTTTCCGTCGGCTCGATCATGAGCGTGCCGGGCACGGGAAACGAGACGGTGGGCGCGTGAAAGCCGTAATCCATCAACCGCTTCGCCACGTCCTCCACCTCAATCC
Organism: Betaproteobacteria bacterium; assembly: GCA_903970275.1. Lineage (GTDB taxonomy): Bacteria > Verrucomicrobiota > Verrucomicrobiia > Methylacidiphilales > UBA1321 > JABDGH01. Next base: position 23,881 of record CAJCIA010000209.1, read on the forward strand.
CGGCCTGCTTCCATGGACGGATATCGAGGATGAATTCGTGCGCGACGCGATTGCCATGACCGCGATAGAGCACCTTGAACTTCGTCTCCAGCCGGTGCGCCATGTAGTTGGCGCTGAGGATCGCGGTCTGCGTGGCGGCGCGCAAGCCGTCCGCCCCCAGCATGGTGATGTACATCCATGAGATGACGAGGATGCTGGCGCTGCCCCAAGGTGCGGCACTGACTGCGCCCTCGTTCCGGCGTTCCTCGCCCGGCGCAACCACCGCGTGGCCCGGCAGGTAATCGACAAGGTGCGGCGCAACCGCGATGGGACCCACGCCGGGGCCGCCGCCGCCGTGCGGGATGCAGAAGGTCTTGTGGAGATTCAGATGACAGACATCCATGCCGAAGTCGCCGGGCCGGCACAGGCCGACCTGGGCCGTGAGGTTGGCGCCGTCCATGTAAACCTGTCCGCCATGCGCGTGGATGATCTCCGCAGCCTCAACGATCGTCTCCTCGAACACGCCGTGCGTGGAGGGATAGGTGATCATCGCGCAGGAAAGATCGTCCGCATGCGCCGCCGCCTTCGCGCGCAGATCGGCGATGTCGATGTTGCCCTCCGCGTCGCAGGCGACTGGCACGACCTTCATGCCCGCCATCACCGCGCTGGCCGGATTCGTCCCGTGCGCGGAGACCGGAATCAGGCAGATGCGCCGGTTCGTTTCGCCCCGCGCGTGATGGTAGCCGCGAATCGCCAGCAGCCCCGCGAACTCGCCCTGCGAGCCCGCATTCGGCTGCAGCGAAACGGCGGCGAGGCCGGTGATTTCCGCGAGCCACGTTTCCAGATCGCGGAACATCGCCTGGTAACCGCGCGTCTGGTCGAGCGGCGCGAAGGGATGCAGCCGCGCCACTTCGGGCCAGGAGACGGGAAACATCTCCGCCGTGGCGTTGAGC
>CAJCIA010000210.1 GCA_903970275.1 Betaproteobacteria bacterium
GGCAGCGGCGGATTCTGCAGCAGGATGTGGCGCGAGCAGGTCACCAGCGGGTAATGCAAAGGCGGCGGCCCGAGACCCGCCGCGACTTGCGCATTTGCCGGCTCGGCCGTGTCCAGCCAATGGTGCAGGACGCCGTTGCGATGCAGGAACTCGCGCACCTGCAGCGTGGCGCGATCCGACCGCTCGCCAAAAACGCGCAGGCCCTCGAAGCCGACTCGCTCCATGAGCAGCCGCCGGCGCAAAAGCGCGGGAATCCATTTCTCGCCCAGGCTGGAGCATCGAACCATCAGCCGCCGCATTTCCCCGGCGGTGAGCCGCACGGCTTCGACGCGGGTGAGCGCCCGGCACGTCGCCATGGAAGGCCGCAAGGTCAGGACCGATATTTCGCCCGTGAAGCCGGCCGCGCCGTATTCGACCAGCACCCGGTCCTGGTCACCGGACGGATCGATCACCTCCACTCCGCCGGAGACGATCACGAAGCAATCGACCGGCTGATCGCCTGCGCGGTAAAGGCACTCGCCGACTTCGTAGACGTGGCTGTGGCCGCACTCCTTCGCCAGTTCGATCTCGAACGGCTCGAGCTTGGGGAAGGCGGTCTTTTCCCGTTCGACCTCCGCCTTGCTGATCACGGCGCCGGCCATGATCTTGTTTTATGCTCAGGCGGGGCGAAGTCGATCTTCGACCTGCGCTCCCACGAAAAGGTGAAGCAGGCGTCGAACCCGCTTCGCCTCCTGTCGCGCGCCTCTGCCCGCCACCGGAAACGATCTTGAATTAGAACCCGAAACGGCGGCGCAACTTGACCACTGGCACCAGCAGCAGCGCCGCCGCGGCCAGCAGGAACACGGCCGGCGGCTCAGGCGCGCTGGTCACGGTAAAGCTGTTGCTAAAGAACGGGCCCGTCGCCGTACCGAGCGAGTTGCCGCTGTTGTCTGAAATGGTCACCGGTCCCTGGGCATTGCCATCGATCGCGTAAAATTCCAGCTCATAGGTGCCGGGTGCCGCGCTGCTTTCCACTTGCAGGGCCAGACTTTCCAAGGGCGAGACACCCAGGCCGACCGTTGCGCCGGTGAACAGATTCGTGGCGCCAAGGTCGAGCGGCTGGGCCGATGTGCCGGCCTGCGGCGCCAGTACCGCGGGCGAACCCGAAGTTGGCAACGTGGAGTTGGGCAGGTTCAGCGCCGGACTGGTCAGGGTCACGCCCGTGAGCTCGAAGGCATTGGACACCGGTACGTAGGCGCTGGTCGCTGCGTCGTAGACGAGCGACTCGATGTCCACGTCGTAGCCCGCCACGCCGGTGGTGCCTTGGTTGTTGAGTTGCAGGTTGAGCGAGAACGAGCTCCCCGCTGTCACCGAGCTGGGCACGGAGGTGGTCGGGTCAAGTTGCAACGTCACCTGCGCCATGGCGGCGCACGGAAACAGCAGGAGGTAGAGTAAAGAAGCAGGAACGATTTTCATGATGAGTAATCAGGGAAGGTGAGTTTGCGAGAGGCCCTGGGTGGCGAGAACATCCTGGGTGTTGATGTTGCCGTCCACGTTCACGTCGTAGATGCAGGTGGCATTTGTCAGCATGGCTTGCGACTCGCTCCGAATCTTGAGCAGATCGAGCGTGTTGACCGTGCCGTCGCCGTTGACATCGCCCCACAGGATGTTGATCGGGATGTCGGCGGAGAGATTGCCCGGCTGGACCGCGCTCAAATGCAGGTTCAGGCGCTGGGCATCGCTGACCCCGGTGAGCGTGATGGTGGCGCTCGAGCCGCTGTAGGTGATGCCCTGGATGGAACCACCCGCCGTTCCGGTCTGGCCCGCCTGCAGGCCGAGCGTCGCGGTCATCGACTCCACCGGTCCGGCGAAGTTCGCCACGATGGTGTAGGTGCCTTGCGGCGAACCCTTCCGCGGCTCGATCGCCACCGCTCCGCTGATGGGAAGCGGCAGGGTGAAGGTGCCTGCCGTGCCTTGCGCCTGCTGCGAGGCCGCCGAGGTCAGCGTTGGGGGAACGGCGAGCTTGCCGAAGAGACCGTCGTACTCGCTGTTCGGGCCGGCGGTGAAGTAGAGGGAGTTCACGTCGCCCAGGCTCACGCCGTTGCCGAAGACCAGGCCCCAGACGCCGTCGATGCTGATCGGGTTGCCGCTCGTGTCGCGCAGCTGGTCGAGGAAGTTTCCCGTGTTGGGATCGAAGGCCGCAATCGTGCCGTCGCCAAAGTTGGCCACCAACAGATCGCCGCCGAACTTGCCAAAGGCCGCCGGGGCGATCGCCATGCCCCAGGGCGCGTTCAGCATGCCCATGTCGTTGAAATCCTTCACCAGCGTGCCGTCCTCGTTGTACTCGACCACGTGGCCGAGACCTGCCCCGCTGATCTGCTCCATGCCTTCGTCACCCGCGGCATCGAACTCCGCGTAGGCGACGTAAAGATGGCCATTCAGATCCTGGATGTTGAACGGGTGCAGGCCAGCCACCGAGGCCGGAGTCTGAAAGGAGAAGGACGTGGTGATGTCCTGCCACTGGTTGTTAAAGACCTCGATCGCGTTGTTGCGGAAGTCGGTGGCGAAAAGGCGATTGCCTCCCGCTGCCGTGTAAGCCGGCGAGCTGGCCGCGTTCACCGTGATGGCGCAGCCGCTAAACACGCTGTTGGCGGCGTACGGAAAATAGGAGGAGGTCTTGGAGTAATCGATGATGATCGGCGTGTCGGTCATCGCCGTGGCGGTATTCGAGCGCCACGCGTTGATGCAGCCATCCTCGGTCACGAAGATGAAGGCCGCCGAGCCGGAGGTGCCGCCGGGGATTGGCGTGGGTGGCGTCGTGCTGTCATTCTGCGCCGGACCGGAAACGTTGAACTCCACCGGCTGGTTCGCCAGGTCCTTGGCCGAATTATAAACGAGGCCCGTGACGAAAGCGTAGCCGTGGTCGGTGAACCGCGGCGTATCCAGCGTTACCTGCGTGAGACCGTCCTGGTGCAGGGGCATGCCGTTGACATCGCCGATGTAGGTCACCGAGGTGCCGGTCTCCGCGTCGTCCACCCAGATGTGGCCGCCCGCGCCCGGCGGGCGTAGCGCGATGCCCCAGGCATCGAGCATGTTCGTGTTGACGATCTGGGGATTAAACGACGAGTTGTCGGCCACCAGGTTGGTTTGCAGGAAGCCATTACCGGCCACGGCTTGCGCCGCCGCCGACGCCGCGCCCGCGGCCAGCAGAAGGGAGGACAGAAAGACATTCTTCATCGGAAATGCGTCGGGAAAAGTTGCGTTGAAATTCAAGCCAGGAACGGGAAGGCCGGATGCCTTCCCGCTTCTGGGAGTGTGAGCGACTAGGCCAGCAGCCGGCGCCGCAGGGCCACCATCCCGACGAGCGCACCGCCCGCCAGCAAGAGGGCCGTCGTGCCGGGCTCAGGAGCTGCGATGGTGTACTGGTTCACAGTGGCGTTGGTGCCGAGGTCGGAGCTGACCAGGGTGTCGGCACCGGTCGGATCGGTCGTCGGCACGTAATTCAGCGCGCTGTCGATGAGATAGACGTTGAACTGTTCCGGCACGGCCGTCCCGCTCGTCACTTCTTCGGAATTCGGCGTCTGGTCGACATGGAAGCTGATCGACGTGACGCCGGAGGAGAGCGCCGTGGCGTATTCATTGTCCAGCGACGTGTCCGTCAGCACCAGACTGCTGCCCAGGGAGCCGCTTTCACCGCCGGTGGTGAAGTTCGGCGTGGCCGAGGCTGTACCGCCAGTGAACACAAAGCTGCTTAGGGTCACCGTGTTGCTCACGTTGCCGGAACCCTGCGCCAGTTGGAGGTCGAGCGAGATCGGCGCATTCGCCATGTAGCCCGCCAGATTGGCCAGGTTAAGCGTCACGTTATAGGTCAGGTCGGGGAACGTCGTGGCCTTGGCCGAGCCAAGCGTAAGCAGGGAAAGCGCGGAAAGAAGCAGCGCCAGTCGTGTGATTTTTTTCATATGGATGAGGGGTAAACTGAGTTGGAAGCGGATTCCCGCCCGGCCTTTTAGGACCGGGCGGAAAAGAGGAGGGTTTTAGTTAGGGTTGGCCTGCGGTGTGGATGGCCACGATCGTGCTGGTGATCGTGCCGGAGGCGGCATACTGCAGCGTCACCGTCGCGGAGGCGCCGGAAGCCAGGCCGCTCGAGGAGACGAGAACGTAGGGGCTGCCCGGATCGGTCGTCGTCGTCGTGCCGGTGCTGTTCTGCAGGGTCGCGTTCGACGAGAGGTTGCTCACGACCAGGTAGACCGGATCGGTGTAGGCCGTGCTCGCCGTGTTGGAGACCGTGACCGACTGCGTGTAGGCTCCCGTGCGGCGGTTGAAGCTGTAACCACCCGCCAGATAGTTCAGCCCGGGGATCGCCGCCGGAACGACGCCCGCCTTGAACAGATCGGACATGTCCTGCGCCGTGCTCGTGCCGAAGCCGCCCGTGGGGCTGGCTGAGTTCGTAAACGCGTTGCCCTGCTGCGAGGTTCCCGTCACACCAAGCGAGCTGTTCGAGGCGTTGGCCGCGTCGTTCAGGTAACCGGTGGGGGTGTTCGCCGTCACGCCGAAGATGCGCTGCATCGTCGCCAGGTCGGAGGAATGCGTCAGGTTCACCAGGCTGTCGTAGGCGTTGCCCTTGCTCAGCGGCGAGATGACGATATCCGTCAGCGTGTGGTTGAAGTCATTCTGGTTGGTTCCTTCCGTCTCATCCGTCCAGATGATGATCGCGGCATGACCCGCCTTGTAGACCGGCGAGTTCATGATCTCGGGCACAACGATTGAGCAGAAGTTATCGCCCTGGGCGACCTGCTTGTTGTCGCTGCTCGTGTAGATCACACCGGTTTCCGGGCTGGTCCAGTTGCCCGTCAGCGCGGTGTGCATGTCATTGTACTGGTCGGGGGTGATCACGTTGTAGGCCGCGTACGTGTTGTTCGCCAAATCGTTGGCGAGCTGCTCCAGCGGCGGATAGTGCGAGGCTTCCACGTTCGAGGTGGTCTGGTTCGCCGTGTTGACCGTGCTGCCGTTGGTGGCCGGGAAGAACAACTGGCCGGTGTGCTTGCAGGCGAAGTTGTACTGGTGCGAACCGTTGTACACGTTGGTGTAACTGGCGCTCGTGCCGCTGAAGCTCACCAGCGGCACCGTCCAGGCCGAGGCCGGTGCCGGGTTGTTGGTCAGCGTGCCGCCCGCCGTGTTGAAATTCTGCCCGTTCGAATTGAGCAGGTTGGTGCCTTCGGAGTAGGACTTCCACGTCTTGCCGGACTGTTCGATGAGGAAGCTGAGGTTCTGCGTGGTCAGCGTCGGATTGGCCGCGGCGTAGTTGAAGATCTGCTGCACGCTGTCGCCGGTGCCGTACGGATCGTTGTCATCGGCCTTGCTCAGGTTCGAGCCGCTCTCCATCCAGACGTAGTTGGGTTCCGAAGGATGAATGCTGGGATTCGCGCCCGAGGGAGTGGCGAGGTCGTTGTGATAACAAGACGCGTAAGCCACTTGGGCCGAATTGGCGTTGCTGGGATCGACGAGGCTGTTGAGGAAGGGCGCGGCTGAGTTCCCGAGGATCTGCGCACCGCCGCTGGTCTCGTTTTCCGTCCAGCAACGATTTTCCAGCAGGATATAGAATACCGTGGTCACCTGCGCGTGCGCGCTCGCCGTCAGACCCGCGGCGCCAATCAGCGTCAGCAGGCTTTTCTTAAATAAAGATGAGGGAGATTTTTTCATTTTAAGTATAACTTGATTTGTTTGGTTAAATATCGATCGCAGTCGTCTTGGAGGGTATAGAGTTGGGGAATCCGACAATTTTAGGCCTGCCGCTTCTGGCGTGCCGCCAGGAGGAGGAGACCGGCGCCACCAGCCGCGAGCAGCGCCCAGGTGGAAGGCTCCGGCGCCACGGCCACGCTGACGTTGTTGAGACCAATTTCCTGGTCAGGAGAGGGCGACTCCGCGTTGTCGTCGAACCAGGCCAGTTCGAGCGTGGAGCCGGCCGTCCAGGCCGTTGCCAGCGAAACCGTCGTCGGGCTCACCACCGTGATGCCAACCGTATTGGGCACCGAAACGGTGCCGCCCGTGCCTGCATCAATCGTCGGATTTAGGCCCGCGACGTTGACCCAGTCGGCATTGTTACCCGGCGTCAGGTTATAGAAGAGCTGGTAACCGGGATATTCCTCCACGCCATAATTGGGCGAGGTGGTGCTGTTATTGTTGTTGTCCACCGTCGTGGTGAAGCGGTCGATATCATAGTTGAGTGAGAGGGCATTGATCGCGCTGCCCGTGCTGTTGATCAGGTTCAGCTGGAGGATGGTCGCGGCATTGCCGCTGGGCGACGTTCCCAGCGAGTGAGAGCCTTCGCCGTTCCCGGGGGTAGCGAGGCTGTTTGTCCAGTTGTAGCCGCCAACGCCTTTTTGGGAGCTCGATGGCGCCGTCACGGTCAGCGTCGTCTCCGCGCTGAGCGTCCCAGCCGTGAAGTTGGGCGAGACGCCCGCCGTATAGGAGCCGGACGGCGCGAACGTTGCGTGTGAGCCTGCTTCGCTGTAGACCGCCCAGCCGGTCGGCGCCGACGTACCCGTCATGCTGTTGAAGTTCTGGCTGTAGTCACCGTTAAAGGCGACTTGGGCATGGCCAGCCGAGGCGGACAAGATCCCCAGGAGGACGGTAGCCAGCAATCCGCTGGACTGAGTAAATTTCATTATATACAGATTGGGTTATGGCGCTGTTCGATTCGGCCGTAACGTATAGAATCCGATCACTCTAACAATGATATAATCCGTACTCTCACACATGTTTCCTGAGACGCACGATCGCCATAAACGTCATCTATATTTCAATTATCCGCCTCGTAATTGTTTCCGGCTTCCTTATATAAACTCCTCAAATGTGACGCATGTTACGATCACGCTCTAAATTCGCGCACCCGTTGACAGTGTCCCTCCACCGTGGTGCGCACCCTTGCGCCCAACGATGGCGCTGGTGATCCCCTGTTCATTTCGTTGCGCAGGACGCCGCGTCTCGACCCAGGTCACTTGCAAAGGAGAGCGATCTTGGGGTCCAGCCCTCCTCCTCCCTCGCAACCACATCCTTCGCAGAAACTTAACTTAAATTATTTCTGCAGGAATTAAGGTCCCGCACTGGTGCTGCCGATGGAGTGGTGTAGCGTTTGTAGCGTTTACAATGATCGCCCCAAAAACGGCTCCGAATGAGCCCCTCCGGCTGTGGGCTCTTCGAAGTCTCCATATCCTTGATAGCGAGGCGGAAGAGCGCTTTGACCGGATCACCCGCCTGGCGGGCGCGATCTTCAATGTGCCCATCGCCCTGGTCAGCCTGGTGGACGAAAACCGGCAGTGGTTCAAGTCGTGCTTTGGGCTGGATGTCCGGGAACTGCCTCGGGAAATTTCTTTTTGCGGGCATGCCATTTTGGCCGGCAAGCCGTTCATCATTCAGGACGCGGCCAAGGACGAGCGGTTCTACGATAACCCCTTGGTGATCGGGCCGCCCCACATCCGTTTTTACGCGGGCATTCCGCTGAAGTCCGAGGACCGGTTCAATATCGGAACCCTGTGTCTGATCGACACACGCCCACGTGAGCTCGACGAAAACCAGATCAGCGTCCTGAGCGGCCTGGCCGAATTGGTCGAAGAGGAGCTCAACTCCCTCGAGAATCGCCTGCTGACTGAACGCCTGCGGGAAAGCCAGAAGCGCTTTTCCAACGCCTTTGATTACGCGCCAATCGGCATGGCGCTGGTGTCGCTCCAGGGAAAATTCCTGCAGGTGAACCAGGCCCTCTCTGACTTCCTCGGCTACTCCGAGCCGGAGCTGCAGGCGAAGACCTTTCTTGAGCTCACGCACCCCGACGATCTCGCCGAGGATCTCCGGAACGTGCAATCCCTCATCGCGGGCAAGGTGCAGAGTTATCGGATGGAAAAGCGGTATCTCGGCAAGGCCGGCAACGTCGTTCCTGCACTGCTCAACGTTTCCCTGCTGAAGGACGATCAAAATCAGCCGCTCTACTTCGTCTCGCAAATCGAGGATATCTCCGACCGGAAGGAAAAAGAGGAACAGTTGCGCTGGAAAACCGCCTTCTTCGAAGCGCAGGTCCATTCCTCGCCCGACGGGATCATCGTCGCCAACAACGAGGGCACCATCATCCTGCAAAACGAGAGGATCAAGGAGATGTGGGACATGCCCGACGCGATCTTCAACAATCCCCGGCAGGAGGAACGCGTCGCCTGGGTTCGCGCCCAGTGCAAGGACCCCGAGCAGTTCACGCGGACGGTCGAGTCGCTCTCCGCCCATCCCGACGAAATCGGCTACGACGAGATCGAGACCCATGACGGCCGCTTCTTCGCCCGCCTTTCCTCCCCGGTGCGCGGCAAGGACGGCACCTATTACGGCCGGATCTGGACCACGCGCGACGTCACCGACCAGAAGCGCTACGAGGCAGAGCTCAAGGAGGCCCGCATCGAGGCCGAGACCGCCAACCGCGCCAAGTCCGAGTTCCTGGCCAACATGAGCCACGAAATTCGCACCCCGCTCAACGGCATCATCGGCATGACCGATCTCATGCTCGGCACCACGCTGAACTCCGAGCAAACCGGCATCCTGGAGACCATCCATACCGCCGGCGAGAACCTGATGACCATCATCACCGACGTACTCGATTTCTCCAAGATCGAGTACGGCAAGCTCGAGATCGACAGCCACGACTTCGATCTGCGCACCCTCATCGGGGACATCGTCAGCATCCAGAAATGCCGCGCCGCCGCCAAGAACCTCGACCTCACGTTTGACGTCGATCCCAAGCTGCCGAAAACGTTCCGCGGCGATGCCACCCGCATCCGCCAGGTGCTGACCAACTTGGTTTCGAACGCCATCAAGTTCACGGAAACGGGCGGCATCCGTATCAACGCCGACTTGTCCGGTTCCGGCGAGAACGGAGAAAAGCGGGTGCAGTTCGCGGTAGCTGACACCGGCATCGGCATTCCACCGGACCGGCTCGACCGGCTCTTCCAGGTCTTCAGCCAGGTCGACACCTCCACCACGCGGAAGTACGGCGGGAGCGGGCTGGGCCTCGCCATCTGCCTCAAGCTTGTGCAGTTGATGGACGGTACCATCGGCGTCGAGAGCCTCCCCGGACAGGGCTCGACTTTTCGCTTCGAGATTCCCCTGGGCCCGCCGGCCGCAGCCAGCCTGTCCCAATCCCAGCGGCTGGCGATTTCCACCGCACCGGCGGCAGCGCCTTCCGACAACGTCCCCCTCCGCACGGATCTCCACATCCTCGTCGTCGAAGACAATCTCACCAACCAGAAGGTGGCCACGCAAATCCTCGCCCGCCTCGGGTACACGGCCCGCATTGCGAACAACGGGCTTGAAGCCGTCGACCTTGCCCAGAAGGAAAAATGGGACCTGATCTTGATGGACGTCCACATGCCGGAGATGGACGGACTCGAAGCCACGCGACACATCCGCCAGCTCGCCCTGCCCTACCGCCCGCGCATCGTCGCCCTCACGGCCGACGTCCTCAAGGGCGAGCGCGAAAAATGCCTCGACGCCGGCATGGACGATTACGCCACCAAGCCGGTCCGCATCGACCGCCTCAAGTCGCTCCTCGCCGAGGTTTCCGGCAATGTGTAAATGGCGCTTTGCTCGAGAAAATCTCACGCTTGGCGCCGCGATGACGGCCCAGGGTTAGGCAGTTTGTGAAAAGCTAGAGCCGTTTGCCGCCCGCACGTTCGGCGCACCATGGGCCCTGCGACTATGGCTCATCGAAACGCGACAGTTCCGAGGTAGCCGGCGTCGGCCCGACGCCGGTCGCGGCCAAAAGAGCTTGCCGCCTCGCGCAATCCTCGCCCCGCGATCCTGCACACGGCTGCTCCATTCCGCCTCCTAGAGGCTCGCGACCGAAGCTTCGCCCCTTCCCCACCGTCCAAAGCGCCCCGGCATCTCGCCGACACCAACTGCCTTCTCCCCGCTCTTACCGAGACAAGGCCCCCGCAAATCCCCTGCCCCGCATCGCCGCGAGGCCAAGCAACGCCGCCAAAAGGCCCACGCCCCACGCCGGCAGCGCCGGAGTATCCGTGGAGGTGCTCGACGCCACGGTGATGACGGGTGAGATCATCGGATTAATGGCAAACGCCGAGGCCGTCGTCCAGCGGGCCCAGTCGGCCGCGATCGTGGCGGCGGAATCACTGGCAATGTTCGGCACCGCAGGCCAGGTGCCGGTGGGATTGTACAGGCCCCAGCTATCCGTGCCGCTGCCATGGGTCGCCTTGTAACTCCACATGCTCCAGTTCATGCCGTCTCCATTGAAGTCGCCCACCACCACGCTCCACGCCGCCGTACCCGTGCCAAACGCGTTGAACTCGCCGATGTAGGCCGGCACGTTCCAGCTCTTGTGATTGTTGAAGTCGGTCACCTGATTCGCAGCGCCTGTCTCCACGCCGCTTGCCGTCTCGTTCGACCACTGGTACTCGTGCATCTGGTAGACGACATTGGTCCAGCTGTAGGTGGCCGGGCTGGGCAGCATGCTCCAGTCCCAATTTCCGAACGTCCCTTCCATGATGACGATATGCCCCGGGTCGGCCGTGCGGACGGCTTGGTAAAGACCGTTCAGCGCCGTCCAAACCGCCGAGGTATTGGGCGCGCCGCTCGGCTCGTTGAGCAGATCGTAGCCCGCCACACCGGCGTTGCCCTTGTAGTGAGCGGCAATGGCCGACCAAAGCTGCGTCGTGCTGGCTTGATCGAGGCTGCTCGTCCAGTACGCGTTCTGGTTTTGCTGCCCCGTGTCGTCGGAGGTGCTCTGGCCGCCGAACACGCCGTGCATGTCGATGATCGTGTAGATGCCCCGCGCGGAAGCCGCCTGGATGAGGCTGTCGAGCACGGTGAACGCGTCGGAGCGCAACGTGGGATTCGTGGTGCCCAGCGCATTCAGCGCGTAGAAGTCGCCCCACCAAACCGGCACGCGCACGAGGTTGAGCCCTTGCGCCTGGATATTGTCCAGATCCTGCGCCGTCATCCACGATTGCCGGTAGGTCTGGATCAGGCTTTGTTCCGTGGCGACCCCGAAGCGGCTGTCGAGCTTCTGCAGGATGCTGTATTCATCCGGCAGGCCGGAGGAATCGGCGGGCGTCATCCACGGCTCCATCACCATCCAGCCACCCAGGTTCACGCCGCGCAGCCGCACCGGGTTGCCGTTCGCATCGACAATCGACAGTCCGCTCGTCCGCAGTGGTGCCGAGCTGATCGCCTGCGCCTGGATCGTTCCCGTCGCGCCCAGCCATCCGCTGAAAAGGATGGCCAAGCCGCGGAAGAGGGAAGTGCTCAAGATCATGGCAAGGTCGGCTCGTCCTTTGCAAAGAGCCACCGGCGTCGGCGTCAATGGTCGCCTTGGTGACACTATCCCTTCCGCGCGCAGGGATCGAGCATGTTTGCGTTTCGCCCACACGCGAGATAAAGACAAGGCCTCGCCGCGCGCGAGGGACCGCCCCTATGACGAAAAAGCGAAAAGACGCCGGGCGGTCCCAGCCAAGCCTGCGCCACGAGTGGCGCGCCTGGGCGGTGGAGAAAAAGCCGGTGCTGCTCTTCACCCTCAAGTTTGGGCTGCTCGTCGCCCTGTTCTATGTCTTCCTCGCCTTTCCCTTCGGCGACCGCCTGCTTTACCGGGACCTGCAGTTCAACGCGCGGATTGCCGATGCCTGCCTGCGCCTCTTCGGCCAGCACACCCGGCTTGTCCAGGATGTGGTGATCCAGTCGCCCCACTTCACCATGGGCATCCGTCGCGGCTGTGACGGCATCGAGCCCGCGTGGCTCGTTTGCGCGGCCATGCTCGCCTTCCCCGCTCCCTGGCGCAAGCAGCTCCTCGGCATGGTGGTGGCCACGGCCATTCTCCAACTTTTAAACCTGGTGCGAATCCTTACCCTGTACGTGATCGGCGTGTATCTCCCCTCCTTCTTCAACTCCGCGCACCTCGAGCTCTGGCCCACGCTCTTCATCCTTGCCGCCATCCTCCTTTTTCTCCGCTGGAAGGAACACACCCTTGTCCAAGACCAAGACCCGGCCGTCCACGCCTAACTGGCTTCCCCGCAGCCTCGTCCTTTTCGCCGTGATCTTCGGCGTCCTGGTCTTCCCATGGCCCGGGCTTGACGACGCCTATGGCGCCTATTTTCGCGCCTTCGGCTCCTTCTTTCTCTCTCGCGACGACTCCCCCCGGATCGTCCGCTTCGAGCGCAACGTCGTCACGCACGACTTCACCACGGTCGACACCCGGATGACCCTGGCCAATCGCGCGTCGATCGATGCGCAGGGTCGCATCCCCGTCGTGCAGACCAGCCTCAACGCCCGCTCCATCGGGTGGATGCCCACCGCGCTCACCGTCGCCCTCATCGCCGCCAGCCCCGTGCCGTGGAAACGCCGGCTGATCGCTCTCGCCGCCGGGCTCGTCGCCGTGCACCTGCTCATCCTCGCCTCGCTTCAAACCGCGCTCTGGAGCGAGTCGTCGGGACTTGGCCTCCTCCATCTTTCCCCCGCCTGGCAGAGCACGGCCGACGCGCTCAAGTACACCTGCCTCGATCAAATGGGCATCAGCTTCACCGCACCGGTCCTCATCTGGCTCCTCGTTACCTTCCGCGTTGAGGACGCCTCGCGCTTTTCTTCGGCATCCGGTGCCCAGAATCGACGTTCGCCCCGCGCCCGCCGTAACGATTCCTAAATTCGCCCTAATTGGAGAACTAATCATTTCCAAGACGTAATCTACGGCTTATGGTGGAATGGTCGTGTTTTGAACGACCGGCTTCAATCCATCGTCTCCAGCTCATTTGCTCCCCATGATTACTAGCGTGTTTCTTGCGTGCCTCTGTTTTGCCCTGGTGTGTCGCGTGGCGATGTCGATGCCTCGTCTGCGCGGTGTCATCAGCGCGCTTTTCTTCTTCGGGCTCATCTCCTGGTCGTCCGCGAGTCAGGCAGCGGTTCCGGTAATCAGCAGCGGCACGGTCGCCTCCGGCCGGCCGGGCGTGCCCTTCAACTTCATCATCACGGCCAGCAACACCCCCACGAGCTACAGCGCGACCGGGCTGCCAGCCGGCCTGACCATCGACACCAATCTCGGCGTGATCAGCGGGACGCCCACCGCCGTCGGCACCTCCATGATCACCCTGGGCGCAACGAACGGCTCCGGGACGGGCACCTCGACGCTGCTCCTCACCGTCATTTCCGAAATGGCCAAGGGCGCTGACGTCGGCTGGCTGCAGCAGATGGCCGCCAGCAACTTCACCTTCTATGACAGCAACGGGCAGATGCTGGACCCCGATCCCACCACGAACTGCCTGAAGATTTTGCGCGAGCGCAACATCGACACGATCCGGCTGCGCGTCTTCGTTCCACCGATCACCGCACCCAACTGGGACAATCAAACTGCCGGGCATTGCACGGCTCCGGAAATCGCGGTTGTGGCGCAGAAGGCCCAGGCGCTGGGCTTTCGCATCCTGATCGATGTGCACTATAGCTGGACCTTTGCCGACCCCGGCAATCAGCGCATCCCGGTCAACTGGGCTGCCGAGATCGCGGGAATGTCCACTACCGACGCCATTGCGGATATCGCCTCGGAGGTCAAAGCGCACACGACAGACGTGCTCGCGCAATTGAAAGCAGTCGGCGTCACCCCGGAATGGCTCCAGGTCGGCAATGAAATAACCAACGGCATGCTGAGCGAGGTCCAGGACGATCCTTCGCAACCGGCAATGGGGGAACCCTTCGGCGCCACCTCGCACTTCTCCAGCCTCGTCACTTTCATCAACGCGGGCTACGACGCAGTGAAGGCGGTCGATCCCAACATTAAGGTGGTGGTGCACATTGATCGGGCGCACTCCAGCGCGGTTGACCAGGGTTTCTTCACCAACCTCAAGAATTATGGCGGCGAGTGGGACGTCTCCGGTACCGACTACAGCGGCGGAACCTACAGCGATACCACGCAGAACATGAACGAGCTGGCCACCAACTTCAACGCGCCCGGCCAGGGCGGCGCCGGCGTGATGATGTGCGAGATCGAGCCGCCGAATATTTATTCGGGCACAACCTACAATCCGAATCCCAACTTCGACATGGTCACCAACATCCTCAACCTGATGCGGGCGATCCCGAATCACAAGGGACTGGGCGCGGTCTACTGGGAGCCGGAAGCCGATCCCGATTGGCGCGGCTATCTCCAGTCGGCCTGGACCAATGAGGAACCATCCTCCGCGCTCGATTCGATGCGGCCCTCCATCCTGCAGGCCACCGGGCTGAACATCCTTAACGCGACCGGCCAGACGGTCCAGCTGAAGGGCGTCAACCTGGGCGGCTATATGGTGATGGATCCCGCCATCACTCCCGCGGACAAGTCGGGCCTGCCGGACGAATTCAGCATCGTCCAGAGCCTCGACGCCCGTTTCGGCGTCTCCACCGAGCAGAGCCTCGTCACCACCTACCGCCAGAACTGGATCGGGGCCGCGGACATGGACAACATCAAGGCGCAAGGCATGAACGTGGTGCGCGTTCCGGTCTGGTGGGGCGATTTTTATCCATTGGCTGCCCTTAACTCCACGGCGGTGGCCATCAACAGCCCTACTACAGCGACGGGAACGGTTGGCTCGGCCTTCTCCTACGCGATCAGCGCAAGCAACTCGCCCACCAGTTTCTCCGCCTCGCCGCTGCCGGCGGGAATCACCTTTAATTCCAGCACCGGTGTCCTTTCGGGAATACCCACGACAGCGGGTAAAACGACCATCACCTTGCAGGCCACCGGCACAGGCGGCACCGGGACGGAGATCCTGACGGTGACGATCAACACGGCGGCTTCCGGTTCCTCGGCGGTTTCCAATAGCACCACGAGCCTGTCGGTCAGCAGTTCCAGCCCCTCGGTCAGCTACAAGATCACGGGCACCAACACGCCCACCTCGTTCTCGACTTCCACCTTGCCGGGCGGCCTCTCTCTGAATACCACCAGCGGCCTGATCAGCGGCACGCTCTCGCCCGCGACGCCCGGGGTTTACGACCTGACCATCACCGCGACGAACGCAACCGGGTCGAATTCCACTGGCTTGTTGCTGACGGTCACCGGCTCCCCAAGCCCGAGCGCAGCGCCGGTGCTGCGAAGCGACGCCTTTACCGTGCTTGACTCGATCATCGCCAGCGCGGCGGAACGGGGCATCTACACCATCATCGACATGCATGGCGCCTTCGGCGGCCAGAGCACGTCCCCGAACACGGGCTACGCCAACCAGAACCAGTTTTGGAGCAGCACCACCAACCAGACCAACACGCAACAGATGTGGTCGGCCATCGCCGCGCACTATCGGGGCAATGCCTGGGTCGCCGGTTACGACCTGCTCAACGAGCCCACCGGGGCACCCAGCAACCAGGCTGTCGTCACCCAGCTCGGCAATCTCTACACCGCGGTCCGCACCGCTGATCCCGACCATATCATTTTCATGGAAGGCACCGGCGGAAGCACGGGCTGGGAACAGCTGCCGAACCCGTCCTCCGTCGGCTGGACGAATGTCGCGTACGAGATGCACGAGTACGAGCGAACCAACACCACCGCCGCCAGCGTAAAGGCCGGGGCCGACAGCCAAGTCTCCGACTTCAACAACAACAAATCGTACAACGTGCCGGCCTACATCGGGGAGTTCAACGCCCTCGGGACGGGCAACCCGGTTTGGCAATACATGGTGAACGATTTCAACAACGCCGGAATGAACTGGAGTGCCTGGACCTATAAAACCACCGATGCCAGCGTCACCGACGGCGCGGGTCTTTATAAACCGACGAGCACGCCGGCGGTGCCAAACATCCCGACCGACTCGAGCAGCACCATTTCCTCGGATTGGTCGGCCTGGACCACGGCCAAGGCCTTTGCGCTCGATCCGGTCACTTCCACGGCTCTCATTGGGCCGTCCACCATCACCAGCCTGACGCAGGGCAAGATCCCCGGCGGCTCGCCCTTTACCTACACCATCACCGCGAGCGATCTTCCGACCAGTTTCAGCGCCACGAACTTGCCGCCCGGATTGACGTTGAACTCCACCACCGGCGTCATCTCCGGCACGCCGGCCGTTGTCAGCTCGACCACCGTCTATAACGTCGCCCTAAGCGCAACTACCAGCGGAGGGACGACGACGGGTACGCTGCGCCTCAAGGTC
>CAJCIA010000211.1 GCA_903970275.1 Betaproteobacteria bacterium
AGCCGATCCGCGTCCATATCGTCCCCAAGCGAGGCGTGGCTGCGCCCGCCGTGCAGTTCGACGGCCGCGCGGGTGGAACCATGCGCCCCCACGAATGGCTGGAAATCCGCCCGGCGAAATCGCCGGTGAATCTCGCCTACCTGCCGCACTCGGACTTCTTCCGCGTGCTGCGACAGAAGCTCAAGTGGAGCGGCGCCAGCGTGTAGGTGAGCGCCCTACCATCGATCCATTCCGACGGCTTTATTTTGCGCGCGGCGGCTCAGTGGTAGCCGGCGCTGTCCCCAGCGCCCGAGGCTACAGCAGTGGCCGGATGCAGTCGCCAAGCGGAGGTTTGAGGGCGAGGAATGTTTCGCTCTTTCGTTCCACTCGCTCCGGTGCTGAGGACAGCCCCGGCTACCACTGAGCAACATACCAAGGACAGCGCCTGACGGTTCTACACCAGCTTCTCTTTGACATCCCGCGCGGCATCCCTCCGCCACGCGCTGTACCACTCCCGCACCTGCCAGTACCAGCCGTTGTTGATGGCGAGCCAGTGCACGCCGATGGCCAGGAAGACGACCTCGGTCAGGCTCACGGCGACGAAGGGCGGCAGGCGATCATACCGGCCGGCCGACATGAAGATGCTGTTTAAGACGCTGAACCCGATGAGCACGCCGATGGCGATGCCGATGCCGGCGGCGGGGCTGCGCCGGTCGCTGCGGCTGCCCTGCGCGAGAGCGAAGAGCATCAGCACGATGACGCTGAACGGATAGAGGATGCGATACCACCATTCCGTGCGGTACTTGGCCACCAGCACGGTGGATCGGTCAGTTGTGGCGATGTATTGCGAAAGCTGGCCGAGCGTCAGGTCCTCCGGCTCGGAGGCGATGAGGGCGAGCTGGCTTGGCGGCGTGGTGACATCGGAGAGGTCGAACTCGGGATAGGACTGCTGATTCTCCACCGCGCCGTCGACGTTGTAGGTCACCTTCTTCGCGGTGCCCAGCCGCCAAAACTGGTGCGTCCAGTAGCCCGTCCGCGCGACGTATTCGGCGATGTCGTGGTCTTGCGGATCCTGCTGAACCACCTCGATTCCGGTGGCCTTGGCGCCGCCGTCGCTGCCGATGCGGAGGTCCTGGAAGTACCAGGCGCGATGATTGACCTCATCAATATACGGGAGATTGATGAACTCGTTCGCGCCGGTGCCCATGCCGCGCACCTCCTTGAGGATGCGGTCGCGCATGACTCCGGCGCGCGCTGCCGGCCCGCTCATGTCATAAAGAAGGATCAGCACATTGAGCGCACCGAAGAGAAGGAACGGTGCCAGCAGCAGCAGCGGCGCCAGGCCGCCCGCCTGCAACGCCACGAGCTCGCTCCGCCGCTTGAGGCTGAGCAGGGTGAAGAGGGTGGAAAACAGGACCGCGGCCGGCAGCACCTGCACCAGCATGCGCGGGAACTGGAGCGCGTAAAAGCGGATGAACAGGATGAACTTCACCTTGTGCTCGATGAAATCCTCCATCGTGCCGTAGACGTCGGAGACGATCCAAAGAATCGACATGGCGGCCACCGTGTAGCAAAAGGGCAGCAGGAGCCGGAGGAACAGATAGCGGAAGAAAATCTTGATCACGGGCATGCGCCGGGGCGCGGCGGGAAGTAGACCGAATCGCGCGGCGCATCGCGAACCCAAAATGCTTTGCCTTCACGTAATCGTCGAAGAGGTTGAAGGGTCCGTCAGCGCGTGCTAGCCTCCGCCTCTTTATGCTCAAGCGCTTTCTGATCCTGGCCTGCGGCCTGGCCCTTTTCATCACGGCCTTCTTTGTTCACCAAGCTTGGGTCGACGCCAAACTCGAGGGCCGCTTCCGCGCGGAGCGCGACAAATTCCATGTCGACGGCCAGGAACTGGTGACCACGACGCCGGCTGGCGCTGAGCCGCTGACCCCCACGCCGCCGCCGCTGCCGGTCGTTTCCACCGGCAACCCGGATAGTCCCGCGCCGGCCGTCACCCCGAGTTCCGCCACGGGACCAGCGACCCAGGGCACACCTGCCGATGTGCCGCTCGATTCCAATACGCTGATTGGTCCCGTGCCGCCGCCCGGCACACCAACCGATATCAAGACTCCCTCCGTCCCCGCGACGCCGGCGACCAACGCCTCGCCCGATTCGACGCTGCTTTATCCCTCAATCCGCCGGCTGCCCCTCCTGATGCTGGGCAGCTTCGGCCTGCCGCACGTGCAAGCTCCCGCGGCCGCACCGGCCCTGCCCGCAACCCCGGCGCCGGAAGTCCCCCCGGCCGGCCCCTCGGCCGCCAGCAATCCGGCTGCCACTCCCTCCGCCCTTCCCGGCCCCGAACCGAAGCCCGAGGCGACATCCCACATGCCGGCCAGCGTGATCGTGCTGGGCTACCACCAGTTCACGCCGCCCGGCATCCGCGCGGGCGGCAAGATGATCTACACGATGCCGCAGGACGTCTTCGAGACGGAGATGAAGTACCTGGCGGACAATCACTATAATGTCGTGCCTCTCTCCGACGTGGTCGCCTTCGGCAAGAAGGAGAAAATGCTGCCGCCCAACACGGTGGCCATCACGATCGACGATGGTTACAAGAGCCCGCTGGTCTTCGCTGCGCCGGTGCTCAAGAAGTACAATTTCCCGTGGACCTTTTTTGTCTATCCCGCGTTCATCGGCAACCATCCCACCTCCACCTACCGTGGCGCCGCGAGTTGGCCGGAGCTCATCGAGCTACAAAAGGAAGGCGTGGATATCGAGTGCCATTCCATGACCCACCCGCAGCTTACCCATCGCGGCGCCAAGACGCCGGAGCAGTATGACGCCTGGCTGACCAACGAGACGGTGACCTCCAAGGCGATCCTCGAGCAGAAGCTGGGCAAGACGATCAAGTACTTCGCCTACCCGTATGGAGAGTACAACAAGCAGGTTGAGGCCAAGACGATCAGCGCCGGTTACGAGGCCATCTTTACCGTGGCGAACAACCCGATTCATCCCGGCACGAACGTCGATGCCATGGGCCGCTACATCATCACCACGCCGGTGGAAAAGGCCTATGTTTCCTACCTGCATGAGGGCGCGCTTGGGCTGGCCAATATCACGCCGGGACCGGGCACCACGGTGACTGATCCCCGGCCCGTGATCAGCGCGGAGCTGGGCTACGACGGCAACATCAATCCGAAGTCGATCGTCGCCGAGGTCAGCAACATGGGCGAGGTGCGCTACGACTTCGACCCGAAGTCGCTCATGCTCCGGCTCTACCTCCCGCGTGACCTGATCGATCCCGCAGTGAAGGTGAACATCTACGCGAAGGACGCCGATACCGGCAAGACGATGGTCGCCAGCTGGCGCTTCAACTACCAGCCGAC
>CAJCIA010000212.1 GCA_903970275.1 Betaproteobacteria bacterium
GTTGCGCACATCTCTCCTGCAGCATGGAGAGTGGACCCACGCCGAGACCACCTGCAGTCGAACAGACGAAGTGGCGGCCTTTGCGACGATAATGCGGCGGTCTATAACCGCCGTTACAGGTGAACGGGGGCGACGCGGAAGGGGCCTTTCAGCTTCGTGATCAAGGCGGGCCGGCCGCCTTGGCTAAGCACAATTTTCTTGGCGCGGGCGAGTTCAAGAATGTCCTCGCGAGCCGCGGGGAGGGTGGTGCCGCAATCGCGCGCGAGCCGGCCGGGGCACATCGTCGCGTCCGGCTTCACCTGCGCCAGGCGTTGAAGCATGCGGCGCTGAAGCGAGGTCACCTGCCAACCTCGCTTTGAAGAGGCCAAGCCGCAAGAGGCTCCGTCGCCTGGAGGTCTACGGCTACCGGCTGAGGAGGGATCTTCAGAGACAAAAAAACGGGGCGACCTTGCGGCCGCCCCGTTCCCTCCTCCAAATCTAAGTGACGACTATTTCGTCGGGACCGAATTGATCGTCTGCAAAATCCGGCTCGCGACCTTGTACGGGTCGGCGGCGGAATTCGGACGGCGATCCTCAAGGTAGCCCTTGTAGCCGTTGTTAACGAAGGCATGCGGGACGCGAATGGAAGCGCCGCGGTTGGCCACGCCGTAGTTAAACTTGTCGATGGACTGGGTCTCATGCAGGCCGGTGAGGCGCAGATGGTTGTCCGGTCCATAGACCGCGATGTGCTCGTTGCGGTTCTTGTCAAACGCCGCCATGAGCTTCTCAAAGTACTCCTTGCCGCCGACCTCGCGCATGTACTTGGTCGAAAAGTTGGAGTGGAAGCCGGAGCCGTTCCAGTCGCCCTTGATGGGCTTGCAGTGCAACTCGACGTCGACCTTGTACTTTTCGCACAGCCGCATTAGCAGGTAGCGGGCGACCCAGACTTCATCGGCGGCGCGCTTGGAGCCCTTGCCGAAGATCTGGAATTCCCACTGGCCCTTGGCCACCTCGGCGTTGATGCCTTCGTGGTTGATGCCGGCGTAGAGACAGATGTCCAAGTGGGTATCCACGATCTCGCGGGCGATGTCGCCCACGTTGGAGTAGCCGACGCCCGTGTAGTAGGGGCCCTGCGGCTTGGGGTAACCATCGGAGGGAAAGCCGAGCGGCTTGCCGTCTTTCCAGAGGAAGTATTCCTGCTCGAAGCCGAACCAGGTGTCGGGCTCGTCGTGGATGGTGGCGCGGCCGTTGGTCGGGTGCGGGGTGCCATCCGGGAGCATGACCTCGCACATGACGATGGCGCCATTGGTCTTGGTCATGTCGGGGTAAACGCCGACCGGCTTGAGCACGCAATCCGAGCTGTGACCCTCGGCCTGCTTGGTGGAACTGCCGTCAAAGCCCCAGTTCGGGACCATTTCCAGCGTGGGGAACTTGTCGAAATCCTTGACCAGGGTTTTGCCACGGATGTTGGCCAGGGGGGTGTACCCGTCGAGCCAGATATATTCCAATTTATACTTCGCCATTGTAGGTGTGTGTGAGGTTAAGGGTTAAAGTCCGCCCGGGCATGCTGCCAAATCGGATGGGTGAGCAGACCCAAAGCAGCCGGTATGCCATTCGGCCATTTCACGTCATGCGCCCGCGCGCTTGGCAGCGCTGCCGGTGGGCGCATAATAACAAGGTGGACACCGTGAAGGACACCCAGCGGGCCTCCGTGCGCCTGAGCTACGAGGGAAAAGTCTACAAGGAATTCCGCGGTCCGGGTGCGCCCGCGCGCTTTGCCAACGAGGTTAAGATCCTGCGATATTTGGAAGCAGCGGGCTGTCCATTCGTGCCCAGACTGATCGAAGAAGACCCCGAGAAGCTCCAGATTGTAACCACCAGCGCCGGGACGCGCGTGCAGCACCTGGATGAAAGCCGGGCGCGCGAGCTCTTCACCGAGCTGGAGACCTACGGCGTGCGCCACGACGATCCGGACGTCCGCAACGTGACCTACCGGCAGAGCGACGGCCGGTTTTGCCTCATCGATTTCGAGTTTGCCACCATCCTGCACGGCGACCAGGCGGGCGGCCTGACCCAGGCGGAGGTGACGCGATGAACCCGCGCGGCGGCCCGGTGGTGCGCCTGCGCTGGTCCGGTCAGACGGATCGCGGTCATGTACGCAAGAACAACGAAGACTCGTTCCTTGGCCAGCAATTCAACGCCCAGGAGGTGCACTATCTCGGCAAAGTGGGCGAGGGGACAACGGAGGCGGTCGACTTTGTCTTCGCCGTGAGCGATGGCATGGGCGGCGCCATGGCGGGCGAGTTCGCCAGCCGCATCACGACGGAAAAGATCACGCGGCTTCTGCCGGCTTCCTTCAAGCAATCGGCGCTCGGTCTGAACGCAGGGGTGGAAGACGTGCTGGAGGAGCTTTTCGACCAGATCCACCGGTCGCTCGTATTCGTCGGCAGCAGCTACGAGGAGACGCACAACATGCAGGCCACGCTGAGCATGTGCTGGTTCACCCCCGGCTGGATGTACTTCGCGCATATCGGCGACACGCGCATCTATTACCTGCCGGCCGGCGGCGGCATCAGGCAGCTGAGCGAGGATGACACGTACGTGGGCTGGCTCTTCCGCCAGGGTCAGTTGACGGAGATGCAGGCGCGGAGCCATCCCCAGCGGACGGCGCTGCAGAAAGCGCTGGGCGCGGGAAATCAATTCATCAATCCGCAGATCGGCAGCGTGGGCTACGAGCCGGGCGACATCTTCCTGCTCTGCAGCGATGGGCTGGTTGAAGGGCTCTTTGACTACCAGCTCCTTGAACTCCTGCGGCCCGCGGAGCCGCTGCCCGGCACGCAGCCGCCGGCATTCCGACTGGTGGAGGAGGCGCTGGAGCGATCCGGCCGCGACAACACGACCGCGTTGGTGGTGGAGGTGCTGTAGCGGCGGGATTCCCAAGCTATCCGCTGACTCGATTGGGGACAGCGGCTCAGTGGTAGCCGGCGATGTCCCTATCGCCGGAGCGAGCGCAGCGAGCGGAACGGAACAGCGCGGCGTCTGCTCAATATGAAACGCGCCTCGTCCTGCGGCTGCTGCGGCCTCCGGCAATGGGGACATCGCCGGTTATCCTGAGCTTGCGCAGGCCTGCGGGATCGCTTGCTGTTTCGTCTGAAAGGCGTCCCATTTCGGCCGGCCACCTTTTGCCGGCCCCGATCGCTACCTAAAAATGGGGATGGTCAGCGGATAATGAAAGAGCCGGCCCTTCGACGCCTGCAAGGCAGCGAGAATGGCGCAGACCGCCCCGAAGATCGCCAGCCCCATGAGCAGAAAGTAGCCGATGCAGACGAAGATCATCACCGCAGAAATGAGGCCGTAAATGTAGAGGGAAAGGTGAAAGTTCAGCGCCTCCCGCGCATGGGCGGCCACGGCGGGTGAGTCATCGCGCTTGGCCAGCCAGACCACGAGCGGCAGGAGGAAGCCGATGCCGAGCAGCAGAGAAAGATGGCAGAAAATAGCCCAGATCTTCTCGTCGCTAGTGAGCGTCACGCCGGGCGGGATGGGTGGCAGCTGCGCATCCATGCGTTTGTCTTGCGCTCTCAACCATCGTTTGTCGAGCCTCCGGCTGTGCCGATTCTTGAGTCGCGTTGCCAGGCGCTTTGGAAATACGTCGCCCACAATCGGCCGAAAGCCACGCTCAAAGGCGCGTTTCTCGTCGCGGTGGCGACATTCATGGTCAGTTCGGTTTTCATCCTGGAATGTGAATCGTCGGAAGATGCAAATATCAAGACGCCGACGGATGCGGTGTGGTGGGCGTTCACCACGATGATCACGGTAGGCTCCGAAAAGTTTCCGGTGACCGACCAAGGGCACGCGGTGGGAGCCATTCTTTCGATCGTGGGCGTTGGATTGATGGGCGTTTACACCGCGTATGTCGCGAGCTTCTTTCTTCGCGACAATTCCCAGGCTGATGCTCTTGCCAAGCTAACAGTTGAGGTGCGGGCCTTACGCGTGCAGCTGGGCGTTGATCAAATCAAGACCTACCAAGAAGTGGCGCATCCGCCTCCGCTGCCGAATGGAGCTGCTCACCGTGAAGCGCCTGAAGAATGGAATTCTCACTCCACCACTTCCACCGGGCACCTGGGCAACACGGCGAGGAAGGCCTTGCCGTAGGGCTTGGTTAGGACGCGGTTGTCGAGGATAACGATAATGCCCTTGTCGTTTTGCGTGCGGATGAGGCGGCCGACGCCCTGGCGGAATTTGAGGATGGCCTCGGGCAGCGAGAATT
>CAJCIA010000213.1 GCA_903970275.1 Betaproteobacteria bacterium
ATACCAGCCCCGCCGCGATGAAGTCAGAGCGCTGAAAGCGTTCCGACCGCGGAACGGGAAGCTCCTCGCGCAACGGCGCGGCAAGCGTGGGGCTGGCCACGGTGGACATGCTCAAGTGCCACCTCCGCCGCCTGACGTCAACGCCGTCATGAAAGGAACCCGCCAGCGCATGGACATCAGACCAGCTCGGAGATCGAGCCGTAATCGGGATCGAAAAGCCGCTTGTAGCTGCGCAGCGCGTAGGCGTCCGTCATGCCCGCCACGTGATCGCAGATCAGCCGCGCGCGCGCCGGTTCGCCCTCGGCCGCGCAGACGAGGCGGTGAACGTCCGCGGCCATCAGCACCTTGGGCGCCGCGCTGTTGCGCGAGCCGTCCTCGCGACGCGTGCCGAGATAATTGTCAAAGAGCGCTCCGGTCAGCCCGCGCAGCACGTGTGCGCCCTTGAACTCGATTTGCTGCAGCGCGCTGGAGCCAAAGACGAGATCCTGGCAGAGCGCCTTGTAGAGCTTGATGCGCCGCTTCGCCTCGTCGGCCACGACCAGCCGCCAGGCGTGGCGGTGCGTGCGGCCGCTCATGAAATTCTTCGCCGGCTGCAACGAGGCCGCCTTGATCAGATCGCCCACCGCCTGGTTCATCTTCGCCTGCAGCCTGCCATTGCCGAGCATCTCGATCAATCCGTCGAGGTATTTGCGTTGGATGTCGTCAAGCGACGCATGCTTGGACCACGTCTTGATCTTGTCCGCGGTGAGGAAATGCGCCCGCGCGCCATCGACGATGTCGAAGCAGGAGTAGGCCACGTCGTCCGCATGATCCATGATCTGGCACTCGAGGCTGTGGAATTGGTTCGGTGCCTCGCCGCCCAGCTCGGCCGCCACGTCCTGCGTGCCGAAGCAAAACGCCAGAATCTCCGCCTGGTCGTCGTAGATGAAGTGATTTGTCTCGTCGGCGCGATCGCGGTGCAGCCGTTTGTATTTCAACACGCCGTCGAGCAGCGCGCGCGTCGGGCTCATGCCGCCGCGCTGGCCGTCGGCGTCGCTGTAGACCGTGCGCGTGAGGATGCGGAGCGTCTGCGCGTTGCCCTCGAAGCCGCCGTACGCGTCCATCACGGCGTTCAGGACGCGCTCGCCCGCGTGGCCGAATGGCGGATGCCCGATGTCGTGCGCCAGGCAAACCGCCTCCAGCAAATCGGGATCGACCGCGGCGGCCGGTTCCGCGCGGCGCAGCCAGACGGAGATCGACTTGGCGATGTTGGCCACTTCCAGCGAATGGGTCAGCCGCGTGCGGTAGAAATCGTATTCGCCCGCCTGGAAGACCTGCGTCTTGGCCTGCAGCCGGCGAAAGGCGGTGGTGAACATCACCCGGTCGCGGTCCTGGTGAAAGACGCTGCGGTAATCGTCCGTGCGCTTGCGATTGAACGCATCGCGCAGGTACTCGCGGTCAAACGCGCCGTAAAAATCGTCCGACATTTTGGTGGAGTGTACGGCGCCGCAGGCCGCGATGCGATTCGCATTTGCGTCTCGCGGGGATTGTTGCCTAAGCAGAAAGATGTTGCCGCCCTTGGCAAATAGGCTTAGTTAGCCCCCAGCCACGGCCATGATTTTATGCTAGCGAAGACACGGTGCGAAAGCCGCACGACGAAAAAGTTTCATTCGAAACTCAAGCCGTACCATCATCATTTCGAGAAGGGCCCCAAGGCCGTGAGTCTGCACGGCGGACGCGACCCCCGGCAGGTGCGGCTGGGCGACGCGGTGAAGATTCCCGACAGTGACCTGCATCACGTGATGGATCCCGAGGCGATGCTGGCGATCAGCCACGCCATCGAGGACATTGCCGGCGAAATCCGCCAAGGCGAGCTCATCGCCACCTTCCAGGATTTCGAGAACTTCCTGCCGGAGAAGAAGCGCTACACCAGCCTCGCGGAGGATCTCGACACGGTGCGCGTGTGGGGCTGCGGCCCGGTGCCGAAGAATTGCGGCAACGTGGATTTCGTCCAGACGTGCGACGAGCGGTTGCGCCGTTACTGGCTCGTGCTCTTCGACAGCCCGGACACCCGCGCCGTGCTGCTCGGCCGCCAGGTGAACAAGGCGCGCAAGTTCTCGGACAAGAAGTTCGTCGGCTTCTACAGCTTCAACCCCTATCTCGTGCAGTCGATCCGCTGGCGTTTCAATCTGCTCAGCTGCGGGCTGACCAAGGTGATCTCCCACTGGGAAAAATCGGTTTCGCTGCCCGACCTGAAGATGTGTGACCTGGAGCGCATGCTCAAGGCGCCGGACGTTGACTAGCGTCGGGGCTACCTTCGGAAGCATTCCGGCGCGTGGTCGTTCACCATGCCGACGGCCTGCATGAACGCGTAGCAGATCGTCGGCCCGACGAAGCGGAACCCGCGCCGCTTGAGCTCGCGGCTCATCGCTTCCGCCTCCGGGCTGGTATTGCGCGGCTTGGCCCCGCGGCCGCGCGCCTGCGGCTTGCCGCCCACGAAACTCCAGAGCAATCCATCGAACCCGCCGGGCTCCGCCTGCGCCTGCAGGAAGGCCTTCGCGTTGTCGATCGTCGCCGCGATTTTGAGCCGGTTGCGGATGATGCCCGGGTCGCGCAGGAGGGCCGCGGCCTTGCGCTGGTCATACCGCGCGATCTTGCGCGCATCGAATCGGTCGAAGGCGCGCCGGTAACCCTCGCGCCGGCGCAGGATCGTCAGCCAGCTCAGCCCGGCCTGGGCGCCTTCAAGGATCAGCATCTCGAAGAGCACCCGGTCGTCGTGCACCGGCCGGCCCCACTCCTCGTCGTGATAGGCGATGTAGATCGGATCGGCCAGGCACCAGGCGCAGCGCTTTTTCTCCGGCATGCCGCACGTTAGCCGCCGCGCTGAAACGCGGGCGAGACTTTTGCGGCCTTGCCTCGCACGCCCTGTGCCGCGACATTCCCGCCATGTCCGAGATCGCTCCCTCGCCCGTCCCGGATCGCGGCTGGGTGCGGCCGGAGTTGGTGCGGCCGTGGGGCGAACTTGTCGTGATGGCGGCGCTGGTGTTGGGCGTGCCCATCGCGAACGCCACACGCGGCGCGTTTCGCGGCTCCAGCCACGACTTCATGCAAATGCTGGCCTCGGACGTCGAGCTCATCCGCACCACCGCCTGGGAGGCCACCTTCCTCGCCTTCTTCCTGCTTTACCTCGCCTGGCGCGGGTGGAAGCCGGCGGACCTGCGCATCGGCATGGGCTGGGTCACGAGCCTGGAAGGCATCGGCCTCTGGCTGGCAGGCGATGTCGCCGTCGTCCTGGCGCTGGTCACCACCGTCACTGTGGGATATGCCCTGCAGACGGCGCAGCCGACGCTGGTCGCGTTTGCGACAACGCTTGAGCCGCACATCCCGCCGCACAGCCTGCACGTCACGTGGGCAGCCATTCTCGTGGCCATGACGCTGAACGCGTTCTTCGAGGAAATCACCTGCATGGGCTTCATCTTCACGCAACTGGCCGAGCGTGTCGGGCCGTTCGTGGCGCTGGCCGTCACCGTCTTCCTGCGCGCCGCCTGCCACACCTACCAGGATCCGTTTCACCTCGCCGGCATCGTCGTGCTCTTCACGCTCTACGGCCTCGTCTACTGGTGGACGCGCAGGCTCTGGCCGCTGATCTTCGCCCACCTGCTGCTCGATATCTTTTCCATTTCCATGCTCAAGCTGATGCGCGGCTGATGCCGTCCACCCGCGATCCTTGTCTCGCCCGGCGAAGCGTCCTAGAAACATCCGCGTGACCGATCCGACCGCCCCCACTCCCCCGGTCCTCACCGGTCCGCTCGTGGTGCGCAGCCCGAACTGGCTGGGCGATGCGGTCATGGCACTGCCCGCCGTGCGCAATCTCAAGGCGCTGCTTGTCGGCCATCAGCTCAGCGTGGCGGCGCCGGAAAAGCTGGTCGCCCTGTGGCAGGCCTGCCCGTTCGTCAACCATGTCATCGCGCTTGACCAGCCGAAGAATCTGCGCGCGGTGGCCGGCAAGCTGCGCGATGGGAAGTTCGCCTCCGCCGTGCTGCTGCCGAATTCGCTGCGCGCCGCGCTCGAGGTCTGGCAGGCGCGCATTCCGAATCGCTTCGGCTATGCGCGCGGCGGGCGCGGCCTGTTTCTCACCCGCACGATTCCCGCGCCCCCGCGTAACCCCGTGCGGCTGCATCAGAAATTCTTCTACCTCGACCTGGCCGTGGCTCTGGGGGCGCCAGCAGATTCCACGCTGCCCGAGCTGCGCCTGCCTCCCGGCGTCGAGCCGTCGCCGGCCGATGCCGCGCCGCTTGCCGCGCTTTGTCCGGGGGCGGA
The DNA here is from genome assembly GCA_903970275.1 of Betaproteobacteria bacterium. Classification (GTDB taxonomy): domain Bacteria; phylum Verrucomicrobiota; class Verrucomicrobiia; order Methylacidiphilales; family UBA1321; genus JABDGH01. The sequence goes on from CAJCIA010000213.1 coordinate 4,300, forward strand.
GTACGGTCCAGCCAAGCGCTGGCCGATGGAGAACTTTGCCGCCGTCGGGCAGGCGCTGGTCCAGCGTGGGTTCCAGATCGTCATCCTCGGCGCCACGGGCGATGCGCCGCTGGCCGCCGAGCTGGCCGGCTTCCTCCCCGGCTGCCGCAATCTCACCGGCCAGACGGACCTTGCGCAATTCATGCTCGAGCTTTCGCGGTGCCGGCTCGTGGTCAGTAACGACAGCGGCGCGATGCACCTGGCTTCCGCATTGGGCGTGCGGACGGTCGCCATCTTCGGCTCGACCGAGCCGGCGCTGACCGGTCCGCTTGGTCCGCGCACCGCCGTGCTGCGCCATCATGTGCCGTGCAGCCCGTGTTTCCTGCGCGAATGCCCGATCGACTTTGCCTGCATGAACGGCATCAAGCCCGCCATGGTCCTCGCTGCCGCGGACAAGCTGCTCGCCGCCTAAGGCCGCCGCCCGGTAACATCGAGTCGCGTGAAAATGTCCGCGTGCCTCATCGTCGTGAATGAGGAGCGAAACCTCGCCCGCTGCCTGGCCAGTGTCGCCCCGGTGGTGGACGAGATCGTCGTGGTTGACTCCGGCAGCACGGATGGAACCGTGGCGCTCGCGCAGAAATTCGGCGCCCGCGTGGTCGCGCAACCGTGGCTCGGTTACGTCGCGCAGAAGAACCTCGCGCTCAACCACGCCGCGCATCCGTGGGTCCTGAGCATCGACGCGGACGAGGAGCTTTCCGCGCCGCTCGCCGCCGCCATCGCCAGGCTCCGTGCCGATCCGGACGCCGACGCGCCCGGCGCGCCCAACGGCTACCAGGTTTCCCGTCTCGTTTTCTATCGCGGCAAATGGATTCGGCACGGCGACTGGTATCCGGATCGGCTCGTGCGCCTTTTCCGGCGGACGGACGCCTGCTTCACCGGGGGTCGCGTGCATGAGAAACTGGAGATCGCCGGCGAACATCCCGTCCTGCCCGGCGATCTTTTTCACTACACCTACACCGATCCGGCCGACCGGGCGGCGCGCTCGGCCACCTACGCCGCGCTCTGGGCGCAGACGGCGCTGGAGAAGAACCGCCGCACCTGGCCGGGCATCGGTCCGGCGCACGCAGCGCTGCGTTTCGTGCGCGGATATGTTTTCAAGCGCGGGTTTCTCGACGGCGCAGCGGGCTTCGATGTCGCGTGGGGCAACGCGCGCGAGGTCTGGCTCAAATATCACCTGCTGCGCAGATTGCAGGCGGCGGGCAACTTCCGCGCCTGAATTTCGGCGTTTCGCCCGGCGCGCAGAGTCGCTAGAACTCCACCCTTCCATGGCCACCCGCAACAGCTCGAAACGCTCCGCCGCCGTTGTGGGCCTGGCTGTGATGGGCTCGCGCCTGATGGGCGTGGTGCGCGAGCAGATCTTCGCCTTCATGTTCGGCGCGTCGGCACTTTCGGACGCCTTCTTCACCGCGTGGCGCATCCCGAATCTGCTGCGCGATCTCTTCGCCGAGGGCGCGCTTTCCACCGCCTTCACCACCACGTTCACGAAGACGTGGGCCAAGGACGGCTCGGATGCCTCCTGGCGCCTCGCGCAGGTCGTCCTTTCCACGCTCATCCTGATTCTCGGGCTGATCTGCCTCCTCGGCATTGCCTTCTCGCCCGCGATCGTCGACGTCATCAGTCCCGGCTTCCACAAGATTCCCGGCAAGTTCGAGACCACGGTCTCGATGACGCGCCTGCTTTTTCCGTTCATCCTCTTCGTCTCCATCGCGGCGGTCGTGATGGGCATGCTCAATTCGCGCAACATCTTTGGCCTGCCTGCCAGCGCGAGCACCATCTTCAACATCGTCTCCGTTATTTCGGGCTGCCTCTTCGCCTGGCTGGCGCAGGGTCACGTGGATTGGCGCCATCCCCACTTTGGTGCACCCGCGCTCTACGGCTGGTGCTTCGGCGTCCTGATCGGCGGTGTGGCGCAACTTGGCGTGCAGCTGCCGGCGCTGTGGGGCCTGGGTTTCCGGTACAAGTGGAAGCTGAACTTTGCCGATCCCGCCCTGCGCATGGTGATGATGCTGATGATTCCGAGCGCCATCGCGGGTTCGGCCGTGCAGGTCAACGTGCTGGTGAACCAGGCGCTGGCGTCGAACGTGGATGGCAGCCAGTCGTGGCTTTACTACGCGTTCCGGCTCGTGCAGTTGCCCATTGGGATTTTCGGCGTGGCCATCGCGACGGTCACGCTGCCGGCCGTCGCGCGCCAGCATGCGCTCGACGATCTCACTGCCTTCGGCAAGACCGTGGAGGAGGCGCTGCGCTTCGGATTTTACCTCACGCTGCCCGCGTCCGTGGGACTGGCCGTCGTGGCGTACCCGGTGATCGAGCTTATCTACCAGCACGGCACCTTCAGCGCCCGCAGCACCGCGCAAACGGCCTTCGCCCTGCAGGCTTACACCATCGGCCTGGCCGGTTATTCCGGCATCAAGATTCTCGTCCCATGCTTCTATGCCATGCAGCCGCCGCGCTTTGACGCGCCAGCGCGGCCGGGCGCCTGGGCCGCATTCACCCATTTTGTGCACACCGTGGTGCTCTTCACGCCCTCGCGCGTCAGCCTGATTGGTATCGCGCTCAACCTGGCGCTTTGCTTTCCGCTTTATTATTACCTGCACCTCGGCCACGTCGGGCTGGCGCTGGCCACGGGTTCCGTGGCGATCCTTAATTTCCTGCAGTTGCTCTACGCGATCCAAAAGAAGATCGCCATCGGCGCTCCAGGCGACTGGTTTCTATTCTTCACGCGCGTGACCGCCGCGACCGCTGCCTGCGGCCTGACCGCGTACTTTGGCGACGCCTACCTGCTTGGCGCCCGCACAACCCACTCGCTGCTCGGCGCGGTCATTCTCTTTTTCAACATTGGGCTGGCTGGCGCGGTTTACTTCATCGTCAGCGTTGCCCTGCGCGTGCCGGAATCGATGGAGCTGGTCACCTTTATCCAACGCAAGTTCGCGCCGGGTAAGGCCGCGCAGTAACTGCCAGCTCAAGGGTCAACCCCTAGGCCCAACTCAGAGCCGTGGCTCGCTTGCGTATTAGCTGTGTGGGCCGAAGTTGGGTGGTATGAAGAATCTTTCTACTAGGCTGGCGTTGGGACTCATGTTCGCAAGTCCCTTGCTGCTCGCTGGCTGCGCGGACGGCGGCCCCTTTGTTGGCGTCGGCATCGACAGTGGTCCGGGCTATTACGATTATCCCGGCTATTATGGCGATTACTGGGGCGGCGGCTATTACCGGCGCGGTTACTACCGTGGTGGAAATTACTATGGCGGAGGTTCGCACCACTATGATGGTGGCCACGGATACGCGCATGGCGGGGGCGGCTATACCCACGGCGGCGGTAGTTTTGCGCACTCCTCCGGCGGTGGATACAGCCATGCCAACGCGGCGGCCGCGCATGCTGGCGGCGGAGGGCGTGTCGGAGGTGGAGGTGGTGGCGGAGGCGGCGGCCACGGTGGTGGCGGTGGCGGCCACCGCTAACCTTGTCTTACCATAACGGCGGTTGATGGCC
>CAJCIA010000214.1 GCA_903970275.1 Betaproteobacteria bacterium
CCGGAGCCGATGTGGCTGCCGCGCGTCTGGGGGCGGGTGACCTTCGAGCATATCTGGTTTGATCCCGGCACGGAGCCGGTGCTCAAGGATGTCTCCTTCGAAGTCCAGCCGGGCCAGTGCGTCGCCGTCGTGGGGCCGACCGGCTCGGGGAAATCGGCGCTCCTTTCGCTGATCCCGCGGTTTTACGATCCCTCCCGCGGCCGCCTGCTCATCGATGGGGTGGACATCCGCGCGCTCGAGCTGGGGGCGGCGCGGCGCAACGTGGGGCTGGTCTTCCAGGAGAGCTTTCTTTTCAGCACCACGGTCGCGGCCAATATCGCCTTCGGGGCGCCCGGGGCGACGAGGGAGCAGATCGAAAAAGCGGCGCGAATCGCCTCGGCGCACGACTTCATCCTCGAGTTGCCCAAGGGCTACGACACGATCCTGGGCGAAGGAGGCAGCGGCCTCTCCGGCGGGCAGCGGCAGCGGCTGGCCATCGCGCGCGCGGTGCTGCTGGACCCGGCGATCCTGGTGCTGGACGATCCGACCGCATCCATCGACGCCGAGACGGAGCATGAGATCGTCCAGGCGATGCAATCGGCCATGACGGGCAGGACCACCTTCATCGTCGCTCACCGGCTCAGCACGTTGCGGAATGCCGACCTGGTGGTTGTGCTGGACGGCGGACGCATCGTGCAGACCGGGACGCACGAAGATTTGCTGCGCAAGGATGGCTATTACGCGACGGCGGCGCGCTTGCAGACGTGGGAGCGGGCGGCGTAGGGGCCGGCTTTTGACGGGATATACAGGGCCGTATGGCGCCCTGATTTTAACCGCAGATTAACGCAGATTTACACAGATTTTCTCCCGGGACGCTCGACGGGTAGCGCGCCGGTCAGTTTGACAAAAAGTGCCAGAGGTTTGACAATTTTCCGGTTTTGGGGCGGCTGGCGGTAGCGGCGGCGCAGGGTGCATGCATCGGGAGTGCAGCGTGGCTGCGGCCGGTTTGCAGGTCAAGGGCAGTCGCGCTGCGGGACGGCCTTGGTCGCTCTATCGCGGAGTGCTCTCAGGCCGGCCTCGGTCGCGGACCTTTCTGTTTCGGTAACGCCCGGCTCTGAGGTTAGCGAGTACTCGACCACGTCGTCCAGCAGTGCGCTCGCGGCTATAATGACGTTGGAATAGGGACCGCGATGCAGAAGGCCAATTGAATCGATCAGCGCAGTCGAGGATTGGCAGACCCTCACGCTCTCGTCGCATGGGTGCGTCCCCACTAGCATCTCCAGGTCCCGCGCGAGCTGGCCTCCGTCGCTTTCAATGACGCAGACGACTGAAAGGTCGGTTTCCCTGATGGCATCGGCAAGCCTCATGGCCGTAGCGGCCAACTTCCGGATCATCTGGCCCCTACTCATGGCCGATTAGTCTTCGCCCAGCTCTTCAATCGGCTGATGTCCTCCGCCTGCTTTTTCAACTCGGCTGCCTGCTGATTGATCGTGGCGGCCTGACCCTGCATGCCATTGGTCAAGCCGACCGCGTGGCTGAGGAGGTAGGCCACGGCCTCGGTGAGGTCTTCCACGCCCTTTTGCAGCCCGGCCTGGTCCTGCTTCTCGCCTGCGGCCCTCAGCTCGTCGCCGGCGCGCCGGATCGATTCCGCCATACCGGGGTTCCCGATTACAGACCCGGCGAGCGTATCCGCTTCGCCGGCCATCTTGTTATACGCCGGGTCAGCCTGGGTCGTACCGGCATCGCCACCACGCAGCTCATCGATCTGCCGGCGCAGTTCGGCGACCTCTTTTTTGATTGTGGCCGCCTCCGGGTTTTCAATGCTCCCGCCCTTGCCACGACCGCGGCCATGGGCCTCGTTGCCCTTGATCTCCTGGGCGCGAGATTCCAGCTCGCGAATCTGGGCCTCCAGCCCCTTGATGACCCCATCCTTTTGCTCCTTATCCTGCTTTTCCTTGGCCTCCTTTGCCTTCTGTGCGGCCTCGGCGGCGTCTTTCTGCTCACGGGCTTGGGCCGCCGCTTGATCTGCCTGTTTGTTCAGGTCCTCGACCTGCTTCGACGTGTCGATGTCGCTCTGGTACCCGGCTATCTTCTCCCCGCCCTGCTGCTTTTGCTGGCCGAGCTTGTCCTGGGCATCCTTCGCTTTTCGATCCGCCGTTTCGGCCTGTTTCTCCAGGTCTGAGGCCTTCTTCTTCGCGTCGTCGGCCCACCCTTCGAAGAGTTTTTCGGTTTGCTCAGCCCTCCCCCGCTCGGGGCCTGCAAATCCCAGGTCCTTTGCCTGCTCCCCTTTTTCTGCCGCCCTCTTGCCCCACTCTTCCGCTTCCTTTTGAGCAGCCTCTGCCTTGGCTTTGAGGTCGTCGGCCTGTTTTTTGGCATCATCCGCCGCCTTTTGTTGCGCGGCGATCTTCTCGTTTTCCAGTTGGATTTTCTTCGCGTCGTCGTCCTGCTGGGCCTTAGCCTTGTCCTGGTCGTATTGCTCTCGGACCTGCTCCTTTTTCTCATCCTTCTGCTCGGGCGTCAGGCTTTTGTCGGCGTCGATCTGCGCCAGCTCCAGCTTCTCCTTGGCGGCGGCGACCTGGTCCGCGGCGGCCTTCACCCGGTTCAGCGCAGCCTCCTGGGCGTCGATCTCGGCCGTTGCTTTTTTCAGGTCCTGTTCCCAGGTCGTCGTGGCGTTATCGATGTCAGCGAGGGTCTGCTCGAATGCTTCGCCCTGTTGCTGGATCGCCTCGTAGACCTGCGCCCCCTCTTCCGCGGCCTTGTTCGCCTCTTCCTGGCTTTCCTGCCATTTGCCGACCAGGGCGATGATGGCCGATAGCGCGACCGAAATCACCCCGAAGATGCCGGCTCCCGCGAGCATGCCCAGCCCACGAAACGCCGCGGTAAGCCCGCCGATAGCGCCCTCGCCCCCCTGCGCCACACGGGTCAGCGCATCCAACTCCAGATGCGCGCCATGGAACCCGTGCCCCAGCTCCCTCGCGGTCTCCCGAGCACCCTCCATGGCGCCCTCGCTTTCCTCGAGCGCCTCGCCGGCGCCCCCTACGCCTTCGGATGCTTCCCGCGCCGATTGGCCCACGCCGTCAAGGGCCGCGCTGGTCTGCTGCGCGCCCGTGGTGTCCGCGGTGACCTTGATCCCTATATCGAACTCTTTGTCGTCGGGCATGGAGGTCCTTTCCTAAGCGCCGGCTTTCTCCGCCTCCAATTCCCGCAGCAATAATCCGCCCCAGGGCGGCATCTCACTTGAGACCGGTTCCCATTTATCGCCTTCGGCGTGGGCTTCGATCTTCATCTCCAGCGAAAGTTCCCGCCGGCGCAGGCGCGAAACCAGCTCTGAGATCGCGACCTGGCGAGTGAGCGAGATCATCCAGGCCCAGACGGGACAGCCGAACCTGAAGCGGCAAGCGTAGGTCCAGGCGCGCAACAATGCCATTTGCACAACGTCGTCCGCATCCGAGGTTCCTACGTTCACTACGGCCGTGTGGACCATCTGATGCCGCATCCGGGTCGCAAGCGCGTCGAAGGATCGAGTGTCGCCCAGTGCGGCTCGGGCGAGATGCAGGCGCTCCCACAGGTCCGAACCTGCATCCAGGTCCTTCTCGATGCGCTCCAGCTCGCCGATGATTTCCTTGAACGGTCCTTCCTCTTCCTCGAGCGGCCGCAGCAGGCACTGCCTCAGCACTGTCTCGGCGCGGCCATCATGATATGCGTGCTCGGCGACGGTGCAGTCCATGGGAAACCAGCCTTCCGGCAAATCATCGGCCGACTTCGTTGACCAGGTGAAGACGTTTCCCGCCTCGTCCACCGCATCGATCTTGAAATGCCGGCGTTCGAGACGCGTGATGCCCACGATCTGCAGCTTCATCCGGAGCACGCGCTGGCCCATGATCCCGCAGTGGCTGCTTGTCGCGCCGCTCTTGCACTCGGCCTTCCGCCGCCTCGCAGCCTCGTGAGCCCGCAGCACCGTGGCCGCCTGGCGATCCGTGATTGCGCCGTATCTGGAGAGCTTGGCGAGTATCTCCGAAACATCGGGGAATCCCTCGCACCCTTGACGGCGAAAGTGGATTACGGCCGCCTTCAACTCAGGGTTCCTTTCGAGGAACCTCTTGCACCGGCTCGATGCGAATCCGGACCCGCAGGCGAGGCCGTCCGTGTTTACAATCGCATCGCGCTCCTGGCGGCGCCGGCATGGCTCCCGGTGATTCGCCGGCTTGCCGCACTCGCACACCGCTACGATGCCGAGCGTCTCTCTCACCTCGGCCACGGACCGGTGGTTGACCTGGCAGGCTGTCACTATCTCCGTGACGCCGAGGCCCTGGTAGAGCATCTCCGCGACCTTGCGCAGCTTCTTCAGCCGGCCGGGCGCGCGTTTCCTCACCAGCGTGCGCAGCTTTGCTTCATCAATTTCCATGAGGCGTCAGTAGAAGATGGTGGGCGGAATTATTGAGGACGTGGTCGGCGGCGCGGAGGTCACGGCCGGGCCGACGATCTGATATTGATGCCGCGTCGTAATGCCGATCATCGAGATCAGTTCGTGGGAGAGGACATAGCCGGGATTGAGGTATCGCACGGTCCTGCGGCCGTTCGTCGCGAAGGAGGTAAACATGATCACCCCCGTCTGCGGGACCAGCGTTTCGTGTTGGAGGGCATAGAGGTCTGCCGTCGCCTGATCGTGGAAGGTTCTCGCGACCTCAAAGGTCACCGTCGTCTTCGTATTGCCCCGCGGGAATATCTCGACCTTCGACGCGCGGAAGACCTCGGCGATCTGCAGCGTTCGCTCCACGCGGAAGCGGAGCCGGGATACCCCGACTCCGCCGTGGCGCGTGCCGTTGCAGCAGGCCCAGTTGCCGATCGTGACGAGCATGGATCAGCTCTCGGGACTCGGCTATTTGGCGGAAGCCGGCGCGGGCGTGGCGGCGGCGGCCGGCGCGGAGGACGCGGGCGCAGCGGCAGCCGGCGCGGGCGTCAATGCCGTGATCGCGGCATTCAGCGCCTTCAGGTCGGCGCAGGCGCCGGCGAGCAGGAACACCTGGAGCGTGGCCCAGGTAATGCCGTCGGCCTCATCCTGGACTTGTTGCGGGGTGGCGACGGCCGCCGCGCCGGCGCCGGGGATGCCGTTCAGCCGATTCGCGGCATTGCCGAGCGCGACATTGAATTCATTGACGGTGGCGTTGAGGAGGTTCTCCGCGACGCTGGTGGCTTTATTGAGCATGGGATTGGATGGTGTTGGTTTTTGGTTTGGTCCGGCGCGAGCCGGAAATCGGGTTCAGCTTCATTGGCGTCGATTCACCCACCTGGTTAGGAGACCGCGAAGGTGAAGACGGGGTTGGGAACGCCGGAAGTGAACGTGGTGGCGGAGGCGAAGGCGACTTCCCCGGCCCGGAGCTTGCCGGTCGCGTACATCAGCTCGTAGTCCACCGCGCCGGCCATCTTGAGGGTCGCCGTGAGATGCGACCCGGTAATGACCAGGTCGTTGCCGCCGTCGCCAATCGCCTGGCCCGGCAGCCACGCCGTGGAGCCCTGGAGATTGACCAGCGTATCGATCTGCGCCTCGGTCAGGTTCGCCGGCTTGAATTTGCAGGTCCCCACCACGGACTTCAGGACCATGTCGATAATGCCGTAGTTATCGACGCTGATGTTGTCCGTGGCGATGACCGGATCGAACGCAAACCCGTCCTGCGAGATCATCGCGTTGTAGGGACTCGAGCTGCCCCACGCCGCCACGTACTGCGACATCCGGACCTTCGAGGGATCGAAGGTGGTGTCGCCAAACGCGGAAGAAGTGATCGACTTCCATGCCGTGGTCGAGGTCGGGGTGAACGTGCTCGCCATCAGGCAGGAGAAGGTCATGTCGCCCTTGTAGATCGTGCCCATGGTGGCGCTCAGGAGCATGGGCGCGTACTTGCTGATCGCGCCACGGGTCCAGGTGATGGCCGCGCCGTCGTTGATGGTCTGAACAACCAGCGGCACATCGCTCGCGCCGAAGATCGAGGAGCCGACCGCGCCCGGCCCGAAGGGCATCTGCCCGGCAATATCGCCGCTGCGGATCGCGCCGGCGGGCGTCCCGGTGAACTCGACGACGCAATCCTTGGCGACCTCGGCGATCTGGCCGAAGGCATCGACCTCGATCTTTGCCCGGTTGCGTTTGATCGAGCCTTTCAACCCGGTTTTGAAGTAGTAGGAGACCCCGTTGAACGTGATGATCGCGGGGCCGTGGATGCGGAGTGGGATGCTCATAGGAAGGTTGAATTATGAAGGATGAATGATGAAGGTCAGAACTGGTACCAGGTGATGTCGCTGCCGCGATTGCCGGCCGAGAAGGCAGCCGCCCGCAGCAGTGCGCCGGCCGCCGGCGCCGCGAAGGGCGCGCTGTAGAGTTGCGCCGTGGTGGCGATCTCGCCCGTGGACGGAAACGGCGTGGTCCCATCGAGCGTGTAATAGATCGACGCTTCATATGAGGCGCAGGTAAGCGTGGCGCTGCCGCTGGCGACCGTGATCACCGCCGGCAGCGTGAAGCCCAGGTCCGGGATATTGGGCTCGCTCTCGACGTTGACCCAGTATGTCAGGAGGTTCTCGAAGCTGAGGTCTGGAGTGATGGTATCGAGCGAGGCCCGCACGATGCCGGCCGTGCCGCCGGGCGTCCAAAGGTGCAGCGCCTGGCTGACCGCGATCGCGCAATCCTCGGCGGCGATCTTCGTGCCGTTGGCGCCCATGTTGATGAGCGGGTTCTCCTGGACGCGGACCTGGCAGCGAAGGCTGAGGTACGGGCCGGGCAGCTCCTGCTGCCCACGCTGGATCCGCAGCGTCGGCATCTCGACCGTCAGCGCCAGACCGGCTTTGCCGCCCTTGGCCGTGAGCGAGCCCAGGGCCGCGTCGATCTTGCTTTGGATTTGCACGGCCGTCATCGCGGCCCGAGGGCGCATGATGAAGACCGGGATATTCGCGACCATCGGGAGGGTCGATACCTGGGCGCCCACATCGAGCTGGAATTGCTGGAGGCTCATGAGGCTGTTGCCTCCTTTGATCGCGACTTCGTCGCGACTTCTTTTTCCAAAGCGTCAACCGCCAGCGCCGCCAGTTGAAGCAGCGCGATCCGGGAGAATAGAAAATTCACATGGCCCGCTCCAGATGCAGGCAGATAGAGCGTCACGAGAAAGTTTCCCTCCTTGTTGCGCTCACCAATCCATGCCCCTGTCACCCTGGCGCTCATTTCTTCATCTCCTCGATGACGGCCGAGCTGAGCTGCTCGCCGTAGATGGCTTTGTTCTCCTCGACGCCGGTGCGGATGGGCGCCCGCTCCGGGATGTCCATTTTCCTTGTGTGGGCCTTGACGACGCTGATGCCGGTGGCGAGCTGGCGATAGACGATCTTCTGCTTGCCCCGGCTCATGCGCGTGATGGGCTGCTTGATGTCGCCGCGCGGGTTGTGGCGGGTAAAGCTCCGGACCTGGACGTCCCCCTTGTAGCCGAACTCGTGGGGGCCCATGTACTTCACGTTGCTGCCGATGCCGCTGTCGGCCACTATCGCTCCGCCGCCACTGCCGTTGCCGCTCCGCAGCTCGGCCGGCCTGGCGTTGAGCGACTGACGCAGCCGGCCCGTGACGATGCCGAGGCGGTGATCGCCGACGGCAAACGGACCCTTCCCGGTAAAGCGCTTTTGCGTGATGCGCCCGAGCACGAGCTGGTTCGCGGCATCGAGGCCGCGCGTGATCGCCGGGCCGAGCCGCTCGGGCATCGTGCGCAGCGTGTCCAGGGCGGTGCTGGCCGCCGGCGACCATTGGACCTGAAGCTTAATTGCCATCTTCGTCCTCTTCTTCTTCTTCACTGGCTCCAGGCTCAGCCTGGTCGTCGTCCGGCATTGCGGCGATGCTGACACAGCGGCAGTTGATGACGTTTTCGGGGCTGCCGGCTTCGTCGCACGGATATTGGAGCTGCTCGCCGCCCACGTCGAAAGGCTCATCGATGTCGCGGACCTGCCCGTCGGCATCCTCGTGCGCGGCGCGCACCCGGTCATCCTCGGCCGTGAGCCACTTCTTTTTCTGAATGCCGGCCTGCTTCAGCCCGTCGTGCCGGGCAACGCCATAAGCGGCGCCGGTCTCGGTCGTGGCGATCATCTTTGCCCGCGCGGTGGTCATATCGTCGAACTTCCCTTTGACCCTGTCCGCCAGCTCATCCGTCGTGTCGCCGGCATCGAGCCCCTGCTGGACCGTGTTCATGACCTCGTCGTGGACTTGCTCGCTGGCCCCCTTGATGAGGTTCTCGCGCTGATCGAGAAACTTGATCACCGCATCCGGCGGCATCTTGAAAACGTCGGGCAGGTCCTTGACGCCCTGGGCGCGCAGTTCCTCGACGAGTTGCTCGGCCGCCGTATTGAGCGCGGCCTTCTGCTCCTTGCGCATCGCGAGCGTGAGCCCATCGGAAAATGAATCGAGATCGAAGGTGAGGTCCGCCGCGGCGCCGAAACCGGTCGATGCATTGTACACGCGCCGGGTCTGCGCGAGCCCTGCATGCTCGATATTCCGCAGCGTCTCGCTCTGGGCGTAGCCGATGTGCCGCTCGACCACCGCCTGCATCCGGTCGCGCGTCGGCTGCCGGCGCTCGTCATGCCGCGCGGCCAGGCTCTTCGCGCCGGCGGTATTGAACAGGTGAAACAGCGCCCACGCGCGATTCTGGATTTCGGCACGGGAGCGCCGATATGTGTCCAGCTTCAAGCTGGTCATGCGCCGTCCTCCGCTTGCTCAGAGTACCGCCGGCGCCTGGGCCTGATGAAGGGCAACGGTTGGCTCTGCATCTCGCCGGCGCCGCCGGGCGTGTCCGGAGATTCCACGCGAATCTGGTGATCGGAAATCCGCCTCAACTCCGAGCCGATGAAAGCGTTGTCCTCCTCCTGTCCTTTTGTGAACAGATACTCGATCCGGATCATCAGCCGGTAAACGGCCAGCGAGACCGTGAGCTGCATCAGGCTGTTGGGCACCTTGGTCGGATCGATATCCAGGTCGTTGCCCGTGCTGACCGCGCGCCGGACGCTGGCCACCGCGCCGGCAATCGCCTGGGCGACGGGATCGACGCCACCCACGCCGGCACTCTGGGCCGCGCCGATGATGGCCGAGTGCCCCGCGGCCTCGAGCATATCCTGGGTGATGGCAGTCCAGTTGCTCATGAGGCCATTGCCTCTTTTGATCGCGGCTTCGCCGCGAAGCCGAGCGCCACGCGGCGCGTCGCCTTTTTCCCCGTCGTCGTCGCGGCCGCGATGAAGCCATTCTCTCGCAGCAGCCTGAAGGCGGACTGGAACGCATCGCTTATGACCCGCTCCCGGAAGGGCCAGCGGAGCAACGGCTCCCCGGTTTCCGGATAGCTGGCGGTGATGATGTACCAGTTCCTGCGTTTCATTTTTCTGTGTCCAGCTTCAAGCTGGCTCACTTCGCCGGCCCCAGGTCCGTCATTCGACGGGTGGTATCCCGAGGCCGGCGCATGTGAGTCGATGATCGACGGCGTCAGCGGTTGCTCGTGACGATGGTGATCGAGTTGATGGTGAGCGTGCCGCTGGTGCCGGCGTTCGCGTTGGTGACGCTCTGCAATTGCCAGTACGGGGCGTTTGCAGAGCCGCTGCCGCTCGTGTGCGGCGGGCAATCGACGTAGGCCAGCACAGCGTTGGTGCCCGAGGCCGGGACGCTCACCGAGAGCGGGGCCGGGCTCGTGGTCCAGTTCCCCGTGCCGGTCGTGGACGCGGCAAAGTTGAACGTGACGTTCTGAACGCCGGTCCCGCTGAGCTGGAAGCTCGGCATGACCGCGAACCCGGTGAGGCCGTTGGCGGTGAACGCCTGCGAGGTGCAGGCGGCGTTGGTGGCGCTGGGCGCGATCGTGGTGGTGCTGGTGGTCAGCGCCGTCGCGGTCGTCGGATAGCCCTGGCCCGTCTGCGCCTGCCCCGAGAGGGGGGCGAGCGCAGCCAGGGCGAGGAGGAATGAAGCGAGTGGCATCTGCCACCTTTGATTTTGTTTCATGATTTTTACTTTCTTATTGGGTCCAGGGATCATCCCTGGTTAGAGGGCGCCGACGGCGACGCTGTTGGTGACTATCGGCAGCGTGTTCCAGTCCATCTTGAGGACCTGGTCGCGCTGATCTTCGGTCGTGTAGCTCCCGCTCTTGAAGAAGCCGCCCATGGTGGCGAACGTCTTCATGAAGCTGGGGTCCATCCGGTTCGGCGTGCCGTTGCTCGCGAACACGATGACGTATTGATCCAGCAGGAACTGGATGTTGGCCGCCTGGCCGGGGGCGCTCTCGTCGATGACCATCATCGAGAGTTCCACCTCGGGATTGGTCATCAGCAGGCCGCCCACGTCGCCGATGGTGGGCGACACGGTGCCCACGTTCTTCGCGCCGCCGGCGCCGCCATTGGCCGCTACGATGAACCGGCTCCGGACGAGCGGATTGTCGCGGAACTGTTTGAACTTCGTGGTGCCGAAGAGCACCTTCACCGGCGCGCCGTTCTTGGCCGCCTTCACGACGTTCAGGATCAGCGCATCGAGGAGCGAGATCGGGTCGGTCTGGTTGTTGGTGAAATCGGCGACCGCGGTCAGGGGCGACGCGAGCGCCGCCTTCTGGGCCAGGGTGATGATTTCGTTTTCCAGCGCGAGGCCCGAGACATCGGCCAGGGTGCTCTGCGCCTCCATGATGGAGTATTGCAGGCCCTCCTGGGAGAGGTCCTCGGCATTCGGGATCGGGAAGTCGAGCGCGTTGGGCTCGATGGTGGCACTCGAGTCCGAGGCGCTGAACCCGATGACGGTGGCCTTGCTGCCCGGCTGGCGCTTGGTGCTCGGCACGCGGTACCGGTTCTGCTCGGTATAGACCTTGTAACGGAAGGTCAGGTCCGGGACCTCGCAGAGCGGGGCGATGAAGCTGCCCACTTTGCGGACCGCCGCCTGGCTGGCCGTGATGGCGAAGTTTTGAAGCAGCGGGCTGGTGGCCAACTGCGCGATTCGCGATTCCGGCCCGAGGCACTGGCCCCGCGCCATAAAATCGAGCGACGCCGTGGCACTCCACGCGAACAGCACCGCGTACCCGAGGCCGACTTTGAAGAAGATCGCGATGGCCGCGATCCCGATGATCCACGCGCTGACGCGCATGCGATTGAGACTCATGAATTTCATTGGATTTTTGACTTACTTTGTTGGTGGCGTGGTTGGATTACAGGGTGGCCGAGCGGGTGCCGATGCGGCGGACCTTGATGAATTGCGGGACGGCCGTGGTGGCCCCGACTCCGGCTTCCTCGGCGACCCAGTCGTAGTAGATGGCGCCGGCGCCGGCAGCCGGCTTGTAGAGCTGGCCCCAGGCGTTCGGGTTGAGTGAGAGCATATCGCCGGGATTGCACGCGCCGCTGAAGGCGATGCGGCAGTTCTCGTTGAGGCCGGGGGATTCGCCGGCGACGGCATTGCCCTGGACATCGCCGCTGGCGCCGATGAAGTACGCCTGGTCGGCGACGTTCGATGGCAGGTCAAAGCCGGTCACGCCGGCGATGTTGACGATTTTCCAGAGATAGCCCTCGAGGCCGGTCAGGTTGCTGTTGGCCGTGAAAGTGACGGCGTCGCGCTTGGTGTCCGATTGGATCGGATTGAGAATAACATTCATGGTGTGATTTGCGTTCTATTGGTGGGTGTGATTTGCGTTCTATTGGTGGGTTTGACTTACTCCGGTTATTCCCCCTCGATCTCCCGCTGGGCCATGATGACGGCGGTGGGATGGCTCAGGCCGGGCTGCTGTTTCCGCAGCTCGGAGGCGCGGTTCATGATCTTCTGCGCCTTCTGCTGCTCGCCGGCGGAGTTGGGCGATTGCTCGGTCTTGCCCTTGTTCGGGGCTTTCCCGTCGCGATTGCGGAGCTGGGTCTGCGTGGTCCTCGTCTCCGCGGCCTCGGCCGGCTTGCCCGGCTCGTAGCCGAAATCCGCGAGCGTCTCGATGCGCTCGGCGCGATTCTTGAGCCCGGCCAGGACCGGCAGCAGGCGGTTGCGGACCTTGTCGTCGGCCGCAATGCCGTGCGCGTCCATCAGGGCCTCGCACTGCTCGGTGGCCAGGGTTTTGTTTGCCTCAACGAGTTCGGTCACCCGGTTCTTGAGGGCGTCGCGCTCGGTGGTGACCTGGGTCGCTCCGTTCGCGCGGTTCAGCAGCTTGTCGATTTCGCCGAGGATACCCTCTTCGGAGGCATCGGCGGACAAGCCAAGTTTTGATGCTATCAGTTTCATTTTATTTTTGGTGTCCGCCTGTGACCTGGCGGGAAGGTTCGCCGGGTTATCCGGCAAAGTGTTTGGATCGCGATTGGTGATGGGCCGCGCCCCCTTGTTGTTGGGGCGATTGGTGAGCGTCAGACCCGAGAGCGCAAGCGGCCGCACCTTCTTCGGACTGCTCCGGTTCAGGATCGCGAGGTCCTCGGGGTCGTACTCGGTCGAGAAGAAGCGGTAATCACCGCCGTCCACCGCGGCTTTGCCCGTGGTGGTCCAGCGGACCTGGCCATAGATGCCGTCCTGGCGATTCTGAAGCCTGGTCAGCCAGCCAAAGGCGCGCGTCTCCTGCTCGGCATCGTGGGAGAAATGTTCGTGATCGATCAGCATCTCGTTGCCGTGCGGGAGCTGCCCGGCATCGGCGGCGGCGTTGAAGCGATTGACGATCGACGTTGTCGCCTCGCCGTCGATGACCTGGACCACGCCGGCCTGGGAATTGGGATGCTCGCCCGCCGGCTCGATATGGTACCAGCCGTCAGCGGGATGCTGAAAATCGCGATTGAGGATGCGCGCGTTCATGACTTGACCGCGCCTCCCGCCTGGAAGAAATTGAAGGCCTTGGGGGCACCCGCGCGGAGGAGGCTATTTCCGCAATCCGCGCGCGTAGGGCCAGGTAGAACGCCTGTTCCCATCTCTCTCGTAGGCCGGTTGACCGTGTGCCACGCGCTATCGGGAAGCCGGCCACTTTTTTTTCTCGATGGATCGAGTCCGGTAATCATCACTTGCCTCCTTTCAGGATTTTGGCTGACGGGTCGAAACTGGTAAGGACCAGCGGACCGCCGCCGCGCCCGCTCGCGAGCCGGCTGAGGACCACACGATTTCCCATGTGGACGTATTGGCGCTTTTCGATATCCGGGTCTTTCTGATCGGGCTCCCACGGCCCGCGCTGGCCGCGCACCAGGACCGCCGGGATTTGCTTGATAGCATCGTCGCCATGCTTGTCGGCGATCTTGCTTAGCCCGATGCCATCGATGCCCCCGGTCGAGCCGGTGTTGCCGTAGGTCAGCCGCACCGTGCCGTCGCCCGG
>CAJCIA010000215.1 GCA_903970275.1 Betaproteobacteria bacterium
GCGGAAGGCGAGCCGCGCGAAATCCTCCGCGGCGGCCTTCAACTCAGTGCGCGTGGTGATGCGCTTGCGGAACCGGACGCACTTCACCAGGGCCTGCCAGAAACGGCTCCCGCGCCGCTTGAAGATGCGGATGGTCAGCACGTTGCAGGCGGTCTCCTTGCGGCTCTTGGGCTCGCAATGGGGCAACGTGGCGGAGCGTTGCTTGCTCATGCGACGATCCTCAGTTTGCGGTGGATGCCGACATTGCACTGGCACGGCAATCCGGCGGCTCCATTATCGCCGGCGCACCGCGAGCAGAAGCGGCGGCGGATGTCGCGCAGGAGCTGGTCGCGGTCGAACGTGGGAAGGCCCGCGAGGTACTCGGTGACATCGTCGGCGTCCATGCGGCCGACGATGCTTTCGGAGCATTCGGCGCCCTGCTCGGGCTCAGCCTCGCCAGCGGGATCGGCTGGGTTCTCGGGGACGAAACGCTCGCGGACTTCGCGGACGGTCTGGCCGGTCAATTCCGCGAACGCCTCGGTGAGCAACGCGAAGCTCTCGGTGCCGATGCCCATGTACCAGCCGACGCCGGGGTGATCGTGGATCCGCGTCAGCGCGTGGGCGATGGCGAGCTGCGCCTGCTTGACCGGCGCGATGCCTTCCATGCTGCGGGACTCGTATAGGACGTCGCTCATACGGCGATGGGCGCCTTGATCGCCGGGTGCGGGTTGTAGCCTTCGATTCGGAAATCGGAGTAATCGAAGCCGTCGATTTCGACGGGCTCGGGCGCGATCTCCAGGACTGGCAGCGGATGCGGATCGCGGGCGAGCTGCTCTTTGACCTGGTCAAAGTGGTTCCGGTAGATATGGAGGTCACCGAAGCTGATGATCAGCTCGCCGGGAGCGAGGCCGGTGATGCGCGCCAGCATCGAGAGCAGCAGCGCGTAGCTGGCGATGTTGAACGGGAGGCCGAGGAAGCTGTCGATGGAACGCGCGTAGAGGTGCAGGTTCAGCGATCCTTCGCTTACCTGGCACTGCCAGAGGGTGTGGCAGGGAGGGAGCTTAACCTTGCCCACATCGGCGGGGTTCCAGGCGGAGACGATGTGGCGCCGGCTGAATGGATTGTGACGCAGGCCATCGATGAGATCAGCGATCTGGTCGATGGGATAATTGCCGTCGGCATGGTCCCAGCATCGCCATTGCTTGCCGTACACGGGACCCAGCTCGCCGTCGGCGTCGGCCCACTCGTCCCAGATGGTGACGCCGTTCTCCTTGAGGAACCGAATGTTGGTCTCGCCGCTGAGGAACCAGAGTAGCTCGTAGGCGACGCTTTTGAAGTGGACCTTCTTTGTCGTCAGCAGCGGGAAGCCGTCCGCAAGGTGATGGCGCCACTGGTAACCGAAGACGGCGCGGGTGCCGACGCCGGTGCGATCCTCGCGGTCTTTGCCGTGAGTCATGACGTGCTTGAGCAGGTCGAGGTAGGATTTCATTTACTTGGTTCCTTTCCGCGCCGGGGGCCACGACTGTGGCGTTGTTCGAGCCGGCTGATCTGGCGCTGGAGATACCAGGCGGCTTTCTTGAGGTCCTGCAGCTCGGTGCCCTTGTGCGGGGATCGAGCGATGTACTTGACGGTGTTGCCGAGGCAGAAGCCGAGGTCCCAGTCCTCGATCACGTCGATCACCTCGATGGCGCCGGCGTTGTAATGGCTGGGATGGTTGACCTGGTCGCTCATCGGTACTCCTTATTGTTCCGGAGGAAGTCGTGGACCTCTTGCCCTACCTGCTCGCCCATTTCGCGAGCATGATCAGGTATGGTTCCGTCCTCGAACTCGACCGTGTTCGAGGCTTCTTTTTCGATTGCGCCCCGGACCGTTTCGTAACGCACCGATACGATTAATCGCGCCATGTTATGGCCTCCTTGCCGGCCTGGAGGGCGGCGTGCCGGGGCCGGTGATGGGACGGTCGCGAAGCTCTTCGAGCTTCAGCTCGCGTGCCATGGCTTTCATGATCGCCAGGCGGAAGTTCTGCTCCTGGTCGGTGGGGTAATCGATGCCACAGTTTGCCTCGTGGATGCGCACGAGCGCGGTGAACGTCATGCCTTTTTCGTTGTCGGGTTTTTGGTCTGCCATAACTAACTTTCTATTTTGGGTTGCCTGGTTGAAGAGGGGTCGCGCGGAGGCGCAGGGGCGCGGAGGGGGTTGCCTGGGACGCAGGCGGTGCAGAGGGTTTCGGCTTCATCCACCCAGCCGCAGGGATGGCCGGTTTTGCGGACGCATTTATGGCAATCGTCATCGGTGCAGCCGCAGACGAGACAGACGCCGAGCGGAAAGCCTGTGGTGGATGGAAGGAGCCGGGCGACCATCCGGGCGATGTCGATGTCGTATAGGTAGAGGGCGCGAGACCACTCCATTCCCCAATCGGCGACCTGTTCGTAGGCGAAGCAGGGAAATTTTTCAGGCACGTCGGCGTACTCGATGTGCCCGGCCTTCACCCATTGCTTCCATTCCCGTTTGCCTTTTAGAAAAATCATGGCCGGGGCTCCTTTCGGCGTGGAGGCAGTTCCCCTTTCACGCGTGCCTTGAGATCGCGGAGCTGCTCGATCAGGGCGAGGCCCTGGGCGGACGGGAGCGGCCAATGCCTGTCGGCGGCAAGGATCGAGCGGATCGCATCCTGGAGGCTGGAGCGGCAGGCCTCGTTGCGCTGCTTGCGGGTGAGAGGCGTTTTCAAATCTCGAATTCGGGCTCCGCCCGCCTCGCTGTGCCGTGATTGCGCTCGTAGTTCAGTTGGCGGAGCGCCGCGCGCCAAAGGCACTTTTGGAGGGACTGCGCGCTCGCTTCGAGCCAGTCGCCGTCCTCGCCGTGCCATTTGAGCGTGAACCAAAACCGGGTCGAAACGTCGGGCCGGTAGCTGACCTTGAAGCGCACGGGTTTTTCGTCGCGCGCCATGTCGCGCATGAATCCCAGGAGGTCGATCCTCGACCACGGTACCCGGCGCTCCTCGTCGTAGACCTGGCTCTCGAAGAAGGTGCTCATAATCAGTTCCAGACGGTGGTTTCCGCGCGATCGATGCAGTAGGCTTTGAGCACGTAATGCCAGTCGGGGGCTTTGCGTTCGCGGGCGGCGAGATCGACGGCCAGGTCGAGAATGCTGATCCAGATGCCGAGCCCCTCGCCGGCGACGACGGCGCTCTGGAGTTCGAGGGGGCTGCGGATAAATTGCTCGGTCACCGGCTGGCCCTGGTCGTTCACGGCGTCGTAGCTGACGCCGATCTTCTTCGCCGGCGCCGGCGCGAGCCCGCGGGCCTTGGCGAACAGGGCGAGATCGTCGTCGGGCAGCACGTTGGGGAGCTGGATCGGCGCGGTCCGGCGCCGCCAGAGCTGCTCGAGCCGTTTGCGCTCGGGACCTCTTACCAACAGGTCCCGGCCCTCGTTGGTCATGAAGATGCCGACGCCGATGCGGCGATCGTCGAAGAGCGACTGGATGAAATCGTACAGCCGGTGGTTGCCGGCGCGCCGGAGCGCCCGGTGAAAATTGTCGAAGATGAGGAGCTTCCCCTCGCGGAAGCACGAGGCGATGGCGTCGCCGAGATCGCTGGGGCGGCTGACGCCGGAGAGCGCGAGCGACATCCCGAGGCGTTTCTTGACTTGGGCCAGCGAAGGCGTGTCGGGCATGTCGATGGCGATGGTCTCGCCGTGGTTGTGCCGGCGCGTGTACTCGGCGATGGACTCGCTCTTGCCGATCTGGCTGTCGCCGAAGATGAACGCGATCTTGCGATATTGGCGGGCGCGATCGAGCCGGTCGAAGATGGCGCGGCTCATCCGGGTATCGACGAACCCGGAGGATTCGAGCCGGCTCGCGGGCTCGACGGCGCTCTGGAATGCCTGGATCGCCTCGACCACGGGGATGATGTTGGCGCCCTGCTCGACACGGCGGCC
>CAJCIA010000216.1 GCA_903970275.1 Betaproteobacteria bacterium
GGCGCATGCAAGCCGGGGTCGGCATGAGGCCCGCACCGCTTGCCGATGCGCGCCATGCGGTGCGCCACGTGTTCCTGCGCGACATGGTGCTGGCCGCCAGCATCGGCGTGCACGGGTTCGAGCATCAGGCGCCGCAACGTATCCGCGTCAACATCGACCTCGCCGTGGATGATGACCGCCCGGAAGGCGCCGGGCTGGTCGGGCGCGACGAGCTGTCGCGCGTGGTGGATTACGAGAAGGTTGCCGATGGCGTGCGGGCGATCGTCGGCTCCCGCCATGTGCGGCTGGTGGAAACGCTGGCGGAGCGGCTGGCCGAAGCCTGCCTGCTGGACGCGCGGGTTCGCCTCGTGCGGGTGCGTGTCGAAAAGCTCGACATATTTGCCGATACCGCGTCCGTCGGGGTCGAAATCGAGCGCGTCCGCGACGACGGCGCCGTTTAATCCCCCAGCGGGCTTGACTCGCAAGCATTACAGTCGATTAAGGATTTATGTTGGAACGATGACAAGCCGAACCGAAGAAATCTCGCAAAGTCAACGTGTTAGCGTCCGGACCCAGGCTCACACAAGCGTGATAAGTCGTTGAAATTGCCGGTTCGGGTCCAGCGGGCCGGACCCGCATCCACAGACTTGTCCACAGGCGCCGAGGCGGGCGCGATGCTCTTGAGCGTGGCCGGTGCGGAACCCATGCTGAGCGCAATGGCCGAACCGGAGCAGCAAACGACGGAGGTACAGCCGCAGGCGTCCGGGGTGGCCGTCATCGAGGGCGTGCTGGCCAACCTGCCCGCCTCGCCAGGCGTGTACCGCATGCTGGATGCCAAAGGCGACGCGCTCTACGTCGGCAAGGCGCGCAGCCTGAAGAAGCGGGTCAGCGCCTATACGCAGTTGAACCGGCTGCCCGAGCGCCTGCGGCGCATGGTGATGGACACGGCCGCGATGGACATCGTGACCACCCATACCGAGGCCGAGGCGCTGCTGCTCGAAGCCAATCTCATCAAGCGACTCAAACCGCGGTTCAACATCGTGCTGCGGGACGACAAGAGCTACCCCTGGCTCATGCTGACCGAGGAGCACGCCTATCCGCGTATTACCAAGCACCGGGGCGCGCAATCCAAGGGCGGCAGCTACTGGGGCCCGTTCGCCTCGGCCTGGGCGGTGAACCAGACGGTCACCGCCATGGAGCGGGTGTTCCTGCTGCGCTCCTGCGCCGACACGGTGTTCGCCAGCCGGACGCGGCCGTGCCTGCTGCACCAGATCAAGCGCTGTTCGGCGCCCTGCGTGGGGCGGATCGAGGCGGAGGACTACGCGCGGCTGGTCGGTCAGGCGCGTGCCTTCCTCTCGGGCAAGGTGGCGAGCGTGCAGCGCGAGCTTTCGACGGAGATGGAAGCGGCCTCGCAGAACTTGGAGTTCGAGCGGGCGGCGGCGCTGCGCGACCGGATACGCGGCCTGACCCATGTCCAGGGCAGCGGCATCATGAACCCGGCGAGCCTGGCGGATGCCGATATCGTGGCAGTGTGGCAGGCCGCCGGGCAAAGCTGCGTGCAGGTGTTCTTCGTCCGCGGCGGCCGAAACAACGGCAACCGTGCCCACTTCCCCATCCATGTGAAAACCGACGAGCCGGGCGAGATCCTCGCCGCCTTCATCGCCCAGTTCTACGACGACAAGCCGCCGCCGCCGCTGATCCTCGCCAACCATGATCTGCCCGAGGCGGAGCTGATCGCCGATGCGCTGTCGCTGAAGGCGGGCAGGCGAGTGGAAATCGCCGTGCCGCAGCGTGGCGAGAAGAAAGCCGTGGTGGATCACGCGTCGACCAACGCGCGCGAGGCGCTGGAGCGCAAGCTGGCGGAGAGCGCCGGCACCAACAAGCTTCTGGAAGCCGTCGCCACCCTGTTCGACCTGCCGGCGGCCCCGTCACGTATCGAAATCTACGACAACAGCCACATCATGGGCCAGGCGCCCTACGGCGTCATGGTGGTCGCCGGCCCGGAGGGTTTTGCACGCAACGCCTACCGCAAATACGGCATACGCGGCCCGGTGGCGCCCGGCGACGATTTCGGCATGATGCGCGAAGTGCTGGAACGCCGTTTCGCGCGCGGCCAGCGCGAGCAGGCCGCCGGCGCGCCGGCGTCGGATTGGCCGGACATGGTGCTCATCGACGGCGGGGCGGGGCAATACTCGGCCGCGCGCGGCGTGCTTGACGATCTCGGCGTCACCGACGTGCTTCTGGTGGCCATTGCCAAGGGGCCGGACCGCGACGCCGGACGCGAGTGGTTCCACACCGCCGACAAGCCACCATTCCAGCTCCCGCCACGCGACCCCGTTCTCTACTACCTGCAGCGGCTGCGCGACGAGGCGCACCGTTTCGCCATCTCCACCCACCGCGCCGGCCGCTCCAAGGCGCTGATCACCAGCGAACTGGACGAAATCCCCGGCATAGGCGCCGCCCGCAAGCGCGCCCTGCTCAACCATTTCGGCAGCGCCCGCGGGGTGAAGCAAGCGGGCCTCGAAGACCTTCAGGCGGCGCCGGGAATATCCAGGGGGACTGCTCGGAAGATCTATGAGTTTTTTCACTCGGCTTAGGAAGGAAGGACTTCTTTTTTGAAAAAAAGAAGCAAAAAACTTTTATTCTGGCTATCGCGGGTTAGACTGGATACGACATTGCTACGTTGCATCGGGCGTAGCGGGCGCCGTAATCCTGCATTACACTTTCATCATGCACGAAGCCCAGTTTTTCATACAAATGAATCGCGGCGGCGCATTTGCTGTTGGTCAGCAGGTATAAGCGGCGCATCCGCATCTGCCGGGCACGTTCCAGTATCTGCTGCAATAAAAACTCACCGGCTTTCAACCCGCGCGCAGTTTCCAGAACACCCATCTTGGTCAGCTCGAATACCCCCTCCTCGATCCGGATCAACGCGCACGTGCCAACGATGCCGGCCCCCTCCGCTTCCACAAACAAAACCACGCCGCCGCGGTCGACGATCAGCCCGCGCGGATCCTCCAGGATGCGCCGATCGTTCTCCTCCATCGTGAACATCGAACGGATCCACTCGGCATTGATGCGAGCAAACGCCTCCGCCAGATCGT
>CAJCIA010000217.1 GCA_903970275.1 Betaproteobacteria bacterium
TTGGTCATGCGCACCTTCTCGATGGACGGCACCGCGTTGACAATGCAGCGCGCCAGCTCGACCTCATACGGATTGGGAATGCCGAAGCTCGTGCCCGCGCCCGCCGCGGTGCGCACCGCCTCGATCACCGCCGCGGGCGCATGGCCGAGAATGGCCGGGCCCCACGAGCAGACGTAATCGATGTAGCTGCGGCCATCGACATCCTCCACGCGCGAGCCGTAGGCCCGCTGCGCGAAAAACGGCTCGCCGCCCACTGCGCGGAACGCCCGCACCGGCGAGTTCACCCCGCCGGGAAGATAACGAAGCGCTTCGGCAAAAAGCTCGGTGGAGCGGGACATGGAATGAGGATAACGCGCGTCGCGGGAAATGCCACGGCAGGCCGAACAGCCGCCGCGATTCCTTACGCCCCGCCCGCCGCCTTCAACTCCGCCATGGTGAAGAGCGGCGTCAGCTCCAGCCCGATCTGCTTCAGGTTGGTCGTGGCTGCGCCGTCCTTTTGACGATCGATCACGCAGACCACCTGCGCCAGTTCGGCGCCTTCCTCGCGCAGCGCCTTGGCCGCATCGAGAATCGCGCCGCCACTCGTCACCACATCCTCGACGATGAGCAGTCGGCGACCGTTGACCTGGCCGCCCTCGGCGATCTTGCAGGTCCCGTATTCCTTCGCCTTTTTGCGCACGAAAAGCACAGGCAGTCCGGTCAGTTGCGAGAGCATGGTGGCGAGGGGAATCCCGCCCATCTCCAGTCCCGCCAGCGCGACCACGTCCTTGGGCACCAGCTTCACCATGGCGATGGCGATGTGCTTGAGCAGGTCGGGATCGGCCTCGAAGAGATACTTGTCGAAGTACTCGGTGCTCCGCGCGCCCGAACGCAGCAGGAAATCGCCGGTGATGTGCGCTGTGTCGTAGATGCGCTTCGCCAGCCGGGCGCGGACATCCTCGGCCTCGCTCATGACCTGCCTTTCGCGATGACTTCGATCTCGACGCGTGCGTCCTTCGGCAGCCGCGCGACCTGCACGGTGGAACGCGCCGGAGGCGTGCCCGTGAAATGCTGGCGGTACACGTCGTTCATCGCCGCGAATTCCTCCATGTCGGCGAGGAACACGGTGGCCTTCACCACGTCGGCCAACGTCAGCCCCTGACTGGCCAGGAGCGCTTGGATATTGGCGATGCACTGTTGCGTCTGCTCGACGATGCCGCCCTCAATGAACTTTCCCGTGTCGCGCACGAGCGGAATCTGCCCGGCCAGGAAGACGAATCCGCCCGCGGCGATGCCCTGCGAATAAGGTCCAACCGCGGGCGGCGCATCGGGCGAGGTGACGACGGTACGGTCGCTCACTGGACCTCCTCGTACCACGCCATCTGGATCGCCTCCATGACCGCCTCGCTGGACTTGTCCGGATCGTCGCCGAATTCCTCCAACTCAACGACCATCTTGTGCAACTTCGGGAAGCTCAGCTTGAGCGGGTCCTGGTCGGGAAATTTGTCGATCAGCGCGTACGCGATGTCATCGGAATCGCGCCAGGTCAATTTGTCGGGCATGGGAAAACGGTGAGGGATGCGCGCAGCAGTGTCAATCGGCCAGAGGCGAGAAAGTTTTGGGACGATGCAAGGCTGCCACGCACGTGAAGGTAGCCGGCGTCGGCCCGACGCCGGTGCGCGCCGGAAGATTGGGTCAGGCGCGAATTCTCGGCGCGCGCATCGTCGGCAGCGCTGTTAAACAGATGGCCTTGATCGCGCGAAGAGTCCGGCCTTGTTCATCCGGACCCTCCCCGCGCGACCGGCGTCGGGCCGACGCCGGCTACCGCCGCGGCGCGTGCGATTCTCACGCGCGATTAAGTCGGTAAAGCGCAGGATTACTGTAGCGGTGGTCGATGACCGCCGACGAATAAGGACAGGGCGTTCGCCGGCGGTCATAGACCGCCGCTCCAGCGGAATGCCTATAAATACTCGACCAGCTTCTCCTTCGGATACCGCACCTTGGCCAGGCTTGCGTATTTGTCCGCTTCCGAGCGGTACCCGGCAGCGCAGCAGACGGTGGCAGTCAGGCCGCGTTCGGTGAGGCCGAGGATCTTGTCGTACTCGGCGGGCACGAAACCTTCCATGGGACAGGCGTCCACGCGCAGCGACGCGCAGGCCAGCATGAACTGACCCAGGGCGATGTAACATTGGCGCGCGGACCATTCCTCAATTTGGCCGCTGCGAGCGTCGTGCACGAGGTAACCGGTCATCATCTTGCGGTAGCCCGCCATCGATTCGACGGTCGTGCCGCGCTTCGCCGCCGTATCGGCCAGGAAC
Organism: Betaproteobacteria bacterium; assembly: GCA_903970275.1. Taxonomy (GTDB): domain Bacteria; phylum Verrucomicrobiota; class Verrucomicrobiia; order Methylacidiphilales; family UBA1321; genus JABDGH01. Next base: position 2,298 of record CAJCIA010000217.1, read on the forward strand.
TCGTCAATATACTGGTGATCCATCGTCGTCTTCCCCGCAAAGACCACGAAGTGCGAGCAATCGGTGACCTGCTTTTGCCCCCAGGAATGAGCGAGCAGCTTTTGCTTCATCTCCGGGCTCGTGATGACGAGGAATTTCCACGGTTGCAGGCCAAAGGAGGAAGGTGTGAGAAGCAGCGACTCCTCGAGTTGATTCCACGTCTCGGGGGAAATTGTTTTTCCGGCGGCAAAATGCTTGGTGGCATAACGCCAACGGAGGTCGGCGATAAGGGAGTGCGACATGCCTTATTAATAGAAGAGAGTGCGAACCTGTCGAGGGAGCTATTGGGGATAACACACCATTGTCGCTCAGGCGTTGCGCATTTCCCGGCCACCGGCGATTGTCTGGCGCGAGCGTCTCGCTATAGTCGGCGCATGGCCACTCTCGCCCTGTCCGACGAAGCCCGCACGAAACTGCTGCCCACCACGCAGGCCAACCTGGCGCGCGTCTATGAGGCGCAGACCGCTCCGCACGACCGCGCCGCCGTCGACGAGCTCCTCGCGGCCCAAGCCTGGACCGAACTCGACGACCGCTTCTACCGCGACATCGCCTTTGGCACCGGCGGCATGCGCGGCCGCACGGCGGGCAAAGTGGTGACCAAGGCCGAGCTGGGCCGGAGCGCCGCCGGGTCCTGCCCGGAGTTCTCCGGCACCGGCACCAACATGCTCAACGATGCCAACGTGCATCGCGCCGTCTCCGCGCTCGGCGCCTATCTGCTGGGGCTCGCGCCGGTGCGCAAGCTCAGCGTGGTCATCGCGCATGACGTGCGTTTTTTCTCCAAGGCGTTCAGCCAGGTCGCGGCGGAGGCGCTGAATGATCTGGGCATCGACGCGTTGCTGTTTTCGGAAGATCGCTCGACGCCGCAGCTTTCGTTTTCCGTCCGCCACTTCGGCGCGCAGGCCGGGATCATGATCACCGCCAGCCACAATCCGCCGCATGACAACGGCATGAAGTTTTACAGCGCGGATGGCGGCCAGGTGGTCGAGCCACATGCGTCGGGCATCACGAAGCACTTCGCCGATATGGCGAAGGACGCGTCGGTCTTGCCCGCGTTGCTCAAGACGGTGAAAGGGAAGGGGACCTCCCGCACGCTCGATGCATCCGCCGACCAAGCGTATCAGGACGCCGTCGCCAGCATCGTCCTCGAGCCCGAGGTGATCAAGGCCACCCGCGACCAGATCAAGTTCGTCTACTCGCCGCTGCACGGCACCGGCATCCGCGCCACGCCCGCGCTGCTCGACCGCTTCGGCTTCCGCTACTCAATCGTCGGGAAGCAGCGCACGGCAGACAGTACCTTCTCCACCGTCAAGTCGCCCAACCCCGAAAACGCGGAGGCGCTTTCGCTCGCCATCGCACAGGCCGAGCAGGAGCAGGCCGACGCGGTCATGGCGACCGATCCCGATTGCGACCGCATGGGCGTCGCCGTGCGGGACGCCTCCGGCAGGATGGTGCTGCTCACCGGCAACCAGATCGGTTCCATCTTCGCCTACTACCGCACCTCGCGGCTCGTCGCGCAGGGCGTGCTGACGGAGGCCAACCGGAAGAACGCGGTGATCATCAAGACCTTCGTCACCACCGATCTGCAAAAGCAGATCGCGGAGAAATTCGGCGTCGGCTGCATCGACACGCTCACGGGCTTCAAGTACATCGGCGAAAAGATGCTTGAGTACGAGAGGAAGCTCGGCGCGCCCGACTACAACGCGATGGACCCGAAGGCCCGCCGCGCCGCGTTGCTGGAGAAAAGCCGGTTTGTCATTTTCGGCGGCGAGGAAAGCTACGGCTACACCGGCGGCGATTACGTCCGCGACAAGGACGGAAACGCCGCCGTGCTCATGTTCGCGGAGGTGGCTGCGTGGGCCAAGTCGCAGGGCCAAACGCTGGCGGACTATCTCGATCAGATTTACCGCGAGTGCGGCTACTTCGTGGAAAAGCTGGGCACGCTCACCTTCGAGGGCGCATCGGGCGCGCAGCAGATCCAGAAGCTGCTCGCCTCCTTCCGCTCCCACCCGCCCGCGGAGTACCAGGGCCAGAAGGTCACCGGCGTGGACGACTTCGGCCAGCAGGAATTCCACGACGCCGACGGCAAGAAGATCCCCAAGGAAATCCTGCTCATCTTCCATCTCGCCGACGGCAGCCGGGTCGCCGTGCGCGGCAGCGGCACTGAGCCCAAGATCAAGTTTTACTTTTTCACCCGCGCCGCCGCCACCGGCGACCTCGAGCAGGTCAAGGCCGAGCGTCGCGCCTTCCTCGAGAAATGGTGGGAGGAAGTGCAGACCGATGTGAAGAAGCGGGTGGGGTAAGACAGCGTGTTAATCGAGTGGCCTCGGTGGTAGCCGGCGCTGTCCTCAGCGCCGGAGGGAGTGCAGCGACCGGAATGCCTTGCCGCTGCCGGTAGCCGTCGACCTTCGAGCGACGGAGTCACGTGGGCGCGAAAGGTCCTCGTTGCTTATCAACTCCGTCGCCCGGAGGTCGACGGCTACCGGCTGAACGTCTGCGCCACACCGTCGATCTTTTCTACCAAGCAGGCGGCCATTTATGACGGCCGGCGAATCACCCCATGGTTCTCTTATCCCCGGAAGTCATAGACCGCCGCTACAATGAAAGGCGTTAACGCTCTCGAACGTCAATGTGC
>CAJCIA010000218.1 GCA_903970275.1 Betaproteobacteria bacterium
GGAGGCGAGTCGATGATCTCGAATGTGGCTGGCTTGTCGCCCTGGTTGGTGAGGACGAGCTCGACGGAGAAGGGCTGGGCCTGTCGCAGGATGGGCGGCACGTGGCGTTTAACGCGTAGGACATCACGCGGAATGTAGAGAATATCGGTCAGCACCGCGCCGGTGAGAAAGAGCGTCGCCAGCAGCGCGGGCGTCACGCCGCCCGGCATCCACGGCGAGGCGAGCGCGAGCAGGATGGCCACAACTAGCGCATAGGCAAAGCGCGGGAGAAAAATCATGAGACCACCGCCGTGAATCGGTGGCTAGCTAAAGCCTGCGGCGGGAGAGGAGCAGGTAAAGGATCGGCCCAATACCGTGCAGGAAAAGCAGGACAAGGATCCAGATGATTCGCTGACTGCTGTCAAAATCCGGGCGCGTGGCCGCGTTGATCAGGCAGTAAAGCCAGAGAACAAGGTAGAGGAGTCCGGCCAGGAGGATGAAGATGAAGAATCCGCTGAAGGCGGCAGCGGCCGCATTTCCGGCGTCGGCAAAGATGGCGTGCATAGGGATGATTTAGCGGGGCACCTCGACGGAAGCGAGCAACTGATCGATCACGCGCTCGACCGGCGTGCCCTCGATCTCCGTCTCAGGCTGGCGAACAAGGCGGTGGCGCAGGACGGGGTAGGCCAGCTCCTTGATGTCGTCGGGCGTGACGAAGGCGCGCTCGCGCAGCGCGGCGAGCACCCGGGCGGCGCGCAGCCAGGCGCGGCCGGCGCGCGGGCTGGCGCCAAGAAGCAGATGCCGGCTTTGCCGCGACGCGGAAAGCAGGCGCAGCGTGTAATCGTAAATACCCGGCTCGATCGTCACCGCCTCGATCTCGCGCCGGATGGCGACAAGATCATCGACCGACGCGACGGGCCGGATCGACTCGCCCACCCCCGGCGCGAAGGGCGTCTGCTGGAGCAGCGCCAGTTCATCCGCAGGCGTGGGATAGCCCACCTTGATCTTGAAGAGGAAGCGGTCGGTCTGCGCCTCGGGCAGCGGGAAGGTGCCCTCATATTCGATCGGGTTCTGCGTCGCGATGACAAAGAAATGAGCGGGCAGGGGACGCGAGACACCGTCGACCGTTACCTGGTGCTCCTCCATCGCCTCGAGCAGCGCGGACTGGGTCTTCGGCGGCGTGCGGTTGATTTCGTCGGCGAGCAGGATGTCGGCAAAGACGGGCCCAGGCAGGAACTTGAAGGTTTGTGTGCCCGGCTGGAAAACATTCGTGCCGACGAGGTCGGAGGGCATCAGGTCGGGCGTGAATTGGATGCGCTTGAAGTTGAGCGCAAGGCTCGCGGCCAGCGCGCGGGCGAAGAGCGTCTTGGCCAGCCCCGGCACGCCCTCGAGAATTACGTGGCCTCCCGCCAGCAGCGCGATCAGCGTGTTTTCCACCACCGCCTCCTGACCAACGACGACCTTGCGGATTTCCTGCCGGATTTCGGCAGCGCGGGTGGCGAGAAGGGAATTCATGCGACGGCGTTCTTGATCTGGATGAGCTCGCGCGCGATGCGCAGCCAACCGGTGGGCGGCAGGCCGGCCACATAATCCTGAGAATCGAAGCGGTGGGCGAGTTTTTTCCAGTTGGGCAGTTCGGGATGCGCCTGCCGGAGCCGCGAGGCGATGATTTCAGGCGAGGCGGTGTCGGGCAAACTCAGCCGCTGCAGCAGGTGCCGATGCGTGTCGTCGTAGAGAAAGCGCATCGTCTCGTTGCCGAGATCAGAGCGGTGATAGAGCTCCGCGATGGAGTCAACGAACTCGAGGCTGGAGCGGCCCGGCTGGCGTTCCAGCGGCAGGACCGGCCCGAAGCGCACGAAGGTGGAACCGAAGAACGTCAGCGCCCCCAGCAGCGCCAGCAGCCCGGCCAGCCGCATGCCCGGATGCGCGAAGAGCTGCGCCACGGCAAAGGCCGGTGCGTACCCGTGATGCCGCTCCTCAAAAAACAAGTGGTGCGGCGCCCGTCCATCCGGGGCGAGCAGGTGCAGGACAATGGCGAGGTTGTCGCCCTGCGCCAGATAGCGGTTCCCGAGCACCTCGTCCGACGCGATATAAATCACGCGGCCCTTGCCGTGCGGTAGCGTGGTGACCTCCGGTGCCGGCCCGCTCGCCCACAGCACCTGCGCGGACGCCGGCAGCGTGCCGGGAAGCGTCGCACCTTCCGGCAAAAGCAACCGCCCTCCTTCGCCAGTGAGAGACTGCGCCTCAATCTTCTTCTCGGGGCCGAGGCGAAAGCCCTCGAAGAGCCGGGTGGAATCGGGGCGCGGGGCATGGATGCCGAAGGCGGCAAGCAGCTCGCGCGTGTCGTCCCATTTCGCGAGCGGACCCAGCAGCACCAGCGTGTTTCCGGCGGCGACCCAGCCGGCGAGCAGCCCGGCTTCCTGTTGGGTAAAGGCCACGCGCCAGTCGACGCCGGACCGCGCGATGAGCAGCGTGTTTTCACTTCCCTGCGTGGCGAGGCGGCTGAGCGGATCCCTCCAGCGCTCCACCGGCCAGTACAGGTCGCGCAGCGTTTCGTAGAACGCGAGGTTCCCCGCGCCAACCGGATTGAAGCTTGAGGGCACCCAGGAATCGCGCGGCGTCGGGGCGGAGTTGCGGCCGAGGAACGCGAGCAGCACGGCCACCACCATCACGACCAGCAGCACGCGAATATACTTTGCGTTGCGGCTCATGCCGGCCCCTCCACGGCCCGTTCGTTCAGGCCCAGCTGCAGGGTGACTTCGTCGAGCCGATTCCGAAACGCGGTCCAGCCCGCCTCGTCGATCGCCCGGCGGCCGTAGATGAAGCGGTCGTAGTCCTCCACCATCCCGGCGAGCAGCGGCAGCGTTCCGGCCGGCAGCGGCTGGTCGCGCAACTGGGCCAGATACTCGCGGTTGGTCCGGCTGCGGTCGGCCTCGACAAGGCGCCGGTTTTCCAGGCGGGAGAGAAGCTGCAGCCACGCGGCCAGCCACGCCCCATGCCAGTCGCGCGCCTCAAGCGCAGCCCGCAGGCGCTTTTCGTGCTGCTGCGGGGTGAGCAGCGCGCGGCCCGGGACCGCTTCCTCGCGATTCTCCGCCTCGCGCTCGCGGCGGCCACGTGTCAGGCGCAGGAGGAGCAGGATCACGCCCGCCACCGCCAGCGCGGTGAGGATGAACACCACTACCCGCGCCGTGCCGGAAAGCTGGCCGGCATACTTGAAATCCTGAAAGCGCGCGACGAGATGCCGGAACCACTGCACAAGCCAGTCGCTCCAGTGGACGTCGCCCAGCGTTTCGTCCGCTTCGTGGAACTCCGGCCTTGCGATCACCTCGCGGTAATGCTGGCGCACGGCGGCGGGATCGGTCACCGGCGCGTTGTCCTCCGCGCGGGTGACAAATCCGGTCAACAGAAGCGTGAGAAAAAGGAGGGCGCGCGTCATGGCGTGGCCTCCACGCGCTGCGCGAGGAATTCAAGGTCGAAACCCTCGCGGCGAATGCGCACGTCGTAGTAAAACAGGGTCACCGCGATGACGTAGAGCGGCAGGATCAGCGCGCCCGCCAAATAGGTGAGCACCTGGCTGCCGACCACCACCACGTCGGAATAGTTCGTGAGCGGCGTGGTGGTGCCGTGCCGCACCATGTCGTTGATCTGCGCGATAACCATCGGGATCGAAGTCAGCGTGGACGTGAGAAGCTGGATGACGAAGAGCGGCAGCAGCAGCAGGCTCAGGCGGGTTTCGCCCCAGTAGGAGAAACCGAGGCCGGGATCGTACCGCACCAACGCCGAGGAGCGCCGGCATGCCCTCCAGCCCGTGAGCTGTTCCAAGGCGAGCACCGGGACTGTGACCATCAAGCGCATGACAACGACCAATACCGGCACAAGCGAGGCGACCAGGAGTAGTCCGCCGCCGCCGAGCAGGACGATCAGCCCGGCGAAGCTCCTCGGTGGCGCGTCGAGATACCACACCTCGACCGCCAGACCGACAAGGAAGGGGAAGAGCAGCGCCAGCGCGTAGAAGATCCGATTCAGGACGCAGGTCCACACCACGCCCAACAGCCGGCCGCGCAGCGCGCGAAAGCTGCCGGTGACGGCCGGCTCGTTGCCGAGATAGGCATCAGCGACATACCGGCTCATGACCACACCGAAGCCAAAGGTGATCAACTGCGAGACCAGCACGATGAGCACGAACACGCCGAGCCTCGCCAGCGTTCCGGTCGCGGCCAGCGCGACATCCTCCTGCGTGGGCATGAGGTGCAGCATGGTCGTCAGCATCTGCACGAGCAGCGGTCCCGCCTGGCTAAGAAGCGCGACCAAAAGCAGCCCGGCAAAATGCTGGCGATAAAGCGAGAAGCCGCGGTCAATTAGCTCGCTGGTGGTGAGCGGGCGGAGATCGACGCTCGCCAAGGGAGCTTGCGGCGCCATGGTCAGGCCACCGGAGCGCCGAACTGTTTTTCCACGCGCTCAAACCGGCTCAGCACGCGCCGCTGGCCGAGCACCTCGAGCAGGTGATAGAGGCTTGGCCCAACGGGGCGACCGGACACGGCCAGCCGCGCCGGATGGACGAGCGCGCCGGTTTTTTGCCCTGTCGCGGCAGCCAGCGTCTTGAACTCGGCCTCCAACGCGTCGGCCTTGAAGTTGCGCGAGTCGATCAGGGCGAGGCGCTCGCGCAGGCGCGCCACGTTGGTCAGACCTTCCGGCGTGAAGACCTTCTTCACCGCGGCCTCATCGAACTTGAAATCCTCGTCGAAGAAATAGCTCATCCAATCCGGCAGCTCGCGGCCAACCTTGACCTTCTCCTTCACGATGGCCAGCGCGGCGCGGAAATAGGCATGGTCAAACTTGTCCGGCAGGATGCCGCGCTTCTGCAGGATGGAAACGGCGAGCGGCTCCAGCGCGTCAATATCGAGGGCGCGGAAGTATTCACCATTGATCCAAAAAAGCTTGTCGGCATCGAAGCGGGCGTTGGCGCGATTGACCTGCGGCAGGTCGAATTTCGCGATGACCTCCTCGATGGTGATGAGCTCGCGGTTGTCCTTGGGCGACCAGCCGAGCAGGCAAAGGTAATTCCGCACCGCCGCGGGCAGGTAACCCTGGTCGATGTAGTCCTCAATGGAAGCGCCGGCGTCGCGCTTGCTCATCTTGGAACCGTTCGGATTGAGGATAAGCGGAATGTGCGCGTAGTGCGGCGGCTGGCCGCCCAGCGCCTCGATCAGTGCGAGGTGCTTTTGCGTGTTGCTCAAGTGGTCCTCGCCGCGGATGACGTGCGTGATGCCCATCTCCAAGTCATCGACCACATTGACGAGGTGGAAAACAGGCGACCCGTCCTTGCGCTGAATCACCAAGTCAGGCTCGTTCGTGCGGTCGAAGGTAATGTCGCCGCAGATAAGATCGTGGACCACGGCCGGCGTCTTGGGCGTGCGGAAGCGGATGGCACCATCGCTCTCGTATGCCTTGCCTTCACCAAGCAACTTATCCACGGCCCGCCGATAGATTTCACCGCGCTGGCTCTGGAAATAAGGACCACGGTCACCCTTGACCCCGCCGCCGATCTGCGGGCCTTCATCCCAGTTCATGCCGAGCCACTGCAGTCCGCGCAGGATGACATCGACATACTCGGTCTTGTTGCGCGCCGCGTCCGTATCTTCCACGCGGAGAACGAAGGTGCCTCCAGTGTGGCGGGCGTAGAGCCAGTTGAAGAGCGCGGTGCGGGCGCTGCCGACGTGAAACATGCCCGTGGGCGAGGGCGCAAAGCGGACGCGAACCGATTCCATGCGACAAGTTAAACGCCGACCGTGCGGATGACAGCAAGTTTTTTGGCGGGCGCGCGCTTGGCGCAGCGAGAACAAGGCGTGCGCCGGATGTCCCGCTTGGTTAGGATCGCGCGATGTGGCGGGCCGCCTTTTTCCTCGTTCTGAGCGTCCTGGTCTTGCGGGCCGAGCAGGAATTCAGCCCGGTGATTTCCATCGACAGTCCGGATACGGCGACGACCTACCCGCTGGGCACAATCAAGCATCGCGCGTTGGTTTGGAATGATGCGACGCAAACCCTCTCCGCCGAGGTGACCTTCGTGCCTATTGACCGGACCAGTTCCGAGGATACCGACGACACTCACCATTTCCGCATTCCGGGCATCACGCTGGACAAGGCGCGCGGGATTTTCTACGCGACCTCTCCCGGCGGCGAGGCGGTGCCGGTGGCGCAGCGCAAGAAAATCCTTTTTCTCACCACCATCGAGATCCTGCCCAGTGCGGTCGTGCGCGTTTTTCATCGTGAAGGCAACGTCACGGTCAGGCTGGAAGCCATCCGCCCCAGCGAGCTGGCCCACGTGCAAAAGGAGCAGCCCCCGAGCGACACCAACGCGGATGGCTCGCACACGATCGACTTGAAAGATTTGCTGCCGTAAGCGGGGATGACCGGCGGTTGCCGGCCCGCTGCGTCTGCCTTAGGTTGGCGAGTGAAAGCGTTCCAACGCGCCTTGCACGCGGCTTTGTTGATGGTAGCGCTGACTATTCACGCTTCCGGTCACGGCTATTTGGTGGAAAGCCCGACCCACGAGCAGACCTTCGCCTACGGCTCCGAGCAGCATCAGCAATGGATCACGCGCGGCGCGGATCGGCACTTGGCGCTGAGCGCGAACTTTACCAACGATCCCTACGTCGACCGCGTGACGCCGCGCGAGTACGACGACTTCATCTTCGACTTTCCCCAAATACGGCTGAGCCCGGATGGCAGAACCTTCTACTATCGAGTTTCCAACGGCCACTCAGTCCCCGTGGCCCAGCGTCGACGCGGCTTCCTCGGCTTGGAGGAAATTCGGCTGCTCGACAACGTGGAGTTGCTGATGAAGAAGCCTCACGGCTATCTCAGTTTTTCCCTGATTATCGAGGGGTAAGCATAGAGCCATTATGGCTCATCAGCCGCAAATTTTATAAATGGCTGAGTCGAAATGGCCCATTCATTTTTAAGTTTCGAAGCCCGTAGCTTCTCATCCTTAGGCACTTATGCAGTAGATAAGAATGGAACATCTCATGCAGATGGAGTCATAGAACTCAACAAGGAGACACCAACATGAATCTACTTCGCTATTCCCCCAGTCGCTCGTATCTGCCGAGCTTCAACCATGGCAGCCTGCTGGACGAACTCGACCGGCTCTTTGATGCCGGGTTCCCGTCCTTCCGCGAACCGGCCCGGTTCGGCACGTTCCCGGTGGACGTCTATCATGACCAGAACTCGGTCACCGTTCGCGCTGAGCTGCCCGGCTTCCGCAAGGAGGACCTGCAGGCCAACGTCGCTGACGATGTGCTGACCATTTCCGGCCATGTCCGGACCGGCAACGACCAGGACCAGAACGCGCCGAAGACGGAGACGTCCATCGAGCGTTCCGTCGCACTGCCCGAAAACCTGGACTACCAGAAGATCGCCGCCGCGTACGAGAACGGCGTGCTTACGATTACGCTGCCGAAGCGCGAGGAAGCCAAGCCGGCGGCCATCGCGATCGAGGTCAAATAATCCGCTTAAACAAGGAGACACTCATGAACATTCAAATGGAAAAGACTCAGACGGAAAAGAACCCCACCGCGCAGGCGCCGGAGACGATGCGCCCGGCAATGTCGCCCCGCTACGGCATCACGGAAGATGAGCACGCCTACACGGTCACGGCCTACGTGCCGGGCGTGTCGCCCGCCGACGTCGAGACGACGATTGATGGGGAGAAACTCGTCGTGCATGCGCACCGGAACTGGACAGCGCCGGAAAGCTGGACGCCGGTGCATCGGGAGATCGCGCAAGCCGATTATCGGCTCGTGCTCGGTCTGGATCGCCGGGTCAACCGCGACGGGGTGAAGGCCCAGCTCACCCAAGGTGTGCTGAAGCTCACGCTGCCGAAGGCGGAGGAGCTCAAGCCGCGCAAGATCGAGATCGCGGGCTAAGCTGCTGCCCTTCGGTTTAGAAAAACGCCCGGTCGCTCGACCGGGCGTTTTCGTTTCGGGCTGACTCTGTACCGGAATTTCATTTTCGAGCAGGATGGGTTTGCTAGGGTGCAGCGGTGCGTCGCGTTCTTGCCTCCGGCCTGTTTCTTTTTCTTCTTCTCACCCCGCCACTCGCGTGGGGTAAGCATCACGACGATGCGGATACCAACGCGGCGCCCGTTCTCGCGGCCGATACCAATGCCGCGGCGGCGGCGGTTCCGGCAACTCCCGCGCCTCCACCGCTTCCTCTGGCTGTCCCGGGCGGGATCAACATCCACTGGTACGGCCACGGCTTCATCTACATCACGTCATCGGTCGGCGTGCGCGCCGCGATCGATCCCTTCGGCCCGAACACGGTCCACTACACCTTTCCGGATCATCTCACCGCCGACTTCGTCCTGGTCACCCATGAGGCGGAAGACCATGGCATGGCCGACCAGATCTTCGGCAATCCGCAGATTTTCCGCAGCGTTACCGCCGTGGGCCTCAACCGTGCCAACGGGACCGAGTTCCACGGCACTTCGCTCCAGCGCGATCCCGATGGCAAAGGCGGCGCGGACACAGCCTTCACCCTGACCTTCGACGGCATCACCATGGGTTACCTGGGCCAGATCTCGCTGCCGATGAACGAGCAGGAGCGTGAGCAGTTCGGGCAGGTGGATGTGCTCTTCCTTCCCGTGGGTCTGCAGACGCTGTCGGTGGCGCAGCTGAACGACTTGGCGGGCGACGTTGGGGCAAAGGTCATCATCCCGATCAACTACAAGACCGACAAGTCGGGCGACTTGCCCCTGCGTTCGCTGGATGAGTACCTTGCCGGGACAAAGCTGCCGATCCAGCGCTTTGACACCGATGAGATCGCGCTCAAGCGCGACTCCCTGCCCACCACGCCGACCGTTTACGTGCTGAAGTCGCCATGAAGTACCTGGTCATCGGCTCGGGCGGCCGGGAGCACGCCTTCGCGTGGAGGCTGAAAAAGGACGAGCCGGACGCGCAGATCTTCGTCGCGCCGGGCAATGCGGGCACCGCCCAGCTCGGCACCAACGTGCCCATCGCGGTCACCGATCTCGAGGCGCTGGTCGCCTGGGCGGAGAAGGAGAAGCCCGACTTGACCGTGGTCGGACCCGAGGCGCCGCTTTGTGCCGGGGTGGTCGACCTCTTCGAAGCCGCAGGGCTGCCCATCTTTGGACCGAACAAGGCTGCTGCGCGGCTGGAAGGCAGCAAGGTCTACACGAAGAACCTGCTCCTGAAGCACGGCCTGCCCACGGCGCCAGGAGCCTGTTTCACCTCGGCGGCCGACGCGCTCGCGTACAGCCGGGCGCATGCGCAATTTCCGCAAGTGCTCAAGGCAGACGGCCTGGCAGCAGGCAAAGGGGTGATCATCGCCAAGACGGCAACCGAGGCCGAGGACGCCATTCGCCAGATCATGGATGCGCGCGTCTTCGGCGACGCAGGCAACGAGATGGTGATCGAGGACTTCCTACCCGGGCGCGAGATGTCGGTCCACGTCATGACCGACGGCATCGGCTACAAACTGCTGCCCATCTCCCAGGATCACAAGAAGCTGCTCGATGGCGACCAGGGGCCCAATACCGGCGGCATGGGCGCTTACGCCCCCGCACCCTTTGCCACGCCGGAGCTCATTGCCCGACTTGAAGGCGAAATCGTCGAGCCGGTCCTGGCCGCTTTTAAGAAAGAAGGCATCGATTTTCGAGGCATTCTTTATATAGGAATTATTTGGACCGCTGCCGGTCCGCAGATTTTAGAGTTCAACGTACGTGGGGGCGACCCGGAAACACAGGTCCTGCTGCCCCTATTGGCCACGCCGCTCATCGAGGTTCTGCGCGCCGTGCGGGAGCAGCGTCTTGGCGCGCTAACCATCGAATTTCAAAAGCTTTATGCGGTTACCGTGGTAATGGCGGCGCATGGTTATCCGGACAAGCCACGAACCGGGGACGTTATTACGCAAATTCCGGAAGAATCGTCGAATGTGGTTGTCTTCCACGGAGGAACGGTCCAAAAAGGCAATAATTGCCTTTCATCAGGGGGCAGAATCCTCTCACCAACAGCATGGGGGGAAGAATTGACCACATCTCGACAAGAAGCTTATAGAAATACGGAAAAAATTGTACTTGCAGGCGTACACTATCGGTGCGATATTGCCGATAACGTAAGTCTGAGATGAAACAAGCCAAAACTTGCCTAGGTCTGATCCTGAGCCTACTCGCGGTTCCCGCGCTGGCTTTCGATACCACCAACATCACCTCGTCGACTCCGGTCGAAATCGCAGCTGGAGCCGCTGCCACTCAAGCCGGCCTCTATAGCACTCTGCTTCCCGGCAACATCATCTACTGGCGCGCGGGTTCGTTCACGCCGGCCACCACGTGGGAGACCCTGACCTCCTCCACCAGCCAGGCCGCCGCGACGGCGCGCGGGCTCATCCTCGATCTTCGCAGCAATAACTCGCCGGCGGATTTCGGTGGGGCGCTGCGTGTCGCCGGTTATCTGTCCCAGGGTCAGAGCGGTACACCTTTCCAGCCCGCCGCCTACCGGGCGTCGCAGGCTTCGCTGGCCATGTTGATCGTTTTGACGAATCGCGAGACGCGCGGTGCGGCGGAAACGCTGGCCGGTGCGCTCCAATCCCGCGGCGCCCTGGTGATGGGCGAGGCGACCATCGGCGCCCATGCCGTCACGCCGGACGTGATGACGACGGCCAATGCGCAGGATGAAGCGGTTTCGCTGGCGCTGATCGATCGCCAGCAAGTCGGCGCCGTCATCACCGAGAACGCAGCGCGCCATCGCATGTCGGAGGCCGCACTGGTCAAGGGACAGGATCCCGAGCAGGACGCCTTCATCGCCACCCACGAGCAGGCCGCACCGGCCGCAGTGGCGCCGGCCACACGGGACATGGCGCTGGTTGAGGCCCTGGACAGCTTCAAGGCGATCCGGGTTGTCGAGGGGCAGGAGAGTTCTCCCCAAACCCGGGTCGCCTCTTCTCCTTCCGTGGCAGGCCAGACGGTCATCGCCTCCAGCGGCCTGGGCCGCTAGCCGATCGGTTTTTGCGCCCTGGCCTGCTCCTGCGGGCCGGGGCGCTTCGTCTCGGGTCGCGGGGCTGATGAGGCCGACCTAGAAAAAGCTCGCCCCATCTGTATGCTTGGGTTTTATCCTCGTCTCTCTCTGCGATGCGCACCGTCCTTTTCGTCTGTACCGGCAACATCTGTCGCAGTCCCATGGCGCAGGGACTCTTTGCGGACCTGATCCGCGGTCGGCGCGACATTGAGGTAACCTCCGCCGGCATTGGCGCGGGCGCGGGCCAGCCGCCGAGCTCGCACGCCGTGGAGGTGATGCGCGAGTTGGGCCACGACATCCGGCAAATCCGCAGCAAGCCGCTCATGGCCGATTTGGTGCGCAAGGCGGACTTCATCTTCGTCATGACCTACGGGCATCTCGACTCGATGTTGCTGCTCTTCCCCTCCGCGGCGGAGAAGACATTTTTGCTCCGCGAATTCGAGACCGAACTGCCAGTGATGGAGCGGGAAGTCTCCGATCCCATCGGCATGAGCCGCGACGTTTACCGACGGACGCGGGATGAAATTCGCGCGGCGCTGCCCCGCCTGCTGGACCTGGTGTTGCGCTCCACCCATGACGAAACGCGCGTCACGGCGCGACAGCGAATCGCCATGGCGGCGACCACCGATTGCACGGAGCTGAAGGAACACCTTCGCTCCTGGCTTGGGCAGAACGGCTTTCCCTTTGAAGATGTCGGCGGCAAGGCCACGGACGAGATTGCGAGCCGCGTGGCCGCGGCCGTCGCCAGCGGCCAGGCGGACAGCGGCATTGTCATCGACCGGACCGGGCTGGGTCTGAGCATGGTTGCCAACCGGGTGCCGGGCGTGCGCGCCGCCGTGGTGCACAATGTTGAAATGGCGCGCTTGAGCCGCGAGCAACATAATGCCAATGTTCTTTGCCTGCCCTCGCTCGAGGTGCGCGGCAAGCGGTTGAGGGAAATCCTCGACGTGTGGATCAACACCGCGTACCTGGGCGAGAGCTTTGCCAAGCCGCCACCTCCCATGGAAACCAAACACATGTCCCCCGCTTCTCCCGCCGCTTCCACCCCCAAGCCGACACTGGCCGAGACCGATCCGGCGATCTTCGCCGCCGTGACGGCCGAGTATGCGCGCCAGCACGATAACATCGAGCTGATCGCCTCGGAGAACTTCACCAGCCGCGCGGTGATGGAAGCGCAGGGTTCCTGTCTCACCAACAAGTACGCGGAGGGTTATCCGGGGAAGCGCTGGTACGGCGGCTGTGAGAATGTGGACGTGGTGGAGGAGCTGGCCATCCAGCGCGCGAAGGAGCTCTTCGGCGCCGACCACGCCAACGTGCAGCCCCACTCCGGCTCGCAGGCGAATGCCGCAGTTTACTTCGCCATGCTGCAGCCGGGTGACCTGATCATGACCATGGATCTCTCCCATGGCGGACACTTGACGCACGGCCACAAGATGAATTTCTCGGGCCGCTTCTACCGCGTCGTGCACTACGGCGTGAGCAAGGAGACGGAGACGATCGACTACGACGTGCTGGAGAAAATGGCGCTGGAGCACCGGCCCAAGATGATCACGGCGGGAGCCTCCGCCTACTCGCGCATCATCGATTTTGGCCGGCTGCGCAAGATTGCGGACGCCTGCGGGGCGCTGCTCTTTATCGACATGGCGCACATTGCGGGACTCGTCGCGGCGGGCGTGCATCCGTCGCCCATCCCGCACGCCGACTTCGTGACCACGAC